>CALDID010000110.1 GCA_937901865.1 uncultured Treponema sp.
AAGAGTAAAGCTCGTGTTTGATAAAGAGCAGTGGAAAGAGTTCGGCATTCAGGCAAAAAGATAAAAAAGACTATGACCAGAAGCGATATGGCGGCATACATTCAAGAAAAATGCGCTTTTAAGGCTTGTGAAGCGGACAAAGCGGCGTTTTATGCAGTTGAGTTTTTGCTGAATGCCGTGGCTTTTGGGGAACGTGTGGAACTTCGCGGCTTTGGCACATTCAGCACAGTAGAACGTAAAGAGCGAAAAAGCAATTTGGGCTTTACAGTGCCGAAGAGCAAAGTTGTGAAGTTTAAGGCGGCAAAAGCATTGGAAAGGCTGCTAAGAGAGGGAGAAAAGTGAATCGGTATATTTCGACGGAATTTTGGGAAGATGAGTGGATTGCGGAAGAACTCACCTTTGCGGAAAAGGGATTTTATCTGTATCTGCTTACCAATCCGCTCACCAATGCGGCAGGTGTGTACAAGCTGTCTATGCGTCGTATGATATTTGACACGGGTCTGACAGAGGCGGACATTGAGCCGATTTTGCACAAATTTGAACAGGCGGGCAAAGTGTATCGCTATCAAAAATACATCATTCTGCCGACGTGGTGCAAACATCAAAGGCTCGAAAACAAAAATATGCTACGCGGTGTCGAACGGATTTTGAAGGAGCTTGATACAGATTTGCTGCTGTTTTTGAAAGAGGTTGGCTACACATATCCGCTAGACGCTTTTCTCCCTGCGGGAACAGAAGAAACAGAGTGTGCTGACGAGGCAGAGGCAGAAGAAACAGAGTGTGCTGACGAGGCAGAGGCAGAAGAAAAAACAGAAAAGGGCAAGAGGCAAGAAGATAAACGGGCAGTGAATGAACAGGCGGCGCGTTTTTTGGAATTGTGGAAAGAAACAAAAGACAATCGCGGGTGCTGTATATTTCAGACGATGTCGCGGATTGAGAATCCAAAAGATTGGAAGCAGTTTTGGACGGATAATCCGCCAAGTATTGCCGAAATCGAAACGGCGTTCAGGAATTTTGCGGACGGCATAAACTCGGGAGCGATTGAAAGGCGGTTTATTTCGTCAACGCCCGACCGCTTTGTACTCAAAGGCAATATCAGTCGATACCAAACGCCTGTTATTGCTCGCGATAGGCGCGATGAGGAAAACGATATGCTTGCGGGCAAGATACAACTGAGATAAGAAGGAGAAACGAAATGTTTTTTTTTGACAGCAAAAGAGCATTTGATACAAACAGATTGAGAGCAGTGCCGTATGAGATACGGAGCTTTGTACATCATTGCGAAAAGCACGGCGATGTGAAGATAGAGGCTGTGTTTTTCAATGGGGAAGCGGCGAATGTAACGTGTCCGCTGTGCGACAAAGAAGCGGAAGAAGCGTGCAGAGCGCAAACAGAGGCGAGGAAAAAGCAAAGGGAGAGAGAGGCATTTATTGCGCTCTGTAAGCAAGAAAGAGTTGAGCCTGAGTTTTACGACAAGACGCTTGATAATTATCAGCCTAAAACCGAAAGCCAGCAGAGAGCAAAAGCCGCTGTAACAAAGTTGATTGCGAGCCAAAAGGGGAAAATCGTGCTTTTGGGAGCAAACGGCTCGGGGAAATCTCATTTGGGGAATTGTGCGGTGAAAGCCTTGGGCGGCAAAGTGTACACAGCGTATGAAATCGGCTGTATGATTCGCCAGAGCTATTCCAAGCTTGCCAAGCGCACAGAGCTTGAAATCTTAGAGGAACTTGCATCAATCCCGCTGTTGTTCATCGATGAACTTGATAAAAACAAAGTAAGTACATTCCAGCTGAGTTGGCTGTCTTATGTTTTGGACAAAAGACATTCGCGGGGATTGCCTTTTGTTTTGGCGACAAATGCGCATTTAAGCAAAGATTGTCCTGTTGGGAAAGCGCATTGCCCTGATTGCTTCGAGAACTTTTTGGGCAACGATATACTATCTAGGCTGTCGCAGGATAGCGAGATTATCACGATGTATGATGCGCCAGATTATCGCAGGGTGCGAGGAAAGTGTTTATGAGAGTGTTTTTGTGTATTCCAGATTTAAGAAAAGACCTCTTTCAAGAGCCGCTAGTGATTGCAGGGAGTTCGAAAGAGGTAGCAGCAAAATTAAAATGCCAGTGGCAGACCGTAAACAACGCAATTTGCAACGGGAAGACGGTAAAAGGCTACTTTATCGACTATTTGGACGAGGAGGATTTATATGGAGTTTGATATAAGCAATGTGTACAATCGAGATAATGCAGATGAGTTGCACAAGGGTGATATTGTTTGCGTGGCAGACACGATGTTAGGATTAAAGGAAGCTGTTGAGAATGAAGAAACAACTGTCTTAG
>CALDID010000111.1 GCA_937901865.1 uncultured Treponema sp.
GGTGAAGAGGGCAAATGCGGCGGTTTCTCGCTCAAAAGTAACGGAAAAAACGGAAGAGGCGACGAAGTAACAAAAAAACAGCCGTCTTGCAAAAAGCGCAGGGCGGCTGTACTTTTTATCTGGAAAAAATGCTAAAAGACACAAAATAAATCTTTGCGCGAATGAAAAAGTAGCCCTAGACTTTGAAACTGTAAGATATTTATGCTTTTTCAAAGGGGGCTTTTATGGGCGAAAAAGATGTCAAGCCGTTCGGCTTAAAAGACAAAATCGGGTATATGTTCGGCGACTGCGGAAATGACTTCACATTCATTCTCTGCGCCATGTTCTTGATGAAATTTTATACTGATGTTATGGGCGTTTCGGGAGCTATCGTCGGTTTAATGATGATGGCGGCGAAATTCTTTGATGCATTCACCGATGTATTTATGGGGCAAGTTTGCGACAGAAGTCCTGTTACAAAAAAAGGCAAATTCTTGCCGTGGATTCGCCGAATGTGCGCGCCTGTCGCCATCTCTAGCATGCTTATTTTCGCGTTTTGGTTTCGCAATATGCCGATGGGCTTTAAAATCGTTTGGATGTTTTTCACCTATTTGCTTTACGGCTCTGTGTGCTATACCGCTATCAATATCCCCTACGGTTCTATGGCAAGTGCAATTACCGCCAATCCAAAAGAGCGCATATCGCTTTCTACTTTCCGCTCTATCGGCGCAAATATCGCGATAACAGGAATCGGCTCGGCGTTGCCGCTCTTTGTGTTCCAAAAAAACGATGCGGGCAATGTTGTATTTTCAGGAGAGAGAATGTTTGCAGCGTCGGTTGTCTGTGGCATTATCGCTATTGTCGCCTATATGCTTTGCTACACACTTTCGACCGAGCGCGTAAAAATGAAGCAGGTTACCAAAAAGTTCGAAATCGCCGACTTCTTCAAGACGATTTTCTCAAGCCACTCGCTTATCGGTATCATCGCTTGTGCGCTCGTGCTGCTCATCACACAGAATTTGTTTCAGGGTATGAACAATTATCTGTATCCTAACTATTTCAAAAACCGAGAAGCAATGTCTGTCGTGTCGCTTTTGGGAACGTGCGTAACGCTGGTGCTTTCAACATTTGCAACCACTGTCGCGGGCAAAATCGGCAAAAAAGAGTTCTCGATTATCGGCGCACTTATCGGCTCTGTAACGATGTTTATCGCCTTTAGACTGCACACTCACAATGTGGTCTTGTGGATTACGCTTCAAACGATTGGACATCTGGGGCTTGCGGTGTTCAATTTGCTCTGCTGGGCAATGATTACCGACGTTATAGATGATATGGAAATTAAAAACGGAGAGAGAAGCGATGGTTCTGTCTATGCAGTCTATTCGTTTGCGCGAAAACTCGGACAGGCGTTCAGTGCTGGGCTCACGGGCTTTATGCTCTCTCTTATCGGCTACACAAAAGAAACGGCATTCGACGACGTTGTTACGAACGGTATGTACAGCGTGGCAAGTCTTGCGCCTGCAATCGCATTTATCGTGCTCGCTTTAGCACTCGCATTTTTGTATCCGCTCTCAAAGAAGAGAGTTGAAGAAAACGCGGTTACACTGCACGGAAGCAACTAATTTTAGGAGGAAATATGCTTTATCCAATTCACACTTCATCACGAATCGTATCAGATTTAAGCGGAATATGGCACTTCAAAGCCGACAAAAACGGCGAAGGCTTGGCAAAAAAATGGGAAGCAGCTCCGCTTTGTGATTATCGCACACTTCCCGTTCCTGCCTCTTACAATGATTTGACAGAAGACGCGGAACTGCGCGACCACTGGGGCGATGTATTCTATCAGCGCACGTTCGCACTTCCTTCTTTTGTGAGCAACACGCAGCGCATTGTTTTGAGATGCGACGCGGTTACACATCACGCAAAAGTCTTTTTGAACGGCAAACTTGTCTGCACGCACAAAGGCGGTTTCTTGCCGTTTGAAGCAGAGATTAACGAGTTTTTGACAGACGGAGAGAATCTATTGACCATCGTCGTGAACAACGAAATCGGCTATGACACGCTCCCCGTCGGGCGAGAAGGCGGAATGATGGGCGGCGCAACATCAAAGCATTTTGAAACAAACTTCGACTTTTTCAATTACGCAGGAATTAACCGTAGCGTACGCATATACACCACGCCGAAAGAATATATCCGAGACATCACGCTCACTTCATCTCTTTCGGGCGATGACGCAGAAATCTCTTATTGCGTGGACTTTGCAGGAAATGCAGAAAAATGCACTGTCGTCGCAAAAGACAAAAGCGGCACAGTCGTTGCACAAAGCGAGGGCTTAGACGGCACGCTTAAAATAAAAGACGTTCATCTTTGGAATCCGAATGCGGCGTATTTGTACACCATCGAAGTGCAAGCGGGAAGCGACTGCTATGCTCTGCCCTATGGAGTTCGCACGGTGGAGGTGAGCGGCACGCAGTTTTTAATCAACGGAAAGCCGTTTTACTTCAAAGGATACGGCAAGCACGAAGACACGTTTCCAGCTGGGCGCGGCTTGAATCTCGCAATGAACACGAAAGACATTTCGCTGATGAAGTGGCAGGGAGCAAACTCATTGCGCACAAGCCATTATCCGTACAGCGAAGAGATGATGCGGCAATGCGACGAAGAGGGAATTGTCGTTATTGACGAAACGCCAGCGGTCGGCTTGAACTTTGCATTCGGAGGAGGCGCGGCGTTTGCGGTGAAAGCAGCGGACACTTACGACGAAAAAAAAGGATTGCAGACGAGAGAACATCACGCCGACGTTATCCGAGACTGGATTGCGCGAGACAAAAATTATGCCTGCGTGGTGATGTGGAGCATTGCCAACGAGCCAGACAGCTATGCAAAAGGCGCATACGAATACTTTAAGCCGCTCTACGACCTTGCGCGAAGCCTCGACAAACAGCATCGCCCTTGCACTCTTGCAAGCGTCGCCGTTGGCGGAAAGCCAGAAGACGATGTGTCATTGCGCTTGAGCGACGTTATCTGCTTAAATCGCTATTACGGTTGGTATGTTGACGGGCCGAATCTTGAGAGCGCGGAGAAGAAATTGCGTGCGGAACTCGACTTTTGGAAGACGACAGGAAAGCCCGTATTGTTCACCGAATACGGCGCAGACACCGTTGCAGGCTTTCACGACACAATGCCGTCGCTTTACACCGAGGAATATCAAGTCGCATATTACAAGATGAACAACCGCGTTTTCGATGAGTGCGATTTTGTTATCGGCGAGCAGGCGTGGAACTTTGCGGATTTTGCGACAAGTCAAGGATTACTGCGCGTGAACGGCAACAAAAAAGGCGTGTTCACAAGAGAGCGAAAGCCCAAAATGGCGGCGCACTATTTCCGCGAACGCTGGCTTTCTATCCCCGATTTTGGCTATAAACAGCCACAGGCTGCTTTGTAAAAAGTTACAGCAACGGGAATTCCCCACGAGTTTCTTTTCTTCTAGGGAACGTTTGGGGAATTCCCCACGGACGCTAATGATTGAGGCGGCTTCGGTAGGCACTCGGAGAGCATTTCATAATCTTTTTGAACACTCTCGAAAAATAATTCATATCGTCAAAACCGCATTCGCCCGCAATTTCCACAATGCTTTTTTCTCTGTGCGCTAAAAGCGGCAGCGAGTGCTCTATTCGCGTGCGGTTGATATATTCCGTGATATTTTCGCCCGTTTCTTTCGTGAACTGAGAGGAAAGATAGCTCGGATTCAAGTGTAATTCTTCCGCGATAACCGAAAGCGAAACGTATTCGGCAAAGTGAAAATCGATATACAAAATGCTTTTCTGCACCGCCTCGGAAAACTGAGCCACCTTGTGCGACGCAATCTGTGCGCAATACGTCTTTATCATCTTGACTGCGAGGTCTGAAACTTGCACGCTGCTCGTGCATTTTTCTATCTCAATGGCAAAATTTCTCGACACCTCGTCCACATAAAACGGGTGCACTCCGCATTCTTCCATAATTTTTCTTAAATGCGAGTTTAGCACGATTGCAAAGTTTTGACTGTTTCTCACATAGCTCGGACTTCGCGGCTTTATCCCCGTCTGCTGCATTTGCTTAAACGCCCGTATCGCGCTTTGCGAATCCGCTTTTCTAATTGCGTCGTGCAGCTTGTGTTCAAGATTATACCTCGCCTCCACTTCTTTTAAATATTCCTCATCTCTTTGCTCCGCTTTTTCGCTGTACAGATAATTTTCTCTGCCTTCAAAATAGTGATAGCTGATTTTGAGCTCGCCGCCGAAAAGCTCCGTGAAAAACGCGCCCAAAAAAGAAAAAAAGGTATCGCGGTGAAATATTACGGGAATAGTGCGATAAAAGCGCAGCAACTTTTCAGCATTATCCGACGGAGAAATAAAGCGTTCTAGGCTTTCTTCCGTGATTTTTTCAAAGGTAAACGGAGAGGCGATAAAAAACTTTTGTTTCTCATCGTTATCTTTTTTTTCTAGAGGAAAGACAACGCTTGAAAGGCGGAAAAAATCTTCGAGCACATAGATATTTTTCTCTGTGCAGTTCGACAAAATCCACCGTTTTATTCTGCCGTAATCTTCGGTCGGAAAAAACGTTTTGCGGAGCGAGGCATCGAATAATTCTAAGTCAGAAAAGTCTTCATCGAATAAAAAAGTCTGTATGTTTTGGCTTTCAAAAATCTTTGAAGCAAACAAAATTGTATCTTTCATACAAAAAATGGTATCTCAAAAATGCCGATTTCACAACAAAATTATGCTAAAACGGCTAAGAATAATACTTTCTAACCGCGCATTTCCGCCGTAAAATAAAGCCATAAAACAACAGATACGGCACAAGGCTGATTTAGGGGGCATTGTATGGAAATGACATTGAGATGGTACGGCTCTAAGTTTGACACGGTAACATTGGAGCAGATTCGACAGATTCCAGGAGTGAAAGGCGTTATCACGACGCTCTACGACACAAAGCCTGGCGAGGTGTGGAGCAGAGAACGTATTCGCTCTCTTAAAGACGAAGTGGCGGCGGCAGGTCTTCACATTGCAGGAATTGAGAGCGTCAACGTTTCGGACGCGATAAAGACAGGAAGCACGGAGAGAGAAAAGGACATAGACGCATATATTGAAACGCTCAAGAATTTGGGCGAAGAGGATATTCACCTCGTCTGCTACAACTTTATGCCTGTTTTTGATTGGACAAGAACCGAGCTTGCCCGAAAGAGAGAGGACGGCTCTACCGTGCTTGCTTATACGCAGGAAGCTGTGGACGCGATAAAGCCAGAAGAGATGTTCTCATCGATTTCGCAAGATATGAACGGCACTATTATGCCAGGCTGGGAACCAGAGCGAATGGAAAAGGTGAAAGAACTGTTCGCGCTGTATAAAGACATCGACGATGAAAAACTCTTCTCTAATCTCAAATACTTCCTTGAGCGCATAATGCCTGTCTGCGACAAGTATGACATCAATATGGCAATTCACCCCGACGACCCTGCATGGAGCGTGTTCGGTCTGCCGCGCATTATCATCAACAAAGAGAATATCTTGAGAATGATGAAGATGGTTGACAACGTTCATAACGGCGTAACGTTCTGTTCAGGCAGCTACGGCACAAACCTTAAGAACGACCTGCCCGATATGATTCGCTCTCTCAAAGGCAGAATCCACTTTGCGCATGTGAGAAACTTAAAGTTCCATTCACCGACGAACTTCGAGGAAGCGGCACATTTATCGAGCGACGGCAGCTTTGATATGTACGAGATTATGAAGGCTTTATACGACATCGGCTTTACAGGTCCTATCCGCCCAGACCACGGCAGAATGATTTGGGGAGAAAAAGCAATGCCAGGCTACGGATTGTATGACCGCGCGCTAGGGGCTGCATATCTCAACGGCTTGTGGGAAGCAATCGACAAAAGCGCACACGCACACGCAGCGTGTTTTGTTAAATAATACTTTTGGAGAATACTTTATGGAACTGATAATAGACGGATTAAACGACAGAACTAAGTGGGAAAAGACAGGAGTTTCGCTTCCGAGCTACGACATTCGCGCCGTGAGCGAGCGGACAAAGAAAGAGCCTCTGTGGGTGCATTTCGGTGCGGGAAACATTTTCCGTATGTTCATCGCAGGGCTTCAAGACACCTTGCTTAATCAAGGAGATGCGGACAGGGGCATTATCTGCGCCGAAACATTCGGATACGACATCATCGACGAGATATACACGCCGCACGACAATCTTGTTTTAGGTGTAACGCTCAACGCTGACGGCACAACAGAAAAGAAAGTTATCGGCTCTCTTTGTGAAGCGATAAAATCGATTTCAGGCGAAACTGCTGAATGGAGAAGGCTAAAAGAGATTTTCGCTTCTCACAGTTTGCAAATGGTGAGCTTTACGATTACTGAAAAAGGCTATGCGCTCTACTCTTCTGACGGAACTTTCTTGCCTTCTATTGCAAAAGACATCGAGGGCGGGCTTAGAGAGCCAAAGACAGCAATGGCGCAAGTTACCGCACTGCTTCATCATCGCTTTGAAAGCAGCAAAACGCCGATTGCCGTTGTTTCAATGGACAACTGCTCTCGAAACGGAGAGAAACTGAGAGCTGCTGTTCTTACAATCGCGGCGGAATGGCAGAAAAGAGGCTTTGTCAGTAACGATTTTGTTTCTTGGGTTTCTGACGAGAAAACAGTGTCGTTCCCGTGGACAATGATAGACAAAATCACGCCTCGCCCTAACGCAAAAATCGGCGAAATGCTCGAAAAGAGCGGCATTGAGGCAATGAAGCCCACTGTTACAAAAAACGGAACGTATATCGCGCCGTTCGTCAACGCCGAAAAACCGCAGTATCTCGTCATCGAAGATTCTTTCCCGAACGGACGACCGAGTCTTGAAAAAGCGGGCGTATATTTGACTGACCGCGAAAGCGTGAACCGTGTAGAGCGAATGAAAGTAACAACGTGTCTTAATCCGCTTCATACGGCTCTTGCAGTCTACGGCTGTTTGCTAGGTTTTGATACGATAGCCGACGAAATGAAAGACGATACACTGCGCACACTCGTTGAGAAAATCAGCGCAGAGGGGCTTCCCGTTGTTACCGACCCGAAAATCATTTCGCCTGAAAAGTTCGCAGAAGAAGTCTTGCGAGTGCGCTTGCCGAATCCTTTTATGCCCGACACTCCGCAAAGAATTGCGACTGACACATCGCAGAAAGTGGGTATCCGCTTTGGAGAAACGATAAAAAGCTACATCGAGCGCGACGGCAATGCAAAGGCACTTACGGCGATACCGCTTGCGATTGCAGGCTGGCTTCGCTACTTGCTGGCTATCAAAGATGACGGAGAGGCATTTGAGCCTTCAAGCGACCCGCTTCTTTCAGAATTGCAAGCAAAGCTTTCTGGAATCGAATGGGGAAAAAAAGAAAGCTGCGGCGACAAGCTCAAGGCAATTTTATCGAGCGAAAGTATTTTCAGCGTTGACCTGTATAAAGCTGGCATTGGAGAGAAAATCGAAGAGCTGTTCTTAGAGGAAATAGCAGGAGTCGGCGCAGTGCGTGCAACACTCAAGAAACATCTCTCGCTGCATTAGACCTGTTCGATAACCCTGATTTGACAAGGGGCTTAACCCCCTTGCTGCATAAAAAAACTATCGTTTCCCAACAGGTCTATTGCGTCACGGGGCTAAATCCGCGCTGGGAACACAAAATTTCTGCGTCACGGGGACAAAACCGCGCTGGGAATGCACAATTTCTGCGTCACGGGGCTAAATCCGCGCTGGGAATG
>CALDID010000112.1 GCA_937901865.1 uncultured Treponema sp.
TGCCTTCTGTCCGCCTTCCATTACAATTCTCCTTCGCCGTTTGCAATCTCTTCCAGATAAGCCCTTATCATATACTTATGCAAACTCATTGGTATCTCTAGCCCTAACGCCGCAAACTTTCCCATCGTCGCCGCTACTTTTGTAGTAACATCGTCTGGAATAAGATAATAAGGTATTGTATCATAACTACCCGTGTTATTCAACAATTTTATAAGGAACTGACTGCTCATCATCTCCATATAATCTGTCGGCTTCACATCTATCGTATTCGTGTCTGATGTAAAGTCATTCAGATGTACAGGCTTCAAGTCTATGTAACTGTTCTTCATTAAGTTGTTTACTGTCTTCCAATCAACAACCGATGCCGACGCACTGAAGTCTGGAAACTCTGCGTAGAACTGTATGTACAAATGCAGCGCGTCTTTTATGAACTGACTCATAGCACTCATCTGCGCTTGAAACACACTATCTCTCATCTGGTCAAGCGCAATGACAGCACTCGCACTTCGCATCTGTTCCATATCAAAACTTGAGTTCTGGATACCACTCAACTCAAACATCGTCGTCTTGTATGCTTGTATCTGCGCGTCTAACTGACTGTCCAACGGTGTCGGATTGATAACTGTCATAAGAGAGTCTACTGGTCTGCCGCTATCTACTACCAATACTTCGCCGCTTCCATTGCTCAATTCCTTTACCGAAAGGTCAATATCATTGTTAAATACAGGTACAGGTCCTTTGTACATACGCACAAACTGCTGTATTTTCGCTGCAATCTTGTTTATTTCCCTCTGAATCGGGTATAGTTTGTCAAATTCTGACGTTGTATGAGTGCGATTGAATCCCGTATCCCACTGGAAAGTTGCCATCAAAACCTTGTCAAATGGGTACTTTCTCGCTGGTAAAGTCTTGTTTCCTATGGTTACATACACCTCTTGGGCGATACAGTCAAAGTACATCTTGAAATCTATACTGTCTTTCCCTAGTACAGTTTCCAAAACTTCCTGCTGTTGCTTCTCATCGCAATCTGACAAGTAGTACCCCACCTCTGTTACAGGAAAAGAATAATCCCTATAAAGCATTTGTGTTACATTATTGTGATTGAATTGGCTCTCAAATACCCCTATAGTATAGTCGGGGGCTTTGATAAGCCTTCCTGTGTATGGGTCTATGAAAACGTGAGAATATCCCAATATCGCAGCATTATGAAAGCACTCAAGACATATTCTGTTGAAGTTATCATCTCGAATAAACGTTCTTAAAACTCTCTCTACTGTATCTTTGTATATCACATACTCGTAGTTCGGGTCTTCAGATGTCAACATCGGCTGGAATAAAATCGTTCCTAGTCGCGATGTTATCTGGTCTACAATAGCCTTCAAATAATTGTAGTTTGTTCCAGCTCCCGTATCAGTACGCTCTTGGTCTTTTATTGTAAACGCCACCGTATTGTACGGTGTTTGACTTGTCGTAGACCGCAGCGACGGAAACATTTTATTATAAAAAGCACATATCTTCAAGAACTCTTTACTGTACTTGCTTTCTATAATCCCGTTCAACCTGTGGTACTCGTCTGAAACACTGTTGGGCAGTTCCCAATTATCACTGCTCTCTCCAGGATATAGCGTTGGCACAGCCATTCCTGTTACGTCTTTTTTCCACTGTACCGAACTCATTTCTACTTCCTTGTATTATGCTCTCTGACAAATCTCTGAATAGCAAGTTCATCATCAAGGTGATTGAAGATTGAATCATCTGCTTCTTCAAACCTTTCTCTCGCTTCATTTGTCGTCAAAGTAATTGTTCTTCCTGCGTTATCTTTGATAACTAGCGAAAGACGGTCATTGTTTTTTGCCGCTCTCGTTAGCACACCTGCTAGAAAATCCATACTCCAAGTCTGCTTCTCAAGCAGTCTTATCGCTTTTCGCCGCTGCGCCTGTTCATAATAAATGGCAATCACTTGCCTAAGCAAAGAAGGCTCTCTCTCCTTCTTTGCTCTCTTTTTGAATATCTTACTCAATATCACTTGTCTGTCCTGTCATTCCTTTCACAGCTCTTTTTATCTGTTCCAAAGTCATTCTTTTTGAATTTGCTCCATTTGTAGCAGGAACTTGACTTCCCTCTACTTCTATTTCGGGCGATATTGCCGAAGGTGTCGTCTTTACTCGCTCTTCTTCTCCTCCGTCATAATCTTTCATTGCCTTAGGCAAGAAATCTGTATTCTTAACTTCCTCCGATAATTCACCAACTTGCCGCTTTCTATTCATCAGCGGGTCTATCTCTGCTTGTAGGTCTGGTCGTTTTACTAAAGACCTGTTATAAATAGGCGCACCCGTTTCTTGTATTTTGGCAACTGCTACATTCGCTTCTTTAGGGTTGTTTTCATAGTTGATGCCCTTTCGCACTTTTCCTTCTTTTGTGTATATCATATCGTGATGGGCTTGGGCTTTCTCCTCTCTTTCTTCTTTGATACGGACTGCTTCTTGTGTCAGCTCTGTCAATTTTTCAGAAACTTCTTCCAAGTCGTCTTTCAAATCCCAAGCCTTGTTAGAATCAAAGGTTTCCGATTTCAGCTGCTGGTCATACTTATCTTTCACAGCCTGTAAATCCTTTTCGGCTTCCTTGTAGCCTTCTCTGGCTTTCTCTGTATACTGCTCTAACTCTCGCTGGGCATTTTGTATATATGGCTTTTCTTCTGGAGTATAGGCAAGACTGCCCTTGTAGGCACTATCTCTTATTGTACTCTCTAACGAATCTCGTGCTTCTTCGATTTCCCCAGTAGCCCGTGCATATTCGCTTGCAGCTTCTCCTAATGCAGCCCTCCTAGAGGATTCTGTTGGATAAAACTGCTCTATTAGTTGCAAGTTGTTACCAAGTTTGTCTTTTGCATTTTCCGCTGTCCTCAAGTCTTGCATAGCGTTCCGTGTATCAGCATCAACACCTGCCGCTATAGCACTCGCGCCTTCGTTCAACCCCTTTATATCAGCTTGTAAGGCATTGCTAAGACGGACTATCGTATCTTCTATCTCGTCTTTTGCTTCTGCCAGTTGGTCTTGTACCTGCGCATATTTTGCTTCAAAGTATTGGACAAACTTTACCTCGTCCTCTACTTCTGAAGGTCTTTCTCTTGAGTCAAGTGCCGCTTGCATTTTGTCAACGGCTTCGCCAATCAACCTTCCTAGTTCCCCTTCTGTTTCGCCGTTCGCAAATGCTTGTTCAACCTGCTGAATAATTCCTCCTATCTCGTCTGCTTCCTCTGTTGAAATTGCCTGATTATCTACAACCTTAGACCACTCTCTCTTCAAGTCTTTAACAAGCTGTTCTTCTTTTGTTGCCGATTCTGTGTTTGTCAGCTTTCTCAAGTACGGTTTCAAGAACGAATTGTAGAAGTCTATGTTCGCCGCTGCCACGCCTTCGTTTTCCACTTTCTGTTCATAAGCAGCCGCTTGTTCTGGCAAAGTAGAAGTAAACTTGTTGTTGCCTATTTTTGGGTGTACCCCATTCATATCTTCTACTGTATCATTATTCAATAAATCTTTTAACTCTGCTTCTGGAATACCAAAGTCATTAAATACTCTGTTGCCAAAAGTTTTTATAACATCTTTTCTGAATTTGTTTTGATTAAGAAGATTGTTTGTATTTTCAAGGTTTGCAAGAGCCGCGGCTTTCTCCTTCTCTGTCAATCCTTCGCCACCACCTGCTGCCTTTTTCTCTCTCGCAGCCGCTATATCTCCTGTCAACGCTTTCAAGATGCTCGCCATATCGCCATATTTTAGAGCATCGCCCCCTCTACTTGAGTTCATCTTTCCTGGCTCGTAGCCTAGCATCTCTTCCAACTTGCTGCGATACAAATTGTCAGAACCACCTACATCTGCTGTTTCTTTTTCTCTTCGCCTCAGAACGTCATACAATTTTTGCGACCGCAAAAATCGTTCCAATATGCTCGGTGTTATATGAAGTTCATCTCCATCTCTGCTTAAATACTGCCCTGCTACTGTATTACCCAGCCCCTCTGTAGAGTCTCCTGCAAGCAGACCTTTTAACGCTTGCTCTCCCCTATCACTTCCATATAAATTGAATATAGAATCAAAAGATGCTGGGTTCTTTAGAAGCGCACCCCCCTCGTCTGCATACAAAACTTTGTTTGTGTCTGGATTAAAATAATCCTTTAACATCTGAATTGCTTGCAGACGGTCTGCTTTGCCTACCAACTCATCATATACAGGGTCGCTAATGTTTTTTTGCCCAGCAGGTCTTGCCGCTCTCATCTGTGCCGCTTGATTATACAGATTTTGTATTAAATCTTTTTCACTCTGCTTTGCCGCGTTATATGCCCCTGTTTCTTTGTCTGCTCCAAATACAGTTGCACCTAAACTTGTAGATGTATCACCTGCTGTGAATCTGTTCCCTTTTTCATCTACATAAACTTTTCCGCTGTCTAAGCCGCGCCCGTAACCCGCTCTATTTTCATTAGTTCTTACATTACCACTGTAGCCCGCGTTTCTCTCATTAACAATCGCGCTTGCAATAGCCTGCCGAATAGCATCGCCATTCTGCTGCGCAAATGCTTTCAGCTTCGCCGCTTCTTCTCTTTGTTTATCTGTTAAGCCAGTCTTATGTTTCTTTACAACAACAACCCTTTTTTTACCCGTTTCTGCCATCACTTTACTCCTTTAACGCCGATTACGTTCCACATAGCATATCTTAATGCTGGCAGTAAGTCTGGGTGATATGCACTGTCGTCAACTTCATTGTATACCTCCCCTTTGCTACCACGCTTTCTTATCGTCGATTTCATTTCTGTTTCCAGCTTACTTCCTTTCATTACAAGTAAGTCGCCCGTTCTGAACTTATCATTCAAGCGGTCAAACATAAACCCTTTGTCCGTTTTATGCGCGTTCTGTATCTCAAGGTTTAATTTCCTTCTCTCTTGCGTCTGCTCGTCCACATACTGAATATGTACGTTCATATTCAAATAATCCGTCAAATGCTGGTCGTTATCATCAGCATCAAACCAGATTCTTTTGTTCGCTTCTTTCTTATTCATCGTCGGGAAATAGTCTAAGGCATCGTACCAAGCGTGTTCAATCTTCTCACTCAACATCTCCAACTGCGATACGCCCTGCGGTACATTCAATCTGTTGAACTTCTCTTCGCAGAATACATACCCGCGCCCCTCATCATCGTTCCACACAATGCCTACTAAGCAGTCATTATCACTCACTCCATAGTCAATACCGAACAAAATCCTTGTAGGCTTTATCGTAGGCAACGATTCTCGCGGGTCATAAGCATAATACGTCGGATATAGCAACAAGTCGTCGTCATAACAGAACTCTCCCAAATATTCACGGCGGGCAAAACTGCTTTCCCAATCAAGCCCCTGCTCTTTCAGTTTCTGCTCAATAAACGCAGCTCGCGCTTCTATATTAACAGGGTGCGGATTGTCTTTCCACGTCCAAGAAAACTTAGGCACTTTCCATTCTATCCAAGCCTTCTCCCCGAACGTTCCTTTAATTCTCGGCGGCGTTCCTGCACAGATAAACATATAATCATCAGCAAAGTCCAACTGCATAGGCGTTAAGACTTCCTTCTGCATATAGTCCAACAAATCACTCTTTAAGTGAAAAAACTCATCAATTACAATAACTTTCGCATTGTGTCCGCGAATCTGGTCTGGGTCTTTCGTGTTACTCAAACCACGAACCATTATCTCACTGCCATTGTCCAAGTGCTTCCAGTCTAGCCGCCGCCCTCTCTTGTCTTTCAACTTCGCTGCGTCTACTATATCGTTGCACGCCTTGTCTACCAAACTCTCCGACTGTAGCATCGTTTCACCAATGTACATCACTTTCGTCCTTGGGCGACGCAAGCACTCAATCAGCAGTATAGCACACAACAAATGCGTTTTCCCTGCACGGCGTGAACAACAGATAAGACGTACACCAGAACCAGAGTTCAACACTTCCAACTGCTTGTCAAACAATGTTTTCAAAACCGCCCACACTGCATATGTGTAATCATAATCCAGTTCGGCAACTTTGCTCTCGCTTGGTCGTCCTTCCGTTCTATCGTGCAAGTATATCGCCATTCGGGTATCACCCTTCAATGCGCGTCTGTACATTACACGCTGTAACGCATCTCGCCGCTGCTCATCACTCCTATAGGAAGTCAATGCTAATTCATTTACATAGTCGAGTTGCTTCAAACTCTCCCGAACTCTAACCTCAATCAGTTTCGTCTGGTTTTTGGATATAGTATTCGTCGCCGTGCTGCCGTCCGCAAGCGTTATCTCCAACGCCCCAGTCATAGCAGCCGTCGTCAAAATATTCTGCCAGTACGCCGCCCCGTTCTCCGCATATGCCACCGCTGTCGTCGGGTCTTTCTGCACCCATTCAGCAACCGTAAGCCCCTCTTGACTAGCAATCTCAAATACCGACAGAAACGTCTGGTCTAACTTTCTTAAATCCTTGCGCTTAATGGTGTCTTCTTCAGCAGGAAGATTCAGCAGTTTCCGGAAAGATTGCGTCAGCGATATTTTCTCATTTGCATTATCAACCGCCGTTCTCTCTTCGTCAAACCCTTCATTCTCAAATGCTTTTTCTGTATCAACCATCGGCACAAGTTTTTTCGTCATTACAATACCCTTATAGACGGAACTTCCATTAGCATCTTCTTAACTTCTTCCGCGATGTCATTCGGTACAGACACCCTCAATATAGTTCTGTCCGTCGCTTTAGCCTTGTATCTCTTTGCCGACATCTCCTTCGGCGCAAAAGGCTTTAGAACAGGCGCACTATACTGCGGAATAGTAGCACAAAAAGCAGCAGCACCCTTTCTCGTTACGTTTCCATATCGGCTTGAAATTTGCAACAAGGCTTTTTTCGCTTCCTCTTCCGTCTGCGCGTCTACATAAAGCACAGGAAAATCCTGCTGCAAAATATTCTCTCCGCCGTCCGCGACACTCTTTTCCGCCAAATACTGTATCGCCTTGTATCTGCCGTGTCCGTCAAGCAAAAGATTCTTTCCATCGTGCCGCCAAATAACAAACGGCATTATCAAACCTTCTGAAAGCAAACTCTCCGCAAGGGCTTCTATCTGTTTCGGGCTGCGGTGCTTCAATTTTCCTTGAAACTCCGACATCTCCCCTACCTTTAACGTGTCTTTTGTGTTAGAAAGTATGCGTATTACGTCCATATTTCCATTATATAAGAATATATCCCCCTTGTCAACATTCATTTATCCCTTAAATATAACAAAATATATAAATCTAAAATACCCTCTCTATGTATACAACTCAAAAATAGTAGACAGAATAATTTTGAGAAGTCATAATATCTTAAACAGAGATTGAAAATAGACGTGTTTTAGGGCGAAGGGGGGTCAATTTCTTGTGAAATCCCCTATTTTCAGCACGACCTAGCAGAAGTATCACCCAATTTGACGTAATTTTTATCTCGTGATAGACGAGTTTTTACTAAAATTTTTTCTAAACTGATACATCGACTTTTTTTTACACCTTTTTACTCCTACTTCTAGCGGGAGAAGTATATATATACCCTATATAATGTATATAAAAAATATATATATTTATATGGCTGAATAGGGTCAAAAGCCGTTTTGCAAAAAAGTGATGTACGAGTTTAGAAAAAATTTTAGTAAAGTTGGATTATCACGGAATCGTGCTGGATATGACTATGAGTGCTATGGTATGCTATTGATTCTGGTGCTATTGTGGAGTGCGACGTGCGAGTTTTGTGATTTTCGGTTTTTTTCAAAAGATTTTGGCAAAAAAATCTGTGGGTGTGGAAATGTACGCCGCGCTGGCAGTTAAAGTGAATATGATGTATAGTTAAGTTAAGTTAAGCGATTACGACTAATTGCCTTGACGATAGACAAAAGCGTAGCGACACGCTACTAATAGAGTTACAAGGTGATAAAAATACTACTTATATAGTATTGGGCTTGTATGCGATGTTAGCAAAAAGCGTAAGTTATGCCTAAAGTCTACTGTAAACCAAATCCTAGTAACGCGTTAAGATTACGGCTAGTAGCCCTTGAGATACTTATTAGATACCCTATCTAGTGAGTGAGTAAAGGTTAGCCTTGCGATTACTTGTTGTAGCTAAGGCTTAACAAGTAATCAATGATGTGCATACTGATTGAGTAGGTACTGTAATTTTATTGCTGAGAACGGATAGCCGAGCGACTGCGGCTTTTGTAGAAACTCTACTAGTAGAGGCGCGTGTCTACTTATCAAGCCGTGGTTGCTATAGCAAATAGAATTAAGGCTGTTTTAAGCATAGTATAAGGTATGCAAAAAGACAGAACGAGGGAAACGGGAGTAGTGCTAACGCCTAAGTAATACTTCCAAAGTACAGTAAAACTTAAGACTATTTGCAAGTAAGAGCTTATTGCTAGCGCGCGATGGAGTAACGGACGCTATCGGCAATACAAGCCTACTTGTTGCAAGCAACGGGGGGCGGTAAGTATTGCCGATAGATTTAATCTTACAAGTATACCCCTTGTAAGATTAAATCTATCGTATGATAGAGTTAAATCAAAAGCCCTTGCTAGTGGGGCGGTACACTAGTATAGAAATATGAATTTAGATTTAGATTTTGAAATTAAAGCCTCAGGGATTATCCTTGAGGGATTCGACTTCACTACAGAAGACGCGGTCGCACAGCAAGCTGTGCAATCTGCTGTGCGACGCGCCTCTACTAAGGTTTTTGCCTTAGTAGAGGCGCGTCGGGAAGCCCGCCGACAGTTCGGCTCACACCGAAACATAGCGAGAGCGCGCGCCCTCGCTATGTGGGGGTGCTGGGACTTTCCGCTAGAGAGGGCTGAAAACGCTTTAGCGGAAGCTGTTTCCGCCCTTGACGAAATGGCGGAGAGAAATCCCGCTATGGAAGTCCTAAACAGTGAAGGGGTAGGACGCCCCTTCGCTGAATGGCGGGAGGCGTTCACTTGGTGGGCGTGGATTGCGCACTCGGTTTCGGTAAACTAGGTATCGAAACCGAGTGCGCCGCGCGCCTAGTCGTAGACTAGCCCTCAAGTACACAAGTGTACTTGTGTACTTGAATAGCTAGTCTAGCTAATACATTCAAAAGCCCTAGCTAGTGGGGCGGTACACTAGTATAGAAATATGAGCGATAAAGAAAGATTGGACATTGCCGTAAGAGAGTTCAAAAAAGTATTTAACCCTGTTACAGCGGCGCGGCGGGATAAACAGCGCAAGGAATACGCTATTTATGTACAGCTGGCGTGGGAAGGCAAGCGGTAAGCTCTCACCGTCGTACTACAGTTAGATACTCTAGTAATGCTAGAGTATCTAAACGGTCGTATGACCTAACATTTTACAAGCCCAAGCTAGTGGGGCGGTACACTAGCATACAACTATGAATAAGATTGAAGAGATTATGTTTTTG
>CALDID010000113.1 GCA_937901865.1 uncultured Treponema sp.
GCAATAGATTGCCGTATCAAGTACGGCAATGACATACGGTTTCCGAACAGGTCGAATGAGCATATCTTGAGAATGACAAAAAAATACTTTGGAAACACTACAAGCAGGATTTATTTTCAAGATAGCTTGTACAAAAAGCGTAAAGCCTGTAATATACGATTACTATCTTTTTACAAAGAATATTTTGGGGGAATGATGTTACATTCATACGGAATTATTCATAATGATGATGAAGACGATGAGGAAGAGACAAAGAGTGAAAAGGACAAAGCTCCTGACCCTCTCGCTGAGAAATTCCTAAAGACAAGACAGATTTTGCTTTCAGGCGAGATTAACAAAGAGCTTGCTGAAAAAATCGTGCGCGATTTGTTGATGATGGAAGCTGATTCAAGCGAACCTATCCGCATGTATATCGACTCACCTGGAGGAGATGTAGAGGCGGGATTTGCTATTTTCGATATGATTCGCTTTATCAATGCGCCTGTAACTCTTATCGGAATGGGATTGGTCGCGAGTGCGGCGGCTTTAATCTTGCTTGCTGTACCAAAGGAAAGACGAGTTGCGCTTCCGAACAGCCAGTATCTTATCCACCAGCCAATGAGCGGAATCAAAGGGGTCGCGACAGACATCGAGATTCACGCGCAGGAGCTTGCAAAGACAAGGGCAAAGCTCAACAAGATTATTTCTGATGAAACAGGCAAGGATTTAGAGCAGGTTACAAAAGACACAGACCGCGATTATTGGCTCAATGCAGAAGAAGCCGTGAGCTATGGTTTGGTGAGCCGCATCGTTTCAAAAAGAGAAGAGCTTGGGAAATAAGGCAAAATGACATTTGAATTATCTGATTTACTGGTGCAAAAGATATTGTTTGCAATGGAAAATCAAACGGTGAAATCCGCTCTCGACGCTACAATACCAGATGTAATATATTTGAATACTCAAGATGAAAAAGTAAATCAGATAGATGAGAATGTCATTTTTTCTCTGCCTGAATGGAGCAGCAAAGACGGTTATGCTCTTTTAGAAGAGTTTGCATTTTCCCTTCATTCGCCGCTTGTCAAGCAAGAGCTAAAAGACATTTTGCTGACAGGGCGAGGGGTTTTTAGAAACTTTAAGAATGCAGTCAAGCAGTATCCAGAGATAGAGCGCAAATGGCATTTTTTCAAAAACAAGAAGATGATGGCCAGAATCTATCAATGGTACAATGCACTTCGAGAAGGCTGGGGGCTAGAGAGCTTAGTTGCAGACGCAGACAACTTTGAAGAAACAGATGAGCTTGTGCTTTCTGATTTTGTGTTTAAGAGCTTTGAAGACAAAAGCGACAAAGAAGCTGTTTTATGCGCCATAAAGCAAATTTCAAGTGATGTAAGTTTGGATTGTCCACAGGGTGTTCTTTTGGCACTAGAAAGCATAAACAACTACTTTTTTGAATACGGTGAAAAAGCTGATATAGGAATCGTATGTAAATCAATTTCTGGAGAGTTTGTCGGCTGCATAATAGGCTCTTTTAGCCCTGCTGACTGCAAAAAGACGATTGTCGTAAAGACTTTTTTTGTGCAGGAAGGATTTCGGGGCTTAGGGATTGCAAATGAGCTTATGAGCGAGTTTTTTGAAAGTGCAAAAGGTGCAAGACAAATCGTTTTTCCGCCTTCCATAGTGCGAGAAAGTATGCAGAGCCTTTTGACACGGTTCAACTTTAAGAACTTAGGCTGTGGATATTACGCCGATTTAAGTGCTTAAATAGCAAAGGAGAATTTTATTTTATGTCTAATAAAGATACAGAATTAGAAGAAGAGAAAATAACGTCATTTTTGGCAGATGCCTTAAAGAAAGTGGAAACAGAGGCAGACCCTGACGAGCTTACAAAGCTGCGCCGTCTTTTCAAAAAATGCGTGCCGCTTGGTCGTCGCTCTTATGTGGCAGGATACCTTACAAAGCTCTTGCTTGAAGAGTCTTCAAGACCTCGCAGAAGCCGCGCAGAAAGAAGCGAAAGAAAGGCTCAAGACAAGGCTTTTGATAAGAGTGTTGAGCAGAGAAGTGAGAAAAAGAGCGTAGAGAAAAAAGAGAAGAGAGAGAGAATTCAGATTGATGAGTCTTTAGCTTCTACCATTTTCATCGGCATCGGACGAAACCGCAGAGTGTATCCGAAAGATTTGGTTGGATTGCTTGCTTCTGCGGGCGGAATCGAAAGAGAGAGAATTGGTACTATCAAAGTGCTTGCAAACTATTCTTTTGTTCAGCTTTTCAGCGAAGACGCAGAGAAAGTTATCGCAGCTTTGAACGGCTATGAGTATCGCGGCAGAAAGTTAAGCGTGAGCTACTCAAAGCAAAGCGACGACGAAAGCTCTTCAGACACAAGTGCTGAAACTGACACAAGTGTTTCAGAAACCAGTGAGCCAGTTTCACCTGCTGCTGAATCACAAGAGCAGGCATAGGAGTATTTATGAAAATAGAAGTCTTTAGAAGTTATTACACGGTAAACACGCTTGTAGTGCCTATAAATGAAAAAGATGTTTTCATTGTAGACCCAGCAACAGAAATTCCGCTTGAGAAAAAAAATCCTGTGGCAATCGTATTAACTCACGGACATTTTGACCATGTAATGACTCTAAAGGCTTTGCACGAAAAATATCCATCTTTGCCGATTCTCATTCACGAGCTCGACGCAAAATATCTCGGCAAAGATGCGATAAAAGCACAATCACACATTTTAAGAGATTGCTCATCAACCCAGATCTTGAATATGTTTACAGATATGCCTGATGCGACAGGCTTTTTGAAAGAGGGCGATATTCTTTTTTCTGATTGGAAAGTGCTTCACACTCCAGGACATTCGCCAGGAAGTATCTGTTTGCTCAACGAAAAAGAGAAAATCCTCATTTCTGGCGATACCCTTTTTTATGGCACATACGGGCGAGATGATTTTTATGACAGCAATCCGCTTGATATGGCAAAATCACTTCGTCGCTTATATGAGCTTGATTCAGAACTGAGCGTTTACCCAGGTCATGACCACGTCAATTTTCCTTTAATCTTCGCAGGCGAAACACGCTAGAAGCAAACAGCGATAATCTCGATGAAAAATAGATAAAAATAGTAAAAAAAACTCTTGCTGTTTTTTTTTTTTCAGTAATAATATGTGCAGATTATGCAAAACGAACATACTATTACGAGAGAAACAAAACATAAACAAGATACAGATGAGGAAATTTCTTTAATCGACTTATTTGCTGTTTTATTGCATTACAAATGGCTTATCATCATTACAACACTACTCGCGATGATTGGGGTAGTGATTTTTGCTGTCATTTCTATAAAGCTTCCCTCAAAAAATTCCCCTATGCCAAACGTATACACTCCAAGTGCGAAGATGTTAATTCAAGAAAGCTCTTCAAGCGGTGGTATTGGAGCAGCGTTATCGGCTTCAGGGCTTGGAGCTTTTGCAGGAATGGCGGGAGTGAGCGGAGGAGCGACAAATGCTTCTCTTGCAGCGTATCTAGTATCATCAAATTCTCTTCTTGACTCAATTACAGATAAATATGGTCTTATAAAAAAATACAAGTTGAAAAAAAGCGTTCGCGCTTCTTGCCGAAAGATTTTGAAGCAGAAGCTAAAAGCTGAAACTGACAATGATTCTGGAGTATTTACCATTTCATTCACCGATATTGATGCAGAGTTTGCGCAGTCGGTAGTAAATTTTACAGTTGACTGGATTTCTCTCAAATTCGATGAGCTGGGATTAGACACAGACAAAATCAAAAAAGAAAACTTAGAAAGAAATATTGAATCAAGCTACAGCGAAATTATGCACTTGCAAAAAGAAATGGAAAATCTTGGGGCTGACATAGGAAAAACAGGTAATTTGTGGAATATGCCTTCTATAAGCACTACTACAGCAAAGTTACAAATGGAGCTAGATGCCAAAAAAGAGGTATACATTCAGCTTAAAACGCAATATGAGCTGTTGAAAGTGCAAATGCAAAGCGAATCGCCTATATTCCAAATCCTCGAACGACCCGAAATCCCTGATATGAAGAGCGGACCAAGCCG
>CALDID010000114.1 GCA_937901865.1 uncultured Treponema sp.
TGCAATAGATTGCCGTATCAAGTACGGCAATGACATACTGTTTCCGAACAGGTCTCTTATCTTTTCACAAGTACTGTTTGCTCATTTTATATTGCCTAACAAGAAAAAACAACCGCTAAAAAAGTTGACGATTGGCTTTTCGCGCTATAGAATTATAAGAGAGAGGTCGGAATAATTCACGCTCATAAATAAGAAGAGCGATTAAGGAGTAATACAATGAACAAGAACGAAGAATTGAGCTTTTATGCTGGTGAAAAATCAATGTCATTTTTGCCACTCGATGCAATGCTCGACTCATATTCAGAGCCTCGTGTAGAGTCTTATTGCACTATTTCTCGCATTAAGGCGACTGTTGGAGAAAAGAGCGGAGAACTTGAACTTCATCATCATCTCATCATCGCTGGCGACTGGACAAGCCACACAATCGAGAGCTATACATACTATGTAAAAGAGGGCTCTACAATCAAAGTTCAGGACGCAGAAAGCGGAGAACAGCACGAGCTCAAAGTTACAGCTCTTGCAGATAATTGCATTTCTTTGCTCGTTCTGTAGTTTTACGAAACTGCAAAAAAGCCGCACTGATACAAAGCTTTGAGCATCAGTGCGGCTTTTATGTTTTAAGCTGTTTCTAGCAATTACGGACTTTGTTTAGCGCATTGATGAGCCGCTGTGTATTTTCTTCTTTGCTCGCCTGAGGAAGCTCTATCACAATATCCGCCATTGCCGAATAAAGTGCGCTTCTCTCTTCATAGAAATCGTGGAAGACCGAGCGGACTTCTTCGATTGTCTTTGGCTTTTTGCTTGCAATATACGCAGGCAATCCCTTTAGTTCGCCGTTTGTGCCGATTTCTATTTCCTTGACAATGCGGTCAGCAGCAACAATTTCATCGGTTTTCATAAAGACAAACGTGCTTTTTTCTTTAAGAATAGCCTTTGCTTCTTCGTTGTTGCAAAATCCGCCGCCTGTTGAAATGACCGCATACGGCATTTTGTAATTCTCGCGGCGTAGCGTTTCTAGTTGCTTTACAATGCTTTTGCAAGCCTCGCTTTCTGCCGCCATAAAAGCATCTTTGCCGCTGTTTGAATAGATTTCGCGCGCTGTTTTTCCCGTTTGCTGAAAGATAACGTCGTCTGTGTCAAAAAACAAGCAGTCATAAAAAGCTGCAAGCCGTTTTCCCTGTGTGGTTTTGCCACAATGTTTTATGCCCATTAAGGCGATAATTTTCAAATCTTCACTCATAGCTATAAAGGGTATACCTTTTCAGCGATTGTTACAATTCTTTTTTGCTATAAAGATGCAATACTCGTAACAAAACAAGTGTAGAAAGTCTTTTTGCGCAATGAAAACAGCCTAATTACAGAGCGTAAAAAGACTGTTTTCAAACCGTAATCAGACTGTTTACACTAGCAATACTAGTAAGCAGTAAGAGTTTTGCAATAAGACCTCGAAAGTTTTGCAACAAGACCTTTAGTTAGATTCCGCTGCGCCTGGCAAGCCGATGTCTTTTCTGAAAAACATTCCTTTGAAAGAAATCTTTGTCAAAGCCTTATACGCTTTTTCTCGTGCTTCGTTGAATGTTTGTCCATAAGCTGAACAAGCTAAAACGCGCCCGCCGTTTGTAATGAGCATGTGCATTTCTGGCGAATCGTCTTCCAAAAATGAAAGGTGGTCAACTGCGGCTGTGTGCGAATTACTGCGTCGATTGATGATAGCTCCTGCAATAAACACCTTTGCGCCTGTGTCGTGAACGCCTTTGTAGTCAAGCGTGATTTGCATTCCCTTTTTATAGTGTTCAGGGTAGCCGCCAGAAACAGCAACGGGCGCGACACAAAAGCCTTTTTTCCAAGTAAGAGAGAAGTCTTTTAATGTGCCGTCTGTGATAGCGGTGCAAAGTGAAGCAAAATCGCTGTCCATCATCGGCAAAACAGCTTGAGTTTCGGGGTCGCCTAAGCGAACATTATATTCAAGGCATTTTGGACCTGTTGCGGTGAGCATCAAGCCAAAGAAAATAAATCCGCGATAGTCGTATCCCTCTGCAATCATTCCGCGCAAAGTTGGCTCTAGGATAGTTTCTCTAAACTCCCTCATTTGCTCTTCTGTTACGTCTTCTACGGGGCAAATCGCGCCCATTCCGCCTGTGTTAGGTCCTGTTGCGCCTTCATTAAGCCGTTTGTGGTCGCGAGCTGGCATAAACGGAATGATACAAGCCTTGCCGCTTTCCGCGCTTTCTTTTGTAACGCTTACCGCCGCTAAAACTGAAATCTCTACGCCGCGAAGATACTCTTCTATAACGAGCTTCTTTCCTGCCTGTCCGACTTTACCTTCTTCCATAAGGTCAATTACGGCTTTTTTCGCTTCGTCTAACGTATGAGCGACAACAACGCCTTTTCCTGCCGCCAAGCCGTCTGCTTTTATGACGATAGGCGCGCCTTTTTTCTCGATGTAAGAAAGAGATGCCTCTTTGTCGGTGAACGTTTCGCTCATTGCGCAAGCAACCCCGTATTTTTTCATAAAGGCTTTTGATAAATCTTTGCTCGCCTCCAGTTGCGCGCCTTGCATTTTAGGTCCTACCGTTTTGATTCCTTCTTTCCAGAAAGCGTCCGCATAGCCTTGTGCAAGCGGGTCTTCAGGACCTATCACCGCCATATCACACCCTTCTTTTTGTGCAATCTTTACAGCGGCTTTTATGCCTGTTTCGCCATTTAAGTAGGGGCAACTGTCAGGATTGACATTCACGCACTTCTTTTCCATAGCTGTGCCACCGTTGCCGGGAACACAAACAACCTTTTCAACTAAACTGCTCTCTGAGAGCTTCCATGCGATAGCGTGTTCACGCCCGCCTGAACCGACTACGATAACTTTCATAGTTCTATCATATCAATAAAAAGAAAGTTTTTGCAATGTGGTTCGATATTCAAATATATGGAATTTATTTTATCTCGTTTAGCATATATTGGTTTTGCTATTGCTGTGATTTTGATAATTTGGGGTTTGTCTAGCCTTTTCAAATGGAAGGCAAGATTGCAAAGAGAAAAAGAAGCGGCAGAGAGGAAACAGAGAGAAGCAGAAGCAAAAGGTTTTATTGTGCATTGCCCGCTTTGTCAATCCACATTGCAAAAGGGAGAAAATATAATCTCTCGTGTCTATCGCCCTATGAACACTCCAGAGCAATATTGCATTGTGAATGGTTGTCCGCATTGCTATCCGAATGTAGAGGTTGGTTTGCAGCGTATTTGCCCAGTGTGCGGCAAAAGTGTACCATTAGACGGCTATCTTGTTTCGCATCTTTTCTGTAAGCCCAACGGGAAACGCCATGTTCATATTACAGGGTGCAGCGAAGAAGCGCATTACAAAGGCAAAAATCTAATGCAATAAAAAAAGGAGCGTAGCGCAAGAAGAAAAATCATCTTGAACATACGCTCCTAATGCTTGTAGACCGAGCTTAGTTAATCTTTGTTAAAGTACCAGCATCAGAATCGTAATAAAGAATTACAGTATCTTTTGCGGTTTCAGTATATGAAGCAGTGTCATACTCGTGATTCAACACAAATGTAAATACATAGTATCCTGTTGAATTCATATAAACATTTGTAGTTGTTGAATAATCATAAGAAAACGGAATACCATTACTGTAAGTAGAGCTATATGTACCTGCACTAACTGCATTTTTAGCAGCTCTTTCTGAGGTATATGAATCGCAATACAATGTGTAAGTATTATCCCCATAAGTAGGATACTCAATGTCCCAGTAGATAGAGGCATTAGCATTATAAGTACTTACATAAGAATTATACCAGCTACTATATTGCACAGACGGCTCGTAGTATGTTCCAGGAATATCAGTGATGACTTTCTTTGACGCAGACGGCAAGTAGACAATCATTGTGTCAGAGTTCTTGTTGCCGTACGCATTTGTTACTTCAAGACGATATACTGTGTAAGATTCAGGAGTAAGCGTGTCAGATACGCTACTATAACCATAGGTGCTACTTGGAGTGAATGAGATGAGCTTTGAGTTTGAAAGGATAAGTGGGCTTGTTTCAGAGCTGCTTGAATAGCTTGCTGCATTCGCTGCATCTGAATAGCTGTCATACTCGCTCTTATAAAGCTTTACATCTGTGAAGTCTTTGTCATAAGTCACGTTAACAGTAGCAGATTTGCTGTAACTAGAAGTGAAGTTTGATACAGAAGAAATGATTGCTGTAACATATACTGTGTCAGATACTCTTGTGGTAAAGGTTTTGCTGTCGCTACCGTTGTTAGACAATACAATCTTATATGTGTAAGTAGCACTATAAGAAATGTCAGAAATTTCATCATCGAAGTAGTATGCTTTCTTGTGTGAAGTGCCATTGGCATCAGTGTAAGATGTTGCTTCAATGAATGAAGGGCTAAGCTTTGTCGTTGTAGCGTCATAGCTTTCGCTTGTATTTTTAGGAGTTATTGTGCGGTACACTGTGTAATAGCTTGTCGGAACATAAGAGCCGTCCTTCCTGAATGTTGCAGGATAAATAACAACACGTATCTTCTTTGTTGTTGTAGCGTTTGAAATCCATTCAGAATCGACATCAGCATTGGTTGTGTTTACAAGCGTTGTAAGTGATGAATCTCCTGAAGATATATCAGTCTCAAGCTTGGTGCCATACTTACCATTGCTTGAAACTACAATAACATAGCTATAAGTTGAAGAAGAATCGCCTGTGAATGTATCATCGAGGTAGTACGCTTTTTCAATTGTGTTACCATTGTTATCGATGTATTGAGATTCTTCTGTAAGTGCTGTTTCAATTTTTGTATAGCTCTTAGCAATAGCTTCATTACCGTATGGAGTTTCTACACGGTATACTGTGTAGTAGCTTAACGGAACATAAGAACCGTCTGATGTAAGCTGCTGTGGTGTAATGACTAATCTTACAGTCTTTGAAGTGCTTGTGTTTGCAGTCCAATAAGCAGTTGCACTTCCGCCAGTTACATTAAGCGAAGCAACAGATACAGTTGTACTTGCAGTATATTCACTTTCTGTATATCCGCTGTAATAAGGAGTTGCTGTAACAAGGACTTTCTTTGTTCCAGATGCGATATTCGGAAGCTGAATTGTAACAGTGCTGTCGTTCGCATAGTTTGCACCGGCGACAGATTTGCTAGATTCATAGTTTTCAAGCCCGTCTGTAACAAGAGTTTCTTTATCAGAATCTACGAGTTTAACAGAATAAGTAGCATATGCTTTTGTTGGGAACGTTACGGTAACTGTGCCGTCGCTGTTGAGCTGGCTTACAGTGATTGTGTCGCTAGAAAGCACTGAAGCGTTCTTGTCGTAAGACTCTTCATAAGTCGCAAGGTCAGAAAACGCTGTGCCAGTTGTAGCCACTTTGTCGCTTGCACGTGTCTTCACACTCTTTGTCGTGCTACTTGCAGTAAGCGGAGCAGTAGTTTTCGGATTTGCCACAAGACGATATGTGTAGCTTGTATTGTCTTGAAGTCCATTGTCAAAATCATCGACAAAGTAAAGTTTGTTAGTTACTGATGAAACCTTTGTTTCAATGCCGTCTACTGTGCGATAAATATCGTATGAAACAGCATCTGAAACTGTTTTCCATGTCAGCACATTTGCACCAGGATAGACTTTTACAGTCAAATCAGGAGAAGAAAGCTGTGTTGTGGCTGAATAATAATACTCGTCAGGCTCTCGCTGGCAAGAAAACAACGTGAATGCTGCGAGCAATGATAGTGCAGCTAAATGAAAAGTCTTCTTCATAAAAGACCTCCTATATAAAACGTTATCTTGCATTATATCACTGTGCAAAAAAAAACAAGTATTTAGTGAATTGTATATGAAAAAAATATGTACTTCATATACAATTCTATCTATTTCTCTATTTTCTCCATAACAAAAGATTTCTGTAATAAACCTTGCTCGAAATAAATTTAGTGAATTCTGTAAAGTCTTTTTGCCATACTCCGAATATAAAAGTATAGGGTGGTGGTATTTCTTTCTTTGGGGATATTGAAAGAGAAAGAAAAAACTTCTACTGAAATGTACATCTGATAGGAGATTATCATGGTTATCAATCACAACATGAGCGCAATGTTCAGCTCACGCATCAATGGAATCAACGAGGCTAACCAGTCTAACAATATGGCAAAGCTTTCTTCAGGAATGAAGATTAACAAGGCTGGCGATGACGCTTCAGGTCTTGCAGTTTCAGAGAAAATGAGAGCACAGATTCGCGGCTTGAATCAGGCGAGCGAGAATGCTTCAAACGGCATTTCTTTCATTCAGACAACAGAAGGCTACCTCGAGGAAACAACTGACATCGTTCAGAGAATCCGCGAGCTTGCTGTTCAGTCATCTAACGGTATCTACACAGACGAAGACCGTATGCAGATTCAGGTTGAGGTTTCTCAGCTTGTAGCAGAGGTTGACCGCATCGCTTCACAGGCACAGTTCAACGGTATGAACATGCTCACAGGTCGCTTCGCACAGTCAACTGGCGAGAACACTGTAACTGCTTCAATGTGGATTCACGTTGGTGCAAATATGGACCAGAGAACACAGGTGTACATCGGCACGATGACAGCTTCTGCTCTCGGACTTCGCGAACTCGGAACAGAGCAGATTCTTTCTCTCGAAGGTCCAGATGAAGCTAACCGCGCAATCGGAACTCTTGATGAGGCTTTGAAGAAGATTAACAAGCAGAGAGCAGACCTCGGTGCATACCAGAACCGCCTCGAAGAGACTGTAAAGGGTGTTGACATTGCTGCTGAGAATATGCAGGCATCTGAGAGCCGCATCCGCGATACAGATATGGCTAGTGAGATGGTTGATTTCACAAAGAACCAGATTCTTTCTCAGGCTGCTACTGCTATGCTCGCACAGGCTAACCAGTCAAGCCAGAATGTTATGAGCTTGATTCGCTAGTTTTTAGCTAGAACAATCTTGTAATAACAATAAACCCTCGGCTCTTTCCTAGAGTAACCGAGGGCTTTTTTTATCTTTTTATTTCTAAGTTTATTCCTGTTGCTTTTCTTTATAAGTTTCTATGCTCATTCCAATGAGGCGTGAATTATGGGTGTTCTTGTTCTCGGTCAAATGCACTGAAGAGATATAATCTTCGACAATGTTTATTTTGTCGAGAGGAGTAACAACCATAAGCTGCAAATCGATTTGTTTGAACAATCGCATTGCATATTCACTGTTGTATGAGTCGCTTTTGCTGAATGCTTCGTCAACAATAACAAAGCGGAACGAAGAACCTTTGCCGTTGTTAATGCCGAATTGATAGGCAATAGCGGAAGCAAGAATAGTATAGGTGAGCTTTGCTTTTTCGCCTCCAGAAAGGCTTGCACTGTCGGAATAGTATTGCTTTTGGCTCTTGTCGAATGAATAGTTTTCGCTGGCAGCAAAAGAAAACCAGTTTCGTATATCAAGCACAAACTTTCTGTTTGCATCGCTTGAATCAAGATAATCAAGCAAATCTTTGACTTTCTCAAACATCTCTTGCTGATACTCTTCGTCTTCAAGTTTATCCCTTTCAGGAAGCGCAGCGTTGAGTTTCGCTCTCATCTCTTTTATGCGTATGTCGCTTGAGTCGCGTGCAATAAGCTGCAAGAATGTTTCTGGTGTCTGCTCGTAAGTGATGGACTTTAGGCTTGAGTTCAAGTTTTCTATCGCAGTACGAATGTCTTGAGCTTTGTCCGCAATAAACTCGTAGAAATCAACGATGTCATTATTCATTGTTTCGTGTAGGTATTCGTTGAATTGCTCTTGATAGTGCGGCAAATTGTCCTTTAACAATCTATCATAGACGCTGATAAAGTCATCAATGTATTCAACAGCGGCTTCCATATTGATAAACTCGTCAGACCAATCTCCGAATTTCTCTCTTAACGATTGATTCGGATTTTTGACGTTGCTCATCTGCTTGATTAAAAGCTGAGAAAGCTCTGTTTCTTTCTTTGTACATTCCTCAATTTTCTTGTCGAGGTCTTCGGTAATGGTGGCGTTGTTTTGGTCGAGTGCGTCGATAGAAGTAGCGTCAAGAAACACTTGATACTCTCTTTCAAACGCTTCTTCGGTTTCTTTTCCCTCCACGCTCTCTAAGCCGTCTTTGAGAACTTGCCAAGTCTGTGTATATTGAGAGAGTTTTTCCTCTTTGCCTTTTTGCTTGTCCTGCAAAACTGCGATAATACCTGTGAAGGTGTTTATTCTTTCGTCGCTTGCCTTTTTCTTGTCGAGTACGGCTTTGAGCTGACCTTGAAGCTCCTTCATATTTTCGTCGCTATTAGAAAGCCTGTTCTGCTCTTCTTCAAGCGAGATGATTTCTACATCAAAGCTCTCTGTGTCAATTTGCGACCAAGAGGATATTTCACTTGCATTTTTCAGCAATCGTATTCTCTCTTCAATTTGCTCTGTTTCAGCGTCGCTTTGCTCTCTTGCCTGCTGCCGTTTCTCTGCTTCGCTTTTAAGCTCGTCAAGGCGCGCGCTCAGCTCTCGGCGTTTGCTAGAGTTATCCCAGCCCAAAACCTGAATAGAGCTGTTTCTGATATGCTCGCGGTCGTCCTTTTCGTGCTTTGAGCCTTTTTTAATCAGACCTGTAGAAGAAATTGCCTGTCTTGCCCGTGCAATCTCGTTTGTGTCGTCGGTACAAAGAAAATCGAAATGCGATTTCACATAAGAGCGAATCCATTTGCTCAATGGGTGTTCGTCGCGTACTTCCATTTTGCCAGGCACTGTATCGCTGTCGCTGTCAAAATCGTCTGCGAGATAGAAATCATCATCTGTTTTAAGATAGACGACACGTCCTCTCATATTGTTGTTTTTAACGTAATCGGTAACGTCTTCATAAATATCGGGCGTTACAAGGAGTGTCAGAGCAAAGTTGTGCATAAGTCGTTCGATGGCATAGCTCCACTTCTCTTCACCCTCTGCCACTCTTAAAAGCTCTCCTGCAAACGGCAGTTTTCTTTCGCTTATCTCAAGCGCATCGCAAATAGTAGCGCGGATTTCGATATTTTCAAGCGGAATGTTAGACGCAGGGCGTGAACCGAGCGATTCAAGCTCTTTTGTAATCGCGTCGATTTGCTTCTTTTCTTCTTTTTCGTCTGAATATGCTTCAATACGAATCTTGTCTGCACTAGACTTTTTGGCTTGCTCTTTTTGCAAAAGGCTTTTCAGCGTCTTTTTTACTACATCAAATCCGTCTGATGTCATTGGAGCTTCGATACCGAGTGCAGAAAGTTTTTCGTTGTATTTGAACTTTTCCTCTTCGATATGCTTCTTCTCGTTGGTGATAGACTCAATTTTCTCGCGGATTTGGTTCAATCTTTGGCTTGCAGCATTTTGCGCAATAGAAATCTTGATGGTGTCGATTTCGCCTTGAATACCCTCGTTTACACTCTGCTCTTCTTCGCGATTGCTTATCGTGTGCTGCAACGTATCGCGGATATTCTCAAGCTCATCGCTCACTATTTCACGGGCGCACTTTGTGTACCAAGACGGCACATATTGGCGCATATTGAAAAAGTGCTGCTTTTCTCTTGCCTTGCTTCTCCACTTGTCGCCATTTTCTTTGATAGGCTCTAAAAGCTCTATTTGTGCCTTTGCTTTTTGAATCTCGCGATTGCTCTGCATAAGGTTTTGATAACTAGAGCGAAGCTGTTCGTAGCGAGTGAGGGTGTCTTGCTCTTCAAGCATATTCATTCTGATAAACTCGGTGAGATTTCCCAAAACCTTCAAGCCTACGATTTGCGAGAAAAGACGGAGTGCTTTATCGGAGCGGAACCCGAATATCTGCGAATAAGACTCGCTGTATTTTTTGAAATTGTCGCCAAAGAAAACCGTGCCAAACTCTTGCTGCAACACCTTTCGCCACGTTGGCGTGCGGTCAATCGAAATATTCTTTCTTACAAGAGCTTCGTTTATGTCTTGGATACTGAGGCGTTTGCGGGTAACGGCGAAAATCCTTTGCAATGTGTCGCCTGTGAAGTAGCGAACTTGCAAAAGGCTCACTATCTCTCCTGTCGTTTCGTTTACAAAACAACCTGCAAGCACAGAAAAAGCCGTGCTGTCGCGCAATGTTTGCACCTTTGCAACTGCATTTTCGCTTTCTTGCTTATTTCCGTATGCACCTAAAACATAGCTTTCTTCGCTGCGGTCGTGCTTTTTGTTGCTGCCAGACGATTGATTATAAAATCGCATATTCTGCGGAACTAAAAGCGTCATAATAGCGTCAACAAGCGTTGTTTTACCGCTGCCGTTTTCGCCTGTTAAAAGCGTCGATTTATTTCGCGCGTCTACCGTATAAATCTCTCCGTCAAAAAGACCCCAGTTATAAAGCTGAAAGAAATCAAGGCGAAACCCTTGTGTCGTTGTGTTAGCTGAAAAAAGATTATCGCTCATTGTCTATTTCTCCGATACTCCGTTTTTTTCATTTTGCTCAAGAAGCCGCTTCTTGAACTCTTCAAGGAAAGTAGGGCTTATTCTGCTTTTGATTATCCTGCGGATTTCAAACTCTCTTTCTTTACCTGCGGCGGCATTTTCGTTTTCATTTATTTCGCGGATAAAGGTGAGCTTTATAAGCTGAGAGATGTATTCATCAAGCCTCTTCATTATCTTTGTTTGGTCGCTCATCGTCTTTAGATATGGCACAATCATATCTTTTATCTCGCTTTCTTTAAGCACAAGCTCGCTTGAATCTTCTCCCTCTGCTCTGTCCAAAGCCTCTCTCAAAAGCACGCACAGCATAGACAGCTCTACCGTCATAGGCATTTTCTTTATGAGGCGCGGTATCTTTTCCCCCTCGCTGTCTTTGTGCATATCCTCATCATCAACATCTTCAAAGCCGTTCATCGCTTCCCTTGCCTTAAAGTCGTCAAGCTGCGAAAGATACGCATAGCCGTCGCCTTGGTTCACAAGCACAATAAGCCCGATTTTTTCAAAGTAGTTATTTATCTCTGAAAGCCACGTTGTGAGCGTCTTCCAGTTCACGTCGTCAACTCCAGTGCGATATAAAGGACCTTGCAAAAGTTTTACGCACACGCCCCCCCATGATGGTGAAGACTGTGTGCCCTCTGTTGTAGCATCGTCAAAATCTGTCATGAAAACATCATCCTTGGTATAGTTACCGAAATAATATTATCGTTTTTCTTGAACTGGATTATCTCTTTTTCGTCTTTGAAGACTTGCGTTTTACATTCTTTCTGCACTAAATCAAGATATGCTATGATTTCAGAAAGCCCCTTTTTTATCGGGTACTCACTGAAAAGGTCGTTCAAAGTAAAACTTTGCTCTTTTCTCTTTTTCCTAAAGTCTGCGAGATGAGTTTTAAGCACTTTCTCATCAATATAGAATTGATTGAATAAGCCCTTGAATGTCGTAACATCTACAATATCGTTTGCAAACTCTGTCATCTGAGACATTTTGTTCTTTGCTTCAGGATAGATTGCATAGCGCGCCTGCGGGAAGTAGATAGCGCATTTTGTGTCTACTTCCATAAAGTTTGCACTCGCTTCCTTTGCGCCTTCTTCTATACCCTTTGTATAGTTGAGCATTTCAGCCTTTACTTCGCCAATCAATTTATCAATTCGCTTGTGTTCGTTGATATTTTGATTAGAAAGCATTTTGTTAATGCGTTCCGAAAGCGTGTGGTTTTGCTCAATAACCTTATGCCCTGCTTGATACAGATACTTCTTTAAGTTGAGCATAAAATCATCAGACCAATTCATCTCTGTCGTGTCAAGAATGGTGTGCATTAAAGAGCTGATTTTGTCTTCTTTATCTTCGCAAATGAAGTTCCAGAACGAAGTAAATGTTTGCCCCTGCGGAGATTCTCTGAGCTTTCGGCTGGTGTCGAGCGTGTAGCCCAAAATCTGACCGCGAGAAGCGTCGGCTTGACTTTGCGCGCGATAGATGTCTTTCATAATCTTTCTGAAATTATCTTCTACCTGCCTAAAGTCGCTTAATAAATCCCTTGAGCGACGACTGATGTCGTTTAATCGCTCTGTTACTTGCACTGCGGAATAGGTTTCTGTTTTTCCCGTGCGCTTTATAAGTTCAATCTCTTCGTCAATCTTCTTTTTCTGCGCTTCAAGCTGCGCTATTCTCTCTTCAGGATTTCCGTTGACGTGCTCTTTTAGCTCTGTCAGCTGCTCCAAGATGTTTTTAAAGCGGCTTTCTGTTCCGATAAAATCCTTTGCGCCTGCGTCTTCAAGATAGTTAAAAAGACGCTCTACCCCTGCCGAAAGCTCAATAACGATTTCGCTTTCATTGTTTTGATAGCGGCGAAGATAGCTTCTATTTTCAGAACACCAATAGTTTATATAGATTCGAGCCCTTGTGTTTGATTCTGCGAATGCGCTGATGTGCTTTTCTTGCGTATCGGAGAGAGCATCTTCTTCTATTTCCTGCTCATCTGCGCTGTGCATATTCAAGAATGAAGCTAGTTTGCTCTCAAGCTCATCAGAAAGAATAGTTTGTATATGGTCTTTGCGAAACGCCCCATAGAGAAAAGAAATCACTGCTTTTGCAGACCGCGATTTCAAGAGTTTCATTCCAGAGTCGCTCTGCAAAAGAAAATCAAAGTACTCAACAGAAAAATTATGTAAAACGTTCACTCATTTTTCTCCCGAATATATACTACAAAAACTCATCATTTTTATCAAGTTATATGCACTTGACAGAAACAAAGCCGCGTGTTAATATTGCAACATCAATCGGGGGTGTAGCTCACCTGGCTAGAGCGCAACAATGGCATTGTTGAGGTAGTCGGTTCAAGTCCGATCATCTCCATAAAAAACCGCTTCGAGAAGTTTCGAGGCGGTTTTTTATTTTGTGAATTCACTCTTTACTGTACGCTAAAGTCGCTCTTTACTGTACAGTATAGCCACTCTTTAGCGTAGCGATTACACCCTCTTTACTGTAGCGATTAACTGCTCTTGAGCGTAGCAATGTGAGTGTCTTTAGTGTAGCGATTAACTGCTCTATACTGTACGCTCAAGAGTGAGTTGAATGGTTAGATTTTGCGATTGAAAGGGATAGCATAATCCCACGGAGAAAGCAGCTCAAAGGCTCTTGACGCTCTAAAGACATCTGCATCTCTAAACTTCTTTCCGATTATCTGCATACCGATAGGAAGCAAAGATTTTGACAATCCACACGGCACAGAGGCGGCGGGGTTTCCTGTGAAGTTTTCAAAGAACGTTTCTGCAAAGCCAATTAGGCGGTCGATTTTCTTTCCGTTAATCGTTTCAGGTCCTTGTGTATTGTGGTCAGTTGCGTTTAGAACAGGCAAACAGCAAGTGGTCGGAGATACGATTAAATCATAGTTCTCGAAAATATCTTCTTGTGCGTCAAGTATTTCGGTGCGGATAAGATTGAAGTCGTAATAATCCATCACAGTAGAAGCAAAGGCTTTATCTTGCCACTCGAAGAATTCGGCAGGGATTTCGTCTTTTGCTTCTTCTCTCAAATCAAAGCCACCTCTCTTCATTAACTCAAGCTCAATAGCCGTGTCAATGCTGATACTTCTGCACCAAAGATGCCCCATTTCTTCTGCGCTGTGCTTAAAGTTGAAATGCACTTTTTCAACCGTTGCGCCAGCCTCTTGAAACTTCAATGCTGCTTTTTCAACAACTTCGCAGATTTCCTTGTCTATGTTAAACACGTCGAAATCGTTTGTAAAGGCAATCTTCCAGCCTTTTATGCCTTTTTGCATTTCTTCTCTGTAATCGATGTTGCTTCTTGGAAGGCTTAAAGGGTCTCTCGGATTGTATTGCGCCATATAGTTCAAAGCGATTGCGCTATCTTCTACCGTGCGAGTGATTGCGCCATTGAAACAATACGGGTGTGTCGCTGCCCATGCGTCAGGTCTGCATACGCTCGGAATTGTGCCGACAGATGCCTTGAAGCCAAAGCAACTGCACCACGCCGCAGGAATACGGATAGAGCCGCCGCCGTCGCTTCCCTCTGCAATCGAGATAAGCCCGTCTGCAACCGCTGCCGCACTGCCTCCTGATGAGCCGCCTGAATTGTGTGCGGTGTTAAACGGGGTTGATGTCGCGCCGTAAAGATAATTATCGGTTGTGCCACGGAATGCAAAAGCAGGCGCGTTTGTCTTTCCAAATGCAATAGCCCCCGCTTTACGCATAGCTGCATAAAAGGCTGAATCATAACTGTCTTCACGAATAAGCGATTTAACTCCTCCATGAGAGTTTGTCCAGCCCCTTTTGCTTGGCAAAAAATCTTTGAGAGCTGTCGGAACTCCTGTAAACTCCCCGCAATTTTCACTCTTCGCTAGTTTTTCTTCGATTTTCTTTGCTCTGCTAAGCGCATCATCGATTTTCGTGTAGACAAATGCGTTTATGCTTTTGTTTCGCTTCTCTATTCTGTGTGCGAAATACTCGATTACTTGTGTAGGAGATATTCTGCCGCTGTTCACTTCTTTACCAAGAGAAGCGGCAGAGAGATTTTCTAGCTTTTCCATGTATTTGAGTCCTTAAACGATAGGTGTGAATTATGCACTTTTGTGCTGTTCGCAGTATAAGAAATATTCTTTACCGACGCTGTTAGCTTTCCATTTGAGCGTAACAGAATAGCCGAGCGGAGAGAAAATCACTTCAGTTATAAGCTCCATAATACTTCCGAGCAATGCGCCTCCAAAGACTGCAAGCGGGCTAGAGGCGTGAATGTTTGCAACAGAGGGCAAAAAGACGAGATATAAAAGAGCCAAGAAAAGCGCATTGTCTACATATTGCCCGACGAAAGTAGAGATGTAGCACCTTGTCATATAAGCAATTTTGCCGTCGGGGTTTTTCTTGAATAGCTTGCCAATGCCGTAGTTCAAAAAGTTATTGACCACGCCAGAAAGAACGAAAGCAACAGAGCTTGCTACCAAAACAAACCATGTGCAGCGATAAACCGAATTAAATGCGCTGTAATCGGCTTTTGCGCCAGTGGTGTCGATTTGGATAAGGCTGACGATTTCAAAGAGAGCCACGCAAGCAAGGTTGACGAGAAGACCGATTATATTGAGCTTTGTTGCCGCCTTTGGACCGAAATGTTTTGATACAACGTCCATACAAAGAAACGGAGCCCAACTGATAAGCAGTCCGCCTGTTGCAGTGAGGTAAGGGGTGGAGATGACAGCTTTAGAAGCCATAAGGTTCATCACTACGACAGACACACAGAAAAGTGTTACGGTGATTGACGGGATTGCGCTAAAAAGTGCTTTGTAATCGTTAATTTCGTTTTTTACAAACGAGGTGAATGAGAGAGAAGACTGAGAGGTCATAAAAAAACTCCTTCGTGTTTTATTATTTTGTGTCCAGGAATACGGAACGGAACTGGACAGCCAAGACTGATTAAAAACCGTCTTTGGCTTATTACTAGAGAATGGTATTATTACGATATTTTGGAGTTTTTGTCAAACGCTTCTTTTATGGCATTCGATAATTTTATGAAATCTTTTTCGTCTGTTAAGTGCAATCGAGATAATACATCGAAGTCTACATCTTCAAAAGTAATATCTCCATTTTGATAGTGAATAATCATATCTGCAATATAGACGACACTGCACAGGTTTTTAATTTCTTCAGGGGCTTCCCCTGGCTCGTGATGATAGCGGATTACGCCTATTATCTGTTCAGGGAAATTCCATTTTTCTGCTATAAGCGCGCCGATTTCTGCATGGTCAACACCTGCAATTAACTTTTCAAAGAGGTCTGCGCTTATTCCTTTGTGAGCAAGGATTTTCTTGAGCTTTTCGATTAAATCTGGGTGTGCTGTTTCAAATATGATTTTGCCCATATCGTGCAGCAATGCGCACACATAAGAATCTTCAATACATTCTCTATCATCTGAAAGTATATTGCGCGCTATATTATATGAATAGAACGCCGCTTTGTATGCGTGTGTCCACAGTTTTTTCTTTCGCTCTGTTTCTTTTTCTCCGTCTTTAGAGAGGTTTTTTATCGAGCCGATGGAATAAAGCATATTCTTTACTCCGCGGATACCCACAAACTTTACTGCGTCCCCAATAGAGCGGCAACGGGCACTTCTGGCAAAGGTGGCAGAGTTGACAAGGCGCAATAAGTCTGCGGTCATAGATACGTCGTTGCTGATTTTCTCTGCAATGTCGCTCATCTTAGAGTCTGGATTATCGAGCAGCTTGTTTATTTCTACTATATTTTCAGGGAACTGAGGCAAGTCTTCTATGAGATTGACGAACTCTGAAGAGATGAGCGAAATGGATTGATGTTCTTCGGTGTTTAGCGGCAAAACAAGGCGAGAAATAGTTTCCCCACATTCACTTTTTACTTGATAGCTCTCTTCGCTAAAGCCCAGCTTTTTGAGCATAAGAATCATAATAACAAGCCCCAGCCCTGCGCCCTCGCTGTCATCTAAAAGCTGCTTTAAGGCTTGGTCAATAGATTTGTATTGTTGCGCACGAGAGAGCTTGTCGTGAATTCTCACATATTCAAAGTATGAAAGAGCAGAGTTATTGCGAACCTCTATGCGTACTTTATCATTTCTTTTTTGCAAAATCAGACGGATATACAGCCCAGTTTTTTCCTGTTCATCAAGATAATGCTTTATGTTATCAAGCGTATCTTGCTTAAAAGTTTTCATACCCTCCATATAGTCGCGTCTGTTATGCACATCGAGGTTCTTTTCCTTAAAGTAAATACGCTTTGTGTTTGCTTTTTTTGCGTTTCCTACAAGCTCGCTCAAGCAATAGGTCATATATTCTTTTAGTTGAGGCTTTCCGATTTCTTCAAGGAAAGTAGCAAGCACGGCATTCATATACATTTCCATTTCGTGCGGCAGCTTATACGTTGTAAGCATAAGCGGAAGCCCAGAACTTATCGCTCTGCGAATTTTATTTTTGTCTACTGTATAATTGGCTGTGCTGTTCATAATTCAAAATTATAACTCGGTTTATCGAAAAAATCAAAGTATCAAAAGATTTTATATTTTTTCTATGCGTTGCAGAATGTTGATTTTTGCTGTAGTATAAAGATTATGTGTGATAGTACTCTTAGTGAACTCTTGGTTCTCTTTCTTTTAGCCGCCTCTTCTGCGCGCGTGCTTTACATCAGAGAAGCGAGAATTGATGCATTAGCTTCTTTGCCACAAATCGCTTTTATCATTTCGCTTTTAAATATATTTATCTGGGGAATATCTCCTGTTGAAATATGGATTTGCATTATTGCATTCTACCAATTTGCGCTTAATGTTCCCGCTGCCATAAAGGTGTGGGCGTATCTGTATGTAGACTTTTATCACCCTGCGTTTCGCTTTTTTTCAATTTTCGCACTCTTGTTAAACCTTATAACGTTAGTATTTGTGTTTTATTTCCGCCCTGTGTATTGTGAATCGAACAATGTTGTCATTGAAACATATAAATACGCAGGCAAGTTCTCAACAGGTTTTACTCCTATCGAATCTAAATTAGAAAAGGCTGATGCTATTTTAACGGTGTTCAAAAGCAAGGAAGAGGAAAGCGATACGATTAGCTATAAAACCGATAAAGGCGACACGGTAACAGGCACGTTTACGGCAGGAAAGCCAATCATAATATTTATAGGTGATAAAAGAGCTAATACCGATATGTATCGCCCGTATCTTGCGAAGATTGCAGAAGACGGATATACCGTGATTGCAGGAGAGTTCTTTGCAGCCGATATGAAGTGGATTGACAGCGCACCAGACATTCCGCATTTCCGCAGATTTGTTATCAATATGCAAGATTTAAGCGATGTGCTTGATGTGGAGGCTCAAAAAGCGAATTACACAGGGCGCATTGTAAAAGAATACACAATGCTTTTATATCTTGCAGGCGAGTTTAACAAAGAGCGAAAGCCGTATTTTATTATAGGGGATAAAATGTGCTCTGACGCATTACCTTTGACGGCGGCTATGTATAAAGATGCGGTAACTGGTTTTTTTGATATGTCGAGTATCGAAACATATCCTGCTGGCTATGGTTGCTTAGAGCAAACAGACCCTTTTCTTGCGTATTTGCACGGCAGAAAGAGAGATAGTCTTTTGAAGATACCGAGAATGCTTGCCGCCCGTAGCGAAGAAAGCATAATACTTCATTCGAACATCGAAGTGAATGAGATTGCAAGCACAGACAAAGCGAGTGAAGAAAATAAAGAAACGGGAGAAGAAACAGAATGACATTGAACGAATTGAGTAGCTTTTTTAATAGCTTTTTGAAGAACGAAGAGTATGATAGGGATATTTCTCTTAATGGCGTGCAAGTGCAGAATTCTGCTCCTGACACAAAAGAGATAAAGAAAGTAGCCTTTGCGGTAGATGCTTGTCTTGAAACAATAAAGAGAACTATCCAAGCCGATGCACAGCTTTTGTTTACTCATCACGGTATTTTCTGGGGCTCTTGCGACACGATTACAGGCTCTCACTATAATCGCATAGCGGCTTTGATACAGAATGATGTTGCGCTTTACGCCTCTCATATTCCGCTTGATGCAAATAATCTTTATGGGAACAATTTTGGTATGGCGAGCCGCTTAGGACTAAAAGACACACAGCCTTTTGGCACTTGGAGAGGAATGACTTTGGGCGCAATAGGAAATCTTGAAAAGCCTTTGACTGCTGATGAGCTTATTGCAAAAGCCTTTCCTCATGGTAATCATTCTCTTCATTTGCTTCCCTTTGGCAAAGAAAAACTTTCTCGCATAGCCATTATTTCGGGCGGTGCTGGGGAAGATGTTGAGCAGGCGATAGAGGCAGGAGCTGACGCATTTATCACAGGAGAAGTGGGACACGAACAGTATCACGTTGCAGAGGAAAACGGTATTACTCTTATTGCAGGTGGACATTATGAAACAGAAACAGTCGGCGTGCAGCTTGTAAAGGCAAAACTTGAAGCTGAAACCGATGTAGAGGGCGTGTTTATAGATGTTCCTACGGGGCTGTAGACTAATAATCGACTTATCAATATACTAAAGGTATTATGACTAACGAAACTATTGGTGTTGAACTAAAAACTTTTGAGAATAAAGAAAAAAATGCGCTTCTATTAAAGCTATTGCCTCTTACATTGACGGTGATAGTTGTTTTGCTTGACCAATTATCGAAAGTGCTTGTTATCAATAACATTCCCGTGAATGATTTGAGTAGTGGCTATTGGTTCTTTGGGGATTTTTTGCGTATTATCCACGTTCAAAATCCAGGAGTTGCCTTTAGTTTGGGGCATGGGCTGTCTAATCAAGTTCGCCATATTCTTTTTGGCTTTGCTCCTCTTATCGTAATTGCTTGGGCTTTAGTTGTCTATTTCCGCAATAACACTTTTACGCAGCTACAGCGTTGGGCAATTTGCGGAATCATTGGCGGTGGCTTGGGCAATTTGTACGATAGATTTTTCAGAGTAGATGGCGTTGTAGACTTTATTGATGTAAAGTTTTATGGTCTTTTCGGACTAGAGCGATGGCCTACCTTTAACGTTGCTGATGCAATAATCTTAATTTGTGGCTTTTTGCTCGTTGTATCATTCCTTCGCACCGTCAAGGACGAGTAGCAAAAAAATACAGCAAAGGGCTTGTGTAGAGGCAATATCTCTTTTTTTATACAAAAGAACCCCTTTGCTGTGATTAAAAACAGGCTATGCTTGTTAGAAAGTGATTACTTTCGGCTCGCCTGTGAAACTGTAGAATGTTGCAGTAGCGTTCTTGAAATAAAGCACTTCTGTGTTATCGTCATCAGCAGAGTACATCTTTTTCAATTCAGGATAATGCTCAAGCATATCAGCCTTTGCTTCCTTTCTGTCGTCGCGGATAAGTTCCCCTGCAAGACGAAGCCACTTGCCAGATTTCATAGCGCAAATCTCGACTTTCGGATTGCTCTGAATCTGCTTTGATACATTCTTAGACTTGCCAGTCTGAATATACAGCTTATCTTCAAAGATGTTCACTGTGCCAAAAGGGCGTACTCTCGGCTGTCCGTCTTCCACTGTCGCAAGGTAGTAAGTACCTGCTGCTTTCAAAAAATCATAAACTTCTTTCATCGAAATTTCTCCTAAAACGAAAAGTCGGCTTTAGTATAGCATAACCACGGCTGTTTTGTAAGAGCCACAAACTGTTTTACAAGTATTTTTATAAATCAGTCTGTGGACTTTTACAAAGCCGCTTGCATTAGTTATAGAACGGTCTGCAGCATTTATAAATCAGTCTGTGGCTGTTACCAAAGGGTGAAGAAAAGACCAGCTAAGGGAGAAAGAATAATCATCACGAGCGAAAAGGTGAATGAGTCAATAGAAATCAGTGTCGCCCTTTGCTCCGACGGAAACCGCTCTTGCATAATCGTGTTCGTACGCACTTGTAGCGCATCGTCCGACATTGTTGCTAAAAAGCCTCCTAATGCCATAACGATATACACCCCTGTATGCTCCATAGCTATCGCGCTAAGAAGCAAGACAAAATCAAGTGCAAACATCGCATAATAATTGAGTCTGCGACACAAAAGAGCAAGTTTTGCGCCCAACATTCCCCCCATTTGCATAGCAAACAGCGCAATGCCTAACGCCCAATTCGGTATATGCGCCATCGGTAATTTTGCTTGCAAGAAAAACAAAAGCAATACGTCGAGTGCGCCTACAAGCGAGTTTGCAAGCATCAAAAGAAAGGTTTTTCGCTGCGATTTCAAGAAAAGAAAACTTTGCTTGAAGCAGTCTAGGATTTCTTTTGTGATGTGAGCTTTTTCGGTCTTTGGCTCTAGGCGGATTTCTGTTAAGCCTAAGAGAAAATAAAGCTGTATGAGCGCGAAGAAAATCCCCGATGCATACGAAATCTTGTAGCCCAAAATAAGCGCAAAGCCCGCGGTGAGCGTCGAAAGCCCCTCGCTAGAGCGAAATATGATGAGCTGATTTGAAACGTATGAATCAAAGTCTTTTTCTCTGCCGACAGATTTGAGAGAATCATAGGCGAGAGCGTCATCGCTTCCCGACATAAAATTATAAGTGAGCGCGTTAAATGCAATCGATAAGCACACAAGCGCAAAATTGTTCGACGCAATCATCACGAAATTGGCTATAATGCGCATAAAACACGAGATGATAAGCGTCTTTTTGCGTCCGAACACATCTGCAAGCGCGCCAGAAGGAATTTCGCAAATGAGGCTCACGATGTGAAACACCGTTTCTGCAAAGCCGATTTGTGCCAGAGAGAAACCGCGAGCCGATAAAATCGCCACCCACGCACCTGAAAGAGAGAGTGTAAAGAATATGCTAGAGGCGTAAAGATGCCTTAATTGCTTTTTAATATTGAACATATATTCCCCTTGAAAATAGAAAAAATGGATTGATAAAACGAAATAGAAAGGGGAATTGTGGTTTTAAGAATGTAGCCTGTAGATGAGTTCTTTAAAGACAATGCCCCTATCTATACGATAAAGAGGCTTCCTTTTGCTGCTAGTAATACAGGTGTTATCCACATAGTGCCTGTATTCTATAGAGAAGCAATGGGCTTTGTCAATATACGCGTTTATGTGTTTAAAATATGTTTTTTTCTTGCAAAGATTGAATAAATGTGATATAGTAATATATATCTTTGTATAGCAAAGATATAATCTTAGTTGCTATAGTATAAGAAAGCAAATGAAGCAAGAATTATGACACAAATTAAGCTTGATTTGTACCTAAAAGCAAGTTTGAACAGTGCCTCAAAGCAACCTTGAACACAGCCCACCGTCAAACTTGAATGTTATCCCTCGTTAAACTTGATTTCATATCATCGTCAAACTTCCTTTATGTCTCGCTTACGAGCCTTGTTCACCCCTTTCCTTGCCCTTAAACAGCCCTTATCTCGACTATAAATCGCCCCTATTACGAGCGTGTGAAAGGCATTTTATAAGCTACTTTTATTAACATTTAATTTCTTGAGGTGGAGAATGTGTCGATAGAGAAAATGAAAGAGCTTGCGAAAAAGAGAGAAGAGCCGAACTAATTTTCTGTTTGTTTTGGGCGTGTTTTATTGCGCTAAAAAGAGCGGTTTCATATACTAAAATCATCGAGCAGCAAAAGCGTAAGTCCAGATAAGTCGGGCTTGCGCTTTTTTTATTGCAATCGCATAAGGAGTGTTACTATGAAATTTTCTGCAATGATGAAATCGGTTTGTCTGTTGTCCGCAGTGTTCTTCGTTTCCTGCGCAACAAAGCCAGATTCTGCACAGACTGAGGGAACGACAGAGGAAAAAACTGCAAAACCAAATCCGACCAACGGCGGTGCAAGCTGGCGACCAGGAGACGCTATGGCTCCGACTTCTGAGCCGTTCGACACAAGCGCAGAAAGCGTGTATGAAAATGTGCATTATGCAAGCCAAAGCGATACGCAGCAATGCGATATTTACGTTCCGAACGGAAGCGGCTCATTTCCTGTGATTGCGCTTGTTCACGGCGGCGGCTTTGCGTTCCAAAATCAAAAAATGCCAGTCGTTGCCCCCGTTGCAAAATACGCACTTTCTCACGGCTATGCAGTTGTTTCGATTGATTATCGCAAATCGTCAGAAGCTACGTTCCCTGCTGCATTGTCTGACGTGAAAGCCGCTATTCGCTTTATTCGCGCACACGCAGAGGAATACAAGCTAGACGCGGATAAAATCACGGTATGGGGCGAGAGCGCGGGCGCGTATTTAAGCGTGATGACTGCGCTTACTCCAAGCGTGGCGGAGCTTGACGGCGATGTAACGGATAATGCGGGCGTTTCTTCCGCAGTGAATACGGTCGTCGATTTCTACGGACCGATTGAGTTCTTTACGATGGACGCAGAGTTTGCCGCACTCGGAAAAGACGGCACGACGTATTCTCTCGAAAACTCGTTTGAAAGCAAGTTCTTGGGGCAAGCTATCGGTTCGGATAAAGCCACCGCATATCGCACCTATTGGGAAACATACAAAGACGCGCTCCCTGCAGATTTTGCGCTCAAAGCGTGGATTCAAGCAGGAACAGGAGATTTTGCAGTCCCTTGCACGCAGTCGGCAAATCTGGCGGATAGGCTTTCTGCACTCATCAGCGCAGACAATGTGCATTTCTCTACGATTGAGGGCGCACGACACATGGACAGCGCATTTTATACCGATGAAAATCTTGGCGCAGTCTTCACATTTTTAGACAACGCGAATTCTCTATAATACATTGCGCACACTATATTTTTTTTACGCAATATGCTAGAATCACTCCTATAAGAAATCAGATTTTTCTAAGGAGTGATTTTTTATGAACAAGGATCTGACAGTTGGAGAACCTAAGAAGGTGCTGTGGCAGTTCTGCCTGCCCCTTTTTGGAAGCATAATATTTCAGCAGTTATACAACATTGCGGATAGTCTCATAGCAGGAAAATTTGTGGGAGAAAATGCACTTGCAGCGGTGGGAAACAGCTATGAGATTACGCTTATTTTCATTGCTTTTGCCTTTGGCTGTAACATTGGATGCTCAGTTATCGTATCGGAATTTTTTGGGGCGAAGGATTATTCTAAGATGAAGACGGCGGTGTATACTTCAATGATAGCCAGCGGCGTGACCTGCCTTATACTTATGCTTATAGGTATTATTGGGTGTGGGGAGCTGCTCGCCCTTATTCATACACCGGATGGAATATTTGCTGATTCTAAGTTATATCTTGATATATATGTGTGGGGACTTCCCTTTGTATTCTTCTATAATATTGCAACGGGAATATTTTCGGCACTGGGTGATTCAAAGACACCATTTATATTTCTTGCAGTGTCATCCACTGCCAATATCGCAGTTGATATATGGTTTGTTAAGGCATTTCGGATGGGAGTTGCCGGTGTGGCGTGGGCAACATTTATATGCCAGGGAATAAGCTGTATTGTGTCGCTTGTTGTTGTATGGAGAAGGCTTAAGACCTTGAAGGTTGATGACAAGCCTAAGCTGTTCTCAAAGAAGATTCTTGGAAAGTTTGCTAAGGTTGCGATACCAAGCACATTGCAGCAAAGCTTTGTATCTATCGGTAATATAATAATCCAGAGTGTGATCAACGGCTTTGGTTCCGGAGTTATTGCAGGATACTCAGCGGCAGTGAAGCTTAATAATCTGGTGATCACCTCCTTTACCACTTTGGCAAACGGTATATCCAATTATACGGCGCAGAATATCGGAGCTAAGAAATATGATAGGATTAAGGGCGGCTTCAAAGCCGGAATATCCATGGTGTGGACATTGTCTCTGCCCTTGTGTTTGCTGTATTTCTTTGCGGGGCGGTATTTGTTGATGCTATTTATGAATGAACCTACAGTAACAGCCATGAGTACCGGGATCATATATCTCAGAATTCTGTCCCCTTTCTACTTTGTCATATCTGCAAAGCTGGTGGCTGACGGAATCCTTAGAGGCTCCAGCAACATGATGAAGTTTATGGCGGCGACCTTCACAGATCTTACCTTAAGGGTTATGGGAGCAATTATCCTTTCAAAGACTGCTCTCGGTGCAACCGGGATATGGTGTGCCTGGCCTGTGGGCTGGACGGTTGCCACGGTGATGTCCCTTTTCTTTTATAGAAAAATAATAGCGTTTCAAAATGAACAGATGTAGTAAATTCTTCTTCTTTGTTCTTGCATTTCCATAATGCTCGTGATAATATCTAATCAAAGCATACGACATTTCATATAAGTTTTATAAGTTGAGAAGTGTATATTATATTTTAAGTTAATCTAAGTGAATCTAAGTGTGTTATCTGAAATTTCAAGTGCTTTTATCAATCACCTATTATTAAGAATAGAAGCAGGGGATTTCAGAGAAACTAATATTGAAGTATAAGATTTTATATCTCTATTTCTCCTGTGGCAGCAAAGGAGGAGTAGAATGGCAGACAAACAAAAACTGAATAATGTGTCAAATAAGAAACAAGATGCTAGACAAAGCAAAAAGCAGTATCATCCACCGGAGTGTGCATCGCTAGAACTGGAATTTAGAAAGAATGATGCACAGATGATATATAAGCCGGAGCATATTCTTAATTCAAAGCCTAATCAAATTGATCTTCTTATTGAGAAAACGGATGATGTTGTGACGGAAAACAGACTTGGAGCAATATTCAAGAAATATAATATCATTGAATACAAGTCGCCAGGGGATCATCTTAACGAAAGGGTATATTATCGTACAGTGGCATACGCCTATCTGTTGGCAGCTTATGATAAGGATGTGAAATCATTAGGCGAGATTACCCTTACATTTATAAGACAATCAAAACCCATTAAGCTGATGAAGTATTTCGAGGAAATGGGTTTTGAGATTGCGAAATATGAGCCTGGAATATATCATGTGAAGAAATG
>CALDID010000115.1 GCA_937901865.1 uncultured Treponema sp.
GGTCTGACTACACGCATTGCCAACCTCAACGAGGAGGTTCGCCAATACGAAGCCGAGGTTACCGGACGCAAATCCGAGATTGAGAAATCAAGGGGTCTTATAAAGAAATACCAAGAGCAACAAAACGATGTGAAAAACAACCGTGAATACGAAAACCTCTCCAAAGAGATTGAATTCCACGAGTTGGACATCGAACTGCATGAGAAAAAAATCAAAGACGCAAAACGTTTGGGCGAAATAAAGAAAGAAGAAGCCGCAAAGACACAAACTTTGATTGAAGAACGAGAAGAAGACTTGAAGCAGAAGAAAGAAGAGTTGAACGAAATAGTTTCCGAAACGAAACAGCAGGAAGACCAACTGCGCGACAAAGCAAAAGAGTTAGAAGGCAGAATAGAGGAACGTCTGCTCAACGCATTCAAACGTATCCGCAAGAATGCCCGCAACGGTTTGGCGGTTGTTCCGGTAGAACGTGACGCATGCGGCGGTTGTTTCAACAAAATTCCGCCACAGCGCCAATTGGATATTCGTCTTCGCAAGAAAGTGATTGTATGCGAGTACTGCGGAAGAATCTTGATTGATCCGGATATGACAGTATCAGAACAAGCGTGAGTCAAATTTCATATAAAAGAAAAAGGTAGTCCAAGAGGCTACCTTTTCTTTTCTCCAAAGATTCAACATCCGAACATCCACTTCCTCAATCGTTCATCGTCTTCTCGCCGGAGTAGATGGCCTACAAAAAGAATTTCTCCTTTGTAATCGTTGAGGGAATAATTATCGAACCTCCATCATTCGACTGAGATACTTGCCAATGATGTCGAATTCGATGTTTACAACCGATCCTTCCTCTATTTCGCAGAAGTTCGTATGTTCGTAGGTGTAAGGTATGATGGCAACCGAAAATTCGTCCAATTTCGAGTCGCATACCGTCAAACTCGTACCATTCACCGTGACAGAACCTTTTTCGACTGTCACATAGCCCTTCTTCACCATTGCTGGATCACTTTCGTAGCGGAAGGTGAAGTACCAACTTCCGTCCATCCATTTCTTCGCTACGCACGTCGCCACTTGATCGACATGTCCTTGGACGATGTGACCATCCAACCGCCCGTTCATCACCATGCTTCGTTCCACATTCACCAAACTTCCCTCCTTCAGTCGTCCGAGGTTGGAGCGACGCAGGGTTTCCTGAATAGCCGTTACAGTGTAAGTGTTCTCTCCAAAGTTCACAACCGTAAGGCACACGCCGTTATGTGCGACGCTCTGGTCGATTTTCAACTCATCGACAAATGGACATGTCAATGTGAAATTGATATTTTCTTTCTCTTTCTTTGCGCTCTCCTCTCTTTCTGCAAAGGCCGCTGAAGAAGTGCAAGAAGATACTTATGAATATGATTTACTTGTTTCTGAACTCACGGGCTATGGCTCTCCATTTCTAAAAGGCTCGTCAGTTGTCTTTACTGCAAAAAGCGATGCAAGATATATCGGCATTGCATTTGATTTTGAAGATTTTAAGCAGATACATAGTTTCCGCCTTAAAAAAGTGTATGACATCGAAGGCGAAGTTTCTAACTCGTTTTTTTTCTATATATTAGACTTGCCGAAAGATATTGACGAAATAACATATCGCCTTGTGGTTGACGGACTGTGGACGACAGACCCGCTTAATAAAAACACGGTTTACAATCCGTCTACAGGGCTTACGCTCTCTAAATTGTCGCTCAACAGAGTAAAAGTGCCAGAAACAGAGATTAGAAAAGCAGATTCAAGCGCAAGCAATAACGGAGTTGTGCATTTCGTCTATAAAGGAAAAGCAGGGCAGCATATTCGTTTAGGCGGCACATTTACGAATTGGGATTCGTGGATTTATGAGCTGACCGAAACAGAACCAGGTGTATATCACATCGATTTACCGCTTCCGCCAGGAACATATTACTACGCATTCTATAACGGCGTTATTTCTATGGTAGACACGTCGAACCCAGAGCGAGGCTACACCGCCGACGGCAAAGTCGCCTCCGTCATCACCGTAAAATAACTGCCACAGGCAGATTCTCAAAAGGCACAGCCTGCTTTGTAAAGGCACAGGCAGATACGCACCCACAAGGTGTAATGAAATTATACAATACAGAGTAAAACAAAGAGGCGACAGCTCAAGGAGTGGGCTGCCGCTTTTTTATTTGACGGTAAGAGAAACACTCATAATCCGCTGTTTTGAAATAGTTAGAAAACGTTTTATGAGTGTATTCCATAAATCGCTAAAATCTTATATTATGTGATTTATGAACGATACTAAAAGAACTGTGGACGAAGATACATTGGAAAAACTCCTGTATCTTTCAAGGCTTTCTCCAGAAAGCACGGATATGGCGACCCTCAAAAAGCAGGTCGATGAAATCGTCGGATATTTCGACATTCTTTCTAAATACGACGACAGCGAAAATCCTTACGACGCGTATCCTTCGACACAAGCCGAAAAACTCCGCGAAGATGAAATCGTAAACGGACTTGAAATGCACGACGTGAAAAAGATTACAAAGAACTTTCTTGACGGATATTTCCAAGTGCCGAAAGTTTTGGGCGAGGGAGCGTAAAAAATGCAGACCATTTCAGAAGTTATTTCAGCTCTCAAGGCTGGAAAAATCACATCAGAACAGCTGGTAAAACAATCTATCGACACATTTGAGGCGGACAAAAACTCATCTTTGCCGCTCAACGCATTTCTTGAAATGTACGACGACGCGATTGAAAAGGCAAAAAAAGCCGATGAGGAAATCGCCGCGGCTCGCGCGAACGGAACGCTTGACGCGCTTTTTGAGCAAAAGAAATTGCTCGGCGTGCCGTTTGCAAACAAAGACAACATCAGCGTTCGCGGAAAGAGATTAACGTGTGCGTCAAAAATCCTTGAGGGCTATGTTGCGCCGTACAATGCGACGGTTATCAATCGCCTTGAAGACGCAGGCGCAATTCCGCTCGGGAGATGCAATCAGGACGAGTTCGCGATGGGCTCTTCAACGGAATATTCCGTGTACGGAGCAACGCGCAATCCGATTAACCGCGAGTATGTTTCGGGCGGCTCTTCGGGCGGTTCTGCGGCGGCGGTCGCGGCAAATCAGGCACTTTTCGGCTTGGGAACAGAAACGGGCGGCTCGGTGCGTTTGCCTGCGAGTTACTGCGGCGTGTACGGTTTGAAGCCGACGTATGGGGTGCTTTCGCGCTGGGGCGTGGTGGCTTACGGCTCATCGCTCGACCAAGTGGGCATTATCGCCCATACTCCGCGCGACATTGCGGCTCCGCTTTCTGTGATGTGCGGCGTGGATATGTACGACGACACGAGCGCGGATTTGCCAGACGGAACATCGCTTTCACAGCTCACCTCGTTGAGCGCGGACGAGTTTGCACAGCTCAAAATTGCCGTTCCTAAGCAGTTTTTGGAAAGCAAAGGTATGGACGCGGACGTTTCAAAGGTGTTTGAGCAAACGCGCGCGTGGTTCGAGAAAAAGGGCGCAAAAATCGATGTGGTTGACTTGCCGATTTTAGATGCGTCGATTGCGTCGTATTATGTCATCGCGCTGAGCGAGGCGGCGAGCAATCTTTCGCGCTTCGACGGTATCCGCTACGGCAACCGCGTTGACAACGGCGAGGGCTACGACAAGCTGTATGTGGACACGCGAAGCAACGGCTTTGGTCCAGAGGTCAAGCGCAGAATCATCATCGGAAACTATGTATTGTCCGAGCAGTTCTCCGGCGACACATACAAAAAAGGAATGAGCGTGCGTGCGCGTATGCAGCGGGAAGTTGCAGAGCTTTTCAAGAGCTACGATATTATTCTCTGCCCGACGTGTCCGACGGCGGCGTTCAAACTCGGTCAGAAAGTCGATGACCCGCTTGAGATGTATTTGAGCGACCTTTTCACGACGTTCGTCAATCTTTCTCGCATTCCGTCGATTTCCGTTCCTGCGGGATATACTTCGGGAAGCGCGGCTCAAGGCGGCACTCCAATGCCTGTGGGCGTGCAGTTCGCGGGCGCAATGTTCAGCGAGGCAAAACTCCTCCGAATCGCGCAGAACTGGGAAGACGAGCATACACTCTGCGGCGTTCCCGTTAAGGAAGCATAATGAAAAAGGCACTTTTGGCAATCACGATTGTCTTTTGTGCGATGACAGTCTTTGCAAAACCGAAAGCGAAGGGACAAAAAGCGACGCTTTTGGAGCAAGGGCTGTCTCTTGCCGCGCTGATGCGGGAAAAGGCGAACTCAAGCGATTATCGTGCGATTCTGCTCGGCGCAAACGGCGACCTAGACGAAAAAGTGCGCGAACTCGGCGCGGGCGATGTGTCAAAGCCGACGGCGGTCTATCGTTTGAGCGGAGATTTTTTCTTTCTCGTCGATATGATGGGATTGGAGGTTTCAGAAAGCGTAAATCTTTCTCCTGCCCTCAAGCGCGACATTGCCGAGCGTCTGATTTCGGGTTTTGCGGTGATGTGGACGGGAAAGATGACGGGCGAGCTCTCTGTTGCTGCGGCGAGCGTTTTGCAATCACAGTCAACATTTGTGAGCGATGAGCTTTCGGAAAACTGCGCGTATATTTACACATTCGCGGAGGGCTATCCCGTGGCGGTGAGCTTCATCAAGGGCGACGGCGGCGCGGTGCTGGCGGACGCGAGCTATGTGGTGGACGAGGATTTTATTCCGTCGCTTGGGGAGATGCTCGACGATGCGAAAAACGAGGAAATGGACATGGGGCTTCGGCTGGAAAAAATTCGCTAGGATTTCCGTTTTTTCATGTATGGAGGTGTTTATGAAAAAAAGTTTTCTTTTCGTCACGACTCTTCTTTTTGCAGGCGCATTGTTTTTTTCGTGCGATGTGGACGAGGAAATCGAGACGATTGACTTCTTCGACACCGAAAGCCAACGGATGACCATCGTGAACACCGGCACAACACCGCTCACGGTGAGAGGATGTGCGATGTTCGCCGAAAAAGACAGAGACGGCAACGTCTTTAGTTTCGTCTACGACGAGCGGAAGTCGGAAGTCGTTGTTCAGCCCGGCGACACAAAATCGATAGGTTTTTCGAGCGTCGGCGGCATCTGTGTTCCCGAAGAAGTGAGCTGGGAGGCGACATTCTCGTTCAATGGAAAGTCTGTCATCTACGCTGGGTGGAGCGAGGACTACAAGATGGACGGCGACACAACGGAACGGGCGGGCTACGGCCTCATGCACATGAGACCCAGGGAAAATTCCGGCAGAATCGATGATTACATTTATTCTACGCTCTTCGAGGACGGAGAACCGGTCGAACGCTTCGAGTTTTCGAGTAACTACCAGCTCATCGCCACCGCATCCGACGAGGAAGTCACGTTCGCAATCAAGAAAAAAGAAGCGTTTGATTATGTGGCGGGCCTTGTGCGTAAAAAAGAAATGCTTTCTGAGCGTGTGATAAAGGACATCCACTATCTTGTGCTTGCGGACAAAAAAGAAGACCGCGGCGTGTATCGGAAAATTCCCGTAACGATTGCAGGCGCGGTGCATGAGCCTGTGCAGCCGTATTTAATCCAGCCTAAGATTGAAACGCTGCTTTCCGAATATGATGCGAATACTGAACATATCGTTACGCGACTTGCCCGATTCCACATCGAATTTGAGGCAATCCATCCGTTCATCGACGGCAACGGCAGGACTGGGCGGCTTTTGGTGAACCTTGAGCTGATGAAAGCGGGATTCCCGCCTATCAACATCAAGTTTGCCGACCGTCTCGCCTATTACGATGCTTTTGATGAATACCACGCAAAGCACAATCTCGGCGCAATGGAGAAGTTGTTTGCCCGCGCGCTTTTAGAGCGGCTTGATTTGTACATTTCGCTGAAATTATAGATAAAAAAATAGAAAGGGTTTAAGGAGCATACAAATGGCTATCGAAAAATATGAAATCGTAATCGGCTGCGAGATTCACACGCAGCTTTTGACAAAGACAAAGGCGTTCTGCGCGTGCGAAAACCGCTACGGCGGTATGCCGAACACTCGCGTTTGCCCTGTCTGTTTGGGACTTCCCGGCGCAATGCCGCGCGTCTCAAAAGGATACGTCGAACTCGGAGCAGTCGCGGGAATGGCACTGGGCTGCAACATTGCGCGCTTTACCAAGTTCGACCGCAAGCATTATTTTTATCCTGACCTTGCAAAAGGCTATCAGATTACGCAGTACGATATTCCGCTTTGCACCGACGGACACGTCGATTTACCGATGGCGAAATATCCCGAAGAACAGCGCAAAGGCGGCGCAAAGTTCCGTCCTACCAACTTCAAAGGCGAAGACTGCATTCTTGAAGACGGCAAATATCGCCGCGTGAGAATCGAGCGCATTCACCTTGAAGAAGACGTAGGAAAATCGCTGCACTTGCAGGGCGCACACTCGTACATCGATTACAACCGCTCTGGCACGCCGCTTATCGAAATCGTAACAAAGCCCGATATGTCGAGCCCCGAAGAAGCCGCGCTGTTTATGGAAACCGTGCAGGAGATTTTGCGCTACGTCAAAGTAACGAACGGCAACCTTGAAGAAGGAAATATGAGATGCGACGCGAACATCAACCTCAACGTGTGGGAAGACGGCAAGCTGTGGCACACGCCGATTAGCGAAATCAAAAACCTCAACTCGTTCAAGGCAATCCGCGACGCGTGCACTTACGAGGCGGGACGACAGCTCAAAGAGTTCCAAGAAGACCGACAGGAGTTCAATCCGGGCTTTAAGGTTACGATGGGCTGGGACGAAGCGAAAGGCGAAACCGTCGTTCAGCGCACAAAGAACAGTTTTGTCGATTATCGCTTTGTTGTTGAGCCAGACATCAAGCCGTTCAGCGTGGAGGAAGAGCTTATCGAGAGGGCAAAGAGCAAGGTCGGCGAGCTTCCTGAGGCGAAGCGCACACGACTCAAGGCGGAATACGGGCTGTCTGATTTCGATGTGGAAACGCTCACTTCAACGCGCGAACTTTCGCTGTGGTTTGAGGAAGCGGCACAGGGCGCGAAGGACGTGAAGAAGGTCGCGAACTGGATTCTCGCGGAATTGCTGGCGGTGTTGAACGAAAAGAATATTTCTATTCAAGAGGTTTCGATTACGCCTCGGCACATTCGCGAACTCGTCAACGCGATTGCCGACAAGAAGATTTCAAATGCACAGGGCAAAATCGTGTTTCAGAAGATGCTCGAAAACGGCAAGATGCCTGCCGAAATCATCAAGGCGGAGGGCATGGAGACCGTGAGCGACACGGGCGCGATTGACGCGATTGTTGCCAAAGTCATAAACGACAATCCTAAGGCGATTGCGGATTACAAGGGCGGAAAGACGAACGTCGTCGGCTGGCTGATGGGTCAGGTGATGAAAGCGTCTGGCGGCAAGGTGAACCCGAAAACCGCAACGGAATTGGTGCAAAAGCATTTAGCGAACGTATAAAACGCTTTCTAGTATTTTGTAAAAACAAAAAGCGCACTTGAAGATAAAACTTTGAGTGTGCTTTATTTTGGTGAATTAGAAATAAGGAGGAAAAATGAAAGCAAGAACGACAATCAGAAAAATGCTTGCGGGAAACTACATCAGCGTTCCAAAATATCAGCGGGCGTACGCTTGGGACAGCGACAAGCAAGTTAAGCAATTTTTGCAAGATATCGACGATTATATTGCAAGCAAATCTGAAACACCGTATTATTTTGGGCATTTTCTTTTTGAAAATCTCAAAAGCGATGGCGATAATTTTGACATAATCGACGGTCAACAGCGACTGACGACGATTGAGATTTTTCTTTCTGCGGTATTTGCGCGCCTTGCTTCTATCCGTGCGCTAAGCGATGACGAAGAAGACGTGAAAGAGGATATGCTCAAGCGCAAAAGCCGCTATCGGTTTGCCACTGTTGAATACGACAATCCGTTTTTCAAAGATTACGTTATTGACCAAACAAAGAAAAGCAAAGACAACATTGAAACGCTTTCGGCTGAGCGGCTTGCAGGCGCGTTTGATTTTTTCACTGAAAAGTTAGCGTCAAAATCTGAAAACGAGTTGCTTGAATACATAAGTTGCATTGCATCTGCTGTTTGTACAACGCACATTGTCAACGCGGAAGCAGAAGCTATCGAGATGTTTATCTTTCAGAACAACCGCGGAAAAAAGCCAACAAAACTTGAAGTGATAAAAGCGCAGTTTATGTATGAGCTTCATTTGTCTGCGCTTGAAGAAGATGAAAAATCTGCAAAATTAAAGGAATTGCAGGAGCGGTTTGAGCATATTTACAAATCGATTGCAACGATTGAAAGTCATATTGACGAAGATGATGTGCTTTTGTACGCGCTCCGAGTTTATTTCAACACGTTCGACATTGATGTTTCAACTGAAAAAATCGAACAGCAACTCAAAAAGAAGGCTTCGGCTGTCGATTTTATTATGAATTTTACTTTTGAGCTTGAGCGCAGTTTTGAGAGTTTGAAACCGTTTTTTGCAGAGAATAAAATTTACGAGATTTATTCTCTTGCTTTGCTTGGAAAAACTCAGATGATGCCTTTTGTTATCAAAGCGTATGAGTTCGGTGTTTCAATCGATGACAAAGCGAGTTTGTTCGCAGCTCTTGAATCGCTTGTGTTGCGCCATCGCATTATTGGAACTCGCGCCCATCTTGAAGACAGAATAAAAGATGTTTATCGACAGTTCACAAAGAAAAATCCCGATGTTACACCGATTGTTGAGCATATTCGATGGCTTAAAACCATGAAAGAGAATTGGACGTGGTGGAAATATTGGTCAAATGATAATTTTGAGGGATATTTACAAGGTTTTATTGACCACAAAATTGCCAAGCATTTGCTTTGGAAGTACGAAAACTTTTTGCTCAAGCAGCAACAAAGCGGCTACAATTTTATGCCGTTCAGTCAGATTGAAAAGCCTGAACTGGAGCATATCGCGCCACAAACGCCAACGAATAATGAGCCAGTTGCGGCGGGTTATGCCAAATACGATGAGGATTTTACAGAGAACTATCTTGATTGTTTGGGTAATTATCTTTTGATTTCAAAGTCGCATAATTGCTCGATTGGAAATGTGCCTTTTGCGGAAAAACGCCAATCATACACTGTGCTTCTGCAGCAACGCGAAATTCAAGAAATGACAGAAGATGACACTGTTTGGGACAAAGACAAGATAAACGCACGGCACGAAAAGTTGGTTGATTTTGTGATTAACAAAATCTAAAAGCGTACTATCGCAACAAGCGTATTTTGGAGAACCTATAATGAACTTTGTAAATTGGGAAGATTATTTTGATGAAAGAATAATCGCACGAGGCGAACAGTATTTTTTGAATGGCACAGTGGCGAATTTAGTCATAAAAAATCATTGTGCCACAGCTACGGTTTCTGGAACACGTAGCTATAGAGTGGAAATTGATTTTTCAGACGATGAAATTACAGGAATGAATTGCACTTGTCCGTATTGCCAAGACGAAGGCTACGACTGCAAACATATGGTCGCCGTTATTCTTGCTCTCATAAATCCAAATTTTAAGGAAATCGACATAAAAAAACTTGTGGAAAGTGCAAGCGACGAGCAGCGAAAGCGATTTTTGCAAAAGGTGCTTGAAAACAATTATTCTCTTGCATTGCAATTTAAAACGCTCATAGAAGAATCTGTATAACACAAAAAAAGCGCACTGTCGGGGGTGTTCCCCTGCGGCGCGCCTTTTCGCAGGGAACCCGGCAGCGAGCGATTACGGATGCCCAACGAATGTGGAATCCTCTTTTCCTAAAAATCCTCTTGACATAATATATTACGATATAGTAATATCTCTACTCGTAAGGCTTACACAAACTTTTTTACGAGGTAACAGTATGAACAAAATCGCACTTGCAAAGGCTCCAGAAGCCACTTCACCAAACCCAATCACGCTCATCTGCACAAAAAAAGCGGACGGAAAAACCAACATGGCGACCATCGCGTGGTGGACGTATGTTTCGTTCAACCCAGGAATGATTGCCGTCGCAATCAACAACGGAGCGCACACGGGCGAGCGAATCCGCGAGACGAAGGAACTTGTGCTTGCTGTTCCTGGCACTCCGCTTGCACAGACGCTGATTCAGTGCGGAACTTCGAGCGGGCGCGACACGGACAAAATCACCAAGTTCGGAATCGAAATGGAAGCGGTTGACGGCACGGACATCAAGGTTCCCGCGCACACACGCCTTGCAATCCACGCCGAGCTAAAAGAATGCGTTGACGGCGGCGACCACACGCTCTATGTCTGCACGGTCAAGGACGCTTTCGCCAACGACGGCGAGGACGCGCTTTTCGCTTGGAAAGGCTACGGCGAGTTTGCCGCGGCACAGAAGAAATAATATTGCGGACGGCTGCTGATTCGGCAGCCGCTTTTTAAGGACAAAACTATGATTGACACGAACGCGGGATTTCTTATCAGCCGCATAAAACAGATTGGCTCGCGCCTTTTTGACCGTCTGCTTGCCGAAAAGAACATCGGCGCGTTCAACGGGGCGCAGGGGCGGATTCTGTATGTGCTTTGGGAGGCGGACGGCGTTTCTTTGAGCGAGATTGCGCAAAAAACGGGGCTTGCGACCGCCACACTCACGAGCATGATTGACCGAATGGAAGCGGCAGGACTTGTTCGGCGCGAAAACCATGCCACCGACCGCCGCAAGTTCAAGATTGTGCTGACCGACAAGGCGCGCGCGCTCGAAGCGGAGTACAAGGCGGTCTCTGACGAAACGACCGCGCTCCACTTCAAGGGGTTTTCTGATGACGAAATCCGTGCGTTCGAGGGGTATTTGCGGCGGGTGCTTGCGAATCTGGAGGCAGAGCAATGTCCGTCTGCATAAAAGACTTAATCCAGAACATGAACCTCGTCGTCGGCTGCGACATCAGCTGCGCATACTGCTACGCGCGGTGTAACTGCCGCCGTTTCCACATCACAGACGACTTTTCCGTTCCCGAATTCTTCCCCCAAAAACTGCGCCTCATGGAAAACAGGACGGCGCACAACTGGCTTTTGACGGGAATGAGCGACCTTTCGGGGTGGCGAAATGAATGGCGCGAGGCGGTCTTTTCAAAAATGGCGGAAAACCCCGCGCACAACTACCTTTTTCTGACCAAGCGACCCGAACGGCTTGATTTTTCGTGCGACCTTGAAAGCGCGTGGTTCGGCGTGACGGTAACTTCGGCGGCTGAAAAGCGGCGGATTTCGGACTTGCGGACGCACATTCGCACAAAGCACTACCATGTAACTTTCGAGCCGCTCTTTGACGACATCGGTGAGGTGGACTTGCTCGGAGTCGGCTGGATTGTCATCGGCACGGAAACAGGCAGACGGCGCGGCAAGGCGGTCTCGCGCATTGAGTGGGTGCGCTCGCTTACGGCACAGGCTCATTCGCTCGGAATCCCCGTCTTTATGAAAGAGGACTTGCTCACGATTATGGGCGAGGAGAATATGATTCAGGAACTGCCCGCCGAGTTTACGCGGGTACTGGAGGAGCAATGAAAACACACCGATTTGCCATTTTGAGCGTTCTTGCATTTTCTGCCCTGACGCTTTTTTCATGCGCTCCTGAATCGGAAAGCACGGGCGACGTTCAAAAAACCGACTGTCCCGAAGAAATCGCTGCCCGCGCCTTCCGCTTTGCCGAATTGTACCGCGACTCCGAAACCCAATATGCGTGGGGCGGGCAGGACGCAGTTCGCGCGATAAAAATCGACTGCTCCGGCTTGGTCGTGATGTGCTACAAATACGCGCTCGTTGACACAGGCTATTCACTCCCCTTTTCCGACGCGAGCGCAAGCGGAATGTACGCGGATTTTTCCCGCAGTGTTCCGATTGGCGAACTTCGGCAGGGCGATTTGATTTTTATGGGCGAAAGCGACAGCAGCCGCATAACCCACATCGCGATTTTCGACAGGATTGAGAACGGCGCGGTTTATTTTATCGACAGCACGCAGAAAGACACGGACGGCGACGGCGTTGACGACATAAACAGCGTTACGGAGCGGAATTACGAGGTGTCAGACAAACGGCTGAAATCGTTCGGCATAATGCAGGTTGCAAAATAGGAGAAGCAGAAATATGTTTGACAGAAATAACATCATCGTAAAGGAAACGGAAGTCAAGACCGTGATGACAAAATCGTCGCTGCCCGTCGGCGGCTACTCGGTCAATCCCTATGTGGGCTGCCCGCACGCCTGCCGCTACTGCTACGCTTCTTTCATGAAGCGGTTTACTGGTCACACGGAAGACTGGGGAACGTTCCTCGATGTGAAGCGGTGGAAGCCGATTGAAAATCCCAAAAAATACGCTCATCAGCGCGTGGTCATCGGCTCGGTTACGGACGGCTACAATCCGCTTGAGGCTGAGTTCGGCAGGACGCGGGCGGTGCTTGAGGAACTGCGCGGAAGCGGCGCGGACATCCTCATCTGCACGAAAAGCGACCTCGTTCTGCGCGACCTCGACATGCTCTTGGAGATGGACAAAATCGGTACGGTTACGGTTTCGTGGTCAGTCAACACGATTGACGAGGATTTCAGGCGCGATATGGACGACGCGGCGAGCATAGAGCGGCGCATTGCGGCGATGAAGACGGCGTATGACGCGGGGCTTCGCACGGTCTGCTTCGTGTCGCCCGTGTTCCCCGCGCTCACAGATTTCGAGGCGATTTTCGCGCGCGTGAAAAATCAGTGCGACCTTTTCTGGCTCGAAAACCTGAACCTGCGCGGCGGCTTCAAAAAGACGATTCTGGACTACATCGCAGAAAAACACGCCGACCTCGTGCCGCTTTACGACGAAATCTACAACAATCACGACCGCCGCTATTTCGAGGGCTTGGAGGAAAAAGCGCGGGCAATGGCGGAAAAAAACGGCTCGCCGTTCGTTGACAACGAAATGCCCTACAGCCGCGCAGAGCGGGGAAAGCCCGTCGTGGTGGATTATTTTTACCACGAGGAAATCAGGGGCAGCGCGAACACGGGGAAGCGGCGGAAGTAGAACAGACTTTTTCACAAAATATGCTATACTATCCGTAATGAAAGATGACAACGAGAAAAAGCAGGGC
>CALDID010000116.1 GCA_937901865.1 uncultured Treponema sp.
ACGAGATCTGATCGTGACTGGAGTTCAGACGTGTGCTCTTCCGATCTCTGTATCGCCTCTCCGAGCGACAATAACCGCGAAAAGCGTGCAAGAGCGTAAGCTCTATACACCGCATCTTTTAGCATCGTGGGATATTTTTTTACCATTTCTTCTCTACATTTTCTTTCTATAGTATATATTCTTTGACACGCAGCTGTTATGCTCGCAATCTGGTCAACTTCATTTCCCTCTGTGCTATACGCATTTGAAATCTGATAATACGAGCCTATCGCTTCGCCAAATCCCATATCATAGCAAGGCTTTGAAACAAATCCGCCGCTTTTGAGCAAAGAAAAAATACTATCTTCTTCCTTTAGAAAAATGCTAGAAGGAATATGAATCCACGCACTCAATTTCATACCACTTCCGCAATCTTTGAACGAAGAAGAAAGATAGCCAAAATCATAACTTGCCGCAAACTGTATAAACTGTTGCAATGCGTTATCAAGTTTTACACAGGTCGTAAAACTTTGCGCAAAATCAAGCCCCGCAAAAAACGCAGATAGCCGAATGTGGTCTTCCCCATTTATGACACAAGAAAGCTTCCCGTCTTCTCTAATTACTAATCCCTCATTACTTTCTCTATCTTCCTCTAAAACGCCTCGTTCTGTCATAAGCTTTATGCCAAGATTATCCATATTCGATAAATCGATTGTGTGGTATATCTCAGGATTTCCAAGTCGTGAAAAAGCGTCGAATACTATAGCTTTTACTCTTTCTCGGTCATCTCCTCTCATTCTCTGCCGAAAAGGAAAGTTCGCCAAATTTCTCGCCAATCGCACACGGCTCGACAAAACTACATCATTATCAGAACCTATTTCAGAATACCAAGCCCCGTCTTCACTCATAGCTTTCCTCTGATTTTTCAAGGGCATCTATATCGTTTACCGCAGTTTTTTCTAACGCCCTCAAATAATCCCTATAAATCGCAGCTTTTTCATATTCCTCTGAATTAACCGCATTTTCTAGTTTTGCCCGTATCGCCATTCTATCAGTAAGCGATGACTTAAACGAGGCTAAACGATGAGGCAGAGAACCTGTATATGCGTTTTTTATGCCCGTTTGCTTCATCAGTTCTTCTATTTCAGTCCTAAAAATAGAATAACATTCAGGACAACCTACCTTAAAATCTTTTCTAATCGCTCCTAGCTTTTGCGCACACACAGGGCAACATCTGTTATTTTCGTCTATCGTTTTTTTCGCCATTATGCCCTGCACAAGCTTTAAAACAGAAGCCGCAATCGAGTTTGAGCTTATTCCCATTTCTCTCGCGCATTTAGAGCAGATATGAACAGCGCAACTACGCCCCGTCATATCAGCACGGTTTATCGTCATCTCTGATTCATTTTCGTGGCATATATCACAAATCATATTTTCACTCTCCCTAGATTTTCCTCAATGTATCAATAGGCTTTTCTTGCCCCGCCTTTATCGCAGGAAATGCAGAAGCAAAAAGCGACAATACCAATGTTCCCGAAGCAATAAGCAAAAGCTCTTTAAGCGGAACACTAATCGGAATGTTCTGCAAATAATACGCAGGGTCAAGAAGTCTTATAGAAGAATACGAATCTATCCCATTTAAAAGATACACAAATTTTGAAAAGAAATTTAGTGCTTTTTCTGCTAAATTTATGATAAAATTGCAATTCACTGCGCAAAGTAAACCGACAGGAATTCCAATACACACTCCCCCAATGCCGCACATCACGCCAACACATAAAAAAGCAACACAAATTCCCTCAGCACTGCCGCCTAAACTCTTTAATATCGCAATTTCTTTTTTCCGCTCCATAACAAGCATAATGAGCGCAGAACTGATATTCACCGATGCCACTAACACTATAAGAAGCATTATCACCATCAAAAGAAGCTTTGTTGAAGCAAAGTTTTCATATTGTGCCGCATTTATCTTGTCCCAACTATTCACCCCAGAATTCATCGGGATACTTTTCTTTATCCTAAAAGCGATTTCACCCAAATTCGCACTAAAAGCATTTTGTGTTTTCACCCCGATGCACATCTTTACAAACGACAAATCAAGCATTTTAAAGCCTGTCTTGAGCGGAATAAACACCCACAGAGCATCTAATTCCTGATACCCAGAAGACACTATAGCACTTATCGTAAACGACTGAATGCGCGGAACGACTTTTCCCGAAGAGAGCTTTCGCGTCGTTATCAACCGAACAGTATCGCCTGCGTGAAGCTGTAGAGTAGAAGCGATTTTTTGTCCGAGAATTGCGCTATCATCAGCAGCTAAGAGAGGAGTTCCCTCTATCACCGAAAAAAGATTTTTGTAATCTTCGTTTGCCTCAAAAATATCTTCTTCCACAGCCCGTATTGTAGCCCCTGTCCTCCCCTCATTTCCTGCAGCAAGTCCTACTCCCTGCAATTCGGGATAAATAGCAGTAACGCCATCTATTTTTTCAATGCGTCTTGCAGTGTCCATAAACTCGTCTTCGCTTTCCACACTGCCGCCATTCATTACGACTTGCAAATGAGAAGTTGACAACCCTATCATTCTCTCCGTCATTCCCTCAACCATTCCATTAGAAATAACAAGAACGGTTACAAGCGGAATAAGGCTAATCCCAATACAAAACATCGCACCCATAAGGCTTTTTTTTGCACCAGAGCCTTTCGTTTTAGAGAACATAAAGCGAGAAGCATAGAAAAAACTAGAAGCAAATGTCATTTATACAATCTCCAATTTGCCCGACTTTATGCTATATCTCACATCGCCTTTTTCAGCTAACTTCATATCGTGCGTAACAAGAATGAGCGTTTTATTATACTTCTCTGCCATCGAAAAAAGCAAATCACCTATCATAACAGAGTTTGCAGGGTCAAGGTTTCCTGTCGGTTCATCTGCCAAAATCAATTCAGGATTATTCACTAAAGAGCGCGCTACCGCAACTCTTTGCCGCTCCCCTCCAGAAAGCTCTGATGGAAGATGAGATGCCCTTTCAGATAATCCAACATCATTAAGGAGTTTTTTAGCTCTTTCCATAGCCTCTTTTTTTGGCACACCCGCCATAAAAGAAGGCAAAAAAATATTTTCAAGCGCGGTAAAATCTTTTAGCAGATAGTGAAACTGAAACACAAGACCTAAAAAATGACTTCGATAATCCGCTAAGTCCCGCTCATCGAGTTCAGAAACGTTATATTTGCCAACCACCACAGAGCCTTTAGAGATTCTCTCTAAGCCGCCAATTATATTCAATAGCGTGCTTTTTCCGCTCCCGCTTTCCCCTACAATAACAGCTTTCTGCCCTCTTTGCACACTCATATCAAGATTACTAATCACCGTGAGCTTTTCGCTTTGAGAAACAAAGGTCTTTTCTAACCCCTTTATAACTACTATTTTTTCCTTATTATCCTCAATCATTCCTCAAAACCTCAGCTACCGTAAGTTTAGACATTCCTCTGCTTGCAAAAAAAGAGGCTGCAAAAGATGCAAATATCCCGAACAGCGTTACAAACAACACCTCTGAAAACACAATCCGCGTCGGAATACGAGCATAAAGCAAAAACATCGGATTTTCTCTGACATATATCGCATTCTCAGGCGCGATAAGAAGTGTAAAGAAATACAAAAGATAATACTGCGCTTCTGCTATAAACGTAAACACATTCTCCATATTCACGCCAATAAATAGCCCCAGCAACAAGCCCGCTACAGAACCTTTTACGCCGATAGAAAACCCCTGCATAACAAAGATTGACTGTATCTCTTTTTTCTTGCCACCAAGAGCAGAAAGCACAGCTATTTCTTCTCTACGCTCATACACCATACGGCGCATTGCGTTATAAATATTCACTGCAACCACCACAAAGATGAGAATAACAAGGAACATCAGCATATTCTTTTCAATTCTCAGTGCACCGAAAAAGGTTCTATTGTAGCTTCTCCACGACTCCACATCACAAAGCGGAAACTCTTTTTCTAGCATATTCGACACAAAAGAATCATCAGATGATTTTTTGAGCTTTAAGCCATACATCTTCTTTGCGTCCTTGCCAAAATACTTTTCGCCATCTTCAAGGCTTATAAACGCATACGAATTATTTATATCGCCATAACCAGAAAAGAAAAGCCCCTTTACCGTAAATACTCTGTCGTCAGACAAAAGACTTACATCGATCGAGCCAGAAAGAGCCAATAACGAAACCTCTTCCCCTACTCTCACCCCCAAACTCCTCGCAAGTTCAGAGCCTAACACAATAGAATTCGCTTCTGTTACATCAAAAGAGCCTGTATATACGCTTAATTGCTCACTAAAGCCCTCGTCTTTTATGCACACATCATACGGAACTGCGCGAATTAAAGCGGCGGCTTGCAATCCTTTTTTTCCGACCATAAGACTTTGCGCTTCATAAAACGGGATAGCAGCTTTGATAAACGCGTTTTCGTCACAATACTCTATGAAATGCTTCTCTTGTGCCCTTTCGCTGCTCACTTTTTCCACTCGTAAATGATAGGAACTCACTTCCATAATCGCATCGATAAAGCCTATCTGAAACCCGTTCATTACGCTAAGCGACACCACAAGAGTCATCACGCCTAAGCAAATACCGAGCGAAGAAAGAAAAGAAGTCGCCGCAGAACGAGATTTTTTGTCTACCCGAGAAAAACGCTTTGAAATATAGAATATCCAATTATGAGAAAAACTCATTTATTAAATCTTCTCCTTCTCACAACTTTATCATTCAAATACACTGTTTCTATTTCTTTTCTGCCGTGCACATAATACGCCGAAATTGCATAATTATTTTCAAAATACGTCGTCGTCGTATAGATATTTTCATCGGTATGCTCTGTAACAAGGCGTAAATTATCATTTTCGTATATTTTTATATCAGGTTCTGCACATCTTTCAGTATAAATATACTCTTTTTTGTGCTTTTCGCTCTTTTCTTTTTGTTCCGTACCATATTTTATAACATTTTCACAGATAATTCTTGATAAATTATCATATTCCCACTTTTTTTCTAACGCTTTTACCCCGTCTACTTCTAACACATTCGACAAGATAAGCCCTGTATTTTCATCGTATATCGTTGTAAGTTCTTTTGTTTGCTCTTGCTTTCCGTCGTCGCTGTCGGAATAAAAAAGCTCTACAGACTTATTCGCGCGAGTTATATTGTCGTTTGAGTATTCATAGCGCAATACGCTCATCATCTTCGGCTCTTGCTGCGACTCTGAAATATCCCATTTCACTTTCTTCAAAACTCTCATAAAATCATCGTATTCCGTTCTGAATACAATTTTATCATTAGAGCTTTCAAGTTTCCTATTTCCCTTCACCACAGAAAAATACTCATCTTCATACTCAAAAAGGCGCAGTGTTTGCTCATTATTTAAAAAGAACTTTCCGTCTTCTATCGTACTCCCCCTTTCTTTTTCCTCGCTCATCAATTCCACAATAGACACATCATCTTCTTGCACTATATGAGCTACATCGCTAAACTCAACACACGAAAGAGCAGGAGTCCACGAACACAAAGACGGATTATACAACGGCTTCAGAGCTATCTTTTCTATCGCGCGAAAATCTTTTATATAAAATCCGTCTAGCTTTTCAAGCAATATCTTTTGGAAAAATTCTTTTATTTCAAACGTTTCACCTGCGTCGCCGTTCATAGCTTCTTCGCTCACAGCCACCTTTGCAAAGCCCTGTGCAGCAACGAGAAAGAAAAGAAATGCGAAAAGCAGGCGACGCAAAAAAGCCATGAGCTACAAACCTAAGAACTCGTTTATATATGTATCTGGATTAAAGACACCTATATCTTTATAGCCTTCTCCCGTGCAAATAAACGCAACAGGAATTCCCAATTCTTTACCGATAGCGATTGCAACGCCACCCTTTGCCGTCGAGTCGTATTTTGTCAAAACAATAGCATCAACGCCGACGGCTTCGTGAAAGACCTCCGCTTGACGAAGAGCATTCTGCCCTGTAGTACCGTCGATAACAAGAATCTTTTTATAGCACCCCTCATCAGCCTTTTGCTTAGCTATGCGGTCTATCTTCTGCAACTCTCTCACAAGGTTTTCTTTATTGTGCAATCTTCCAGCCGTATCAGCAAGAACCAAACCGCCACCGTGCGACTTTACGCTTTCTGCAGCATCAAACACCACAGAAGCAGGGTCAGCACCGCTTTGATGAGCCACCACGCGAACTCCTGTTCTTTCTCCGTGAATCTGTAGCTGTTCTATCGCCGCCGCTCTAAACGTATCCGCTGCCGCCATTATAGAATTTTGCGTTCCCGACTTCTTGTAATGCAGTGCCATTTTTGCAACGGTTGTCGTCTTTCCCACTCCATTCACGCCAAGAACAAGATATACTGATGTTTTATCTTTTTCGGGCTGAAGCGAAATAAAGTTCACATAAGGCGTAATAAGCTCTTTTAACACCAAAAGCACTTCTTTTTCTTCAGAAATCTTTCGCTCTTTGCAAATCGCCTCTGCTTTTTCCACAAGCTCAAATGCAGTTTTCGCCCCTACATCGCCCTCAATCAATGCGTCTGTTAGCTCATCAAAAAAAGCACTATCAATAGCCTTATGAAATCCAAACAGATTTTTTATCTTTTGTGCAAATGATATTTTCATTCTTTTATCTCCATATCTTCTTTCTCTTCTATTTCTCTCTGCCTATCACTTATCGGCTTTGCCTTTTTTGCGTTCTCTGGAAACACTTTGCTTGCAGTATGCAAATAGCGCACTAATTGCACCACCCAATTCACCCCAAAAGTCGCCGAAATGCCGAAACTATACCATGTGTACTTCTGCCACTTATTCACTTCGTCTACATCATCTGTATAGCCCAATTTATACGCATTGCGAGCTTCTATATACTTGCCATAGGTGAAAAAGCTAAACGGTAAAGACAACACCAACAGTGTATAACCAGTATACATTCTTTTTCGGCTTTTATCAATGTAATACTCTAAGTCTATAGGCTTTGTTTTCAAATAAAAGTATTTTCCGTCTTCGATTTTTTTTGCAGGCACAAAAAAGTATGACGAAAGCGATTTTTCCTCTTCATCTTCGCCCCCGTCCACTTGCATAGTGAATTGACCAATAATATTCTTGCCGTTGACTTTTATATGCGCCGTCCTTGTATAATCGTCTACTTCGCCCACATTCAAACCGTTCGCATAAAAAGTACCCTCAAGCGACTTCTTAAAATAAATGAGTATCTCATCTTCTTTCTTTTCTTGCAATGCAATCTGTATTGAAAAATCGCTTTTGTCTGCAAACTTGTAAGAAAATGTTTCTGTGTTAAACCCGTCCGCCTCGATAACAAACGTATGCACTCCTGCATCTATTAAAATCTCTTCGCGAAATTCATTAAACACAACATCGTCAAGCGTTACAACAACGTTTTCGAGTGCGCTTTCTGGCTGTATATCGAATTTTATTCGTATCGGCATACTATTCGATAGCTTTGGAGAGAGAGAACGAGAAAGATTTTTCGCAAGCTGCACAAGGTCGGTCAAAAGTCCTATTTCTGTAACAGAACTCACCACTTTTCCCGATGGAAACAGCCGTAAATCCACCCGAACAGACGCATATTCTCCGTACGGCTTTATCACTCCCGTCAAAAGCCCTGCGATATTCTCTTTTTTTGCCGCCGCGCCAAACGCATAGCTTTCGTATCCTTGCTCTTTTACGTCGCTACTCACCGAAAACAAGGTTGTTACATCGCTTTTATATAAGCTCACCCTTTCTTCAGTCGGTTTATTTCCTTTATCTTTATGAAAAAGCCGAAACGGCGGTTTCTTTTTTTCAAGTCGAGGCACTTCTTTTCTTTCCGTTCTTGCTATCGCTTCTTCTTCTAGCTTCTTTGCCTCTGCAAGATTGTCGCTTATTTGTTTTTTTATCTCTTCTATTTTCTTTTCGCTTTTCTCAATTTCTTTTTTTCGCTTTCGCTCTTTTGCCTCTGTTATGACAATGCTATCTCTTGTCTTCACCTCTTTCGACAACTGCAAAAACAACGACAAGCGATTTACCAAAAGTTCATTTTGCTTTCGATTATAAATCTCTTCGTCAAGAATAGTTCTCGAAAAACTTTGCGACAGCTGTTCCAAGATGATTTTCGGTATCATCTCACATTCAGAATCAAGAGAATATGAATCAAACGCACTTTGTTCTACGCTAAACTTTTCCGCCGCTAAAGTCCACACCCCCAACGTGCTTTGTCCACTCGTGTTTTGTGCCGATTGCGCAAAAGCTACTATGCTCCAAAATAGAAACATAGTAACTGTGAGAAAAAATTTCTTTAGAGAAGAAAACTCTTTTATAGTAGAAAAATTACAAATCGTCGTCGCTGTCATCAGCTTCTGTGGGAAGCCCCTTCCATTTTGCCGACAAGAACGAATCCAAGAACCCGTCAATATCGCCGTCCATAACGCCTTGAATATTGCCGACGCTGTACTTTGTGCGGTGGTCTTTCACCATCGTGTACGGCTGGAACACATAAGAGCGGATTTGGCTACCGAAAGAAATATCTTTCTTTTCGGCGGCGAACTTCTGATTTTCCTTTTCTTTTTGCTCGCGATAATACTCATACAACCGTGAGCGCAAAATGCTCATTGCAGTCGCTCTGTTCATCAGCTGGCTTCGCTCGCTGTCGCACTGAACGACAATTCCCGTCGGCAAGTGCGTAAAGCGAACAGCGGAATCCGTCTTGTTGACGTGCTGACCGCCCTTTCCGCCAGAGCGATAGGTATCGACGCGCAAATCTTTAGGGTCGATGTTGACTTCAATCGAATCATCAAGCACAGGGAACACATAGACCGACGCAAAAGACGTATGACGGCGAGCGTTCGCATCAAACGGCGAAATACGCACCAAACGGTGAACGCCAGCTTCTCCCTTGAGATATCCATAGACATATTCGCCCGAAATGCGCATATTGATAGATTTTATGCCGCCCTCCGCTTCTTCCATATCGGTAACTTCGATTTTATAACCGTGCCGCTCTGCCCATCGCTGATACATACGCGAAAGCATAAAAGCCCAGTCGCACGCCTCCGTTCCGCCCGCGCCCGCGTGTACCGAAAGAAATGCGTCATTTTTATCGACTTCGCCGCTCAAAAGGTTCAAAATGCTTTCGTGGTCAAACTTCTTTTGCGCCGCTTCAAACATCTCTTTTACATCGGCTTCAACGCTTTGGTCGTTTTCCTCAATGCCGAGATTGCACATCTCTTCCACATCGCTAATCTCTGCGATAAGCTCACGCCACGGCTCAACGCGGCTTTTGAGCATTTTAATGTCGTTCATCACGCGCGTGGCTTTGTCGTTGTCGTCCCAAAAGCCTGCTTCAAGCGTGAGAGCCTCTTTTTCTTTTATCTTTGCGTCAATGCTTGGAGCGTCAAAGATGCCCCCAAACATTCATAATATCAGCCTTGAGCGAGGCAATCGGTTCTTTCCAATCTTCAAGCATTGTTTACTCCCACACAGCCTCTATTTATCGAAAAAGAATGGCTGTTTTCCATAGATATGACAGAAATAGAATATTTCAAAATGTCTTTTTATTCAAGCACAGTCTTACAATATATTACGCTTTATGCAATCATCGTAAGACAAAACCGTGAAACTATCCGCAACTTCTTGCAACGTCTTTGCAAAACCTCTTGTATCCCGTCGATTGAAGATGATAACTTCCGTGCGAATATTTTTTTCTTTCAGCACACCGAGAACCTCTGCAAAATCTTCATCACCAGAAACGAGCACTGCCGTTTTTGAAGCTTCACCGTCCTTTTCATACGCGTATCGACACAAATCAAGAATTATTTTTGTATCAATTCCCTTTTGTCCCCAAGAAATAAATTGAGTATGGACTTCACGCTGTTTATTCCACGTTTTTTGCGTCTTATTTTTGATTTTAATCATTTTGCCTAAACGCATTTGCACATTATAAGCGCAAAGACTTTGGCGGATTTGCTCTAAAAATATCGTTTGAGCATCATACGTTTCTTTGTTCTCCACCTCGTCAAGCCGTGCAGTATAATAATTGACTTGCGTTATTTTTCTATTTTTCAGAATATACTTTACGAAATTTCCCCATTTGAAATCCTCTTTTCGCATTTTCACTTCAAAGGGCTTTCCATACAGTGAGCGCAAACTTTGCAACACATATTCTGCATCTATAAAAATCTCAACATATTCCATATTATACCTCTCTCCTTACTATAACACTCAGCATAAGAAAAAAACACACTTTTTTCAACCCATTAGGCACAAAGGAGTAAAAAATTATTGCACTCTATCGAAAAATGTGCTATAGTATTGTATAATAAGTATTTGCCTTTTTCTATCACAAAAAAACACATCTCATCGAGCTTAGTGTTTACCTCAAATCAAGCTTGTTTTTTCCCTATAATCAAACTTGAACTCTCCCTCTCATCAAATTTGATTGTCCTTCATCATCAAGCTCGACTGTTATCCCTTTAGCGTACACAAAAGCCTCCCCCATCGCTCGCAATTACCCTCCTTTTTCCTGCCACTTTACAGCCCCTCATTGCGCGCTTTTTGGCTATCGCTTTTTCTTGGTAATGTATTTTTTCAAGATAAATATGAGTTGCTCTATTGACACAAAACACTACTAATAGTATGATTAACGTCGATTACACGCTATATATACTGCAAATTACTTTGCACTATTTATTGTAATGTATAAAAATATCTTGTGCTTCTGCACAGTATCAAACGAGATAACAATGAAGATTATAAAGAGAAACGGCGAAGAAGCTATTTTTGATTATCACAAAATTGAAATCGCGATTTCAAAGGCGAATCTGGAAGCGCCGATGAAGGAGCAGCTTTCGGCAGAGACGATTCACAATATTGCGCTGAATATCGAAAAGCAGTGCCAGAAGGAAAACCACGAGATGAATGTGGAGGACATTCAGGACATCGTGGAAAAAGAGATTATGAAGGCGGGCGCGTTCGACATCGCGAAAAAATATATCACCTACCGCTATCAGCACGAGCTTATGAGAAAGGCGAACTCGACCGACAGCCAGATTATGAGCCTGCTTGAGTGCAACAACGAGGAAGTGAAGCAGGAGAACTCAAACAAGAATTCTACGGTGGTTTCGGTGCAGCGCGATTATATGGCGGGCGAGGTGAGCAAGGACATCACGAAGCGTTTTTTGCTCGATGACGACATCGTGCAGGCGCACAACGAGGGCATTATTCACTTTCACGATTCGGATTATTTCGCCCAGCATATGCACAACTGCCTTGCAAAAGAAACGCGGTTTATCACTGACAAGGGCGTGCGCTCTTTCGCGGATTTTTCTGACGGCGAGCGCGTTGCGGTGCTTACCAAAGACGGCAACTGGAAAGGCGCGACGGTGAAAAAATACGGAACGCAAAAGCTGTATCGCTTCACGTTTTACAACAGCAAAAAGGAACACACACAACAAGTGCTTGCGACGGAAAATCATCGCTGGTATCTTGCTGACGGCACGGTAACCACTGCGCTCAAAGAAGGCGACAAGCTCGTTTCTGCTCCTGTGCTGTATCATCAAGACGAGGATTACCATTCGTTCAACGAAAATGAAAAGCTGTTGTGGTGCAAAGGCTTTGCACTCGGCGACGGTACGGTGGAATACTTGGCAGCGGACACGCAGAACAATTCTACGAGAATCAGGCTGTGCGGCGAAAAGGATTCGCAATGGCTTGAGCGGTTCTCTATTGCGGGCTGCAAGGTGCGCGAGCAGGTGTTTGAGAACGGAGATAAATCCGCTGTCGTCTACGATTATCACAAAGAAATCCCTGCGTTCAAAAATGTGGGGGAAATCCGTGCGTTTTTGAACGGGCTGTATTGCGCGGACGGAAAAATGGCGGTGAATAATCCTCATTCTCGCACATACCGAATCCAAAGCAGTAACAAAACGGTGATTGATTTTTTGCGTGAATATGCGCCAGTTGCGGGGCTGTACATTACGGCAGAAAACGATTTGACGGGCGAGAAGACAAATTACACAGGCGAGAACGGAAGACCGTACACCATTTTGTTTTCGTTCAATCCCGATTTTAGTTTTGCGTATACGGTGCTTTCAAAGGAATTTGCGCGCGAAGACGAAGTGTGGTGCTTGGAGGTGGACGACGAGCATAATTTTGTGCTTGCAAACGGCATTGTTACGGGAAACTGCGACCTTGTTAATCTCGAGGATATGCTGCAGAACGGAACGGTGATTTCGGGGACGAGAATCGATACACCGCATTCGTTTTCGACGGCGTGCAACATCGCGACGCAGATTATCGCGCAGGTGGCGAGTTCTCAATACGGCGGGCAGAGCATTTCGCTCACGCACCTTGCGCCGTTCGTGGACGTGAGCCGAAAGAAAATCGCGCACGAAATGCACCGAATGGAAGAAGAAACGGGCGTGTATTACACCGAAGCGCAATTCAATCACATTGTGCACGAGCGGCTCAAGGACGAGATTACGCGCGGTGTGCAGACGATTCAGTATCAAGTTGTTACGCTGATGACGACGAACGGACAATCGCCTTTTGTAACCGTGTTTATGTATTTGAACGAGGCGAAAGACGCGCAGACAAAAGCCGACCTTGCGCTTATCATTGAGGAAGTCTTGAAGCAGCGATACCAAGGCGTAAAGAACGAGGCTGGCTATTGGGTTACGCCTGCATTCCCGAAACTGATTTACGTTCTTGAGGAAGACAACATCAACGAAGGCGCGCCGTATTTTTATCTCACTGAATTGGCGGCGAAATGCACGGCGCGCAGAATGGTGCCCGATTACATCAGCGAAAAAAAGATGAAGTCGCTCAAAGAAGGCAACTGCTATCCGTGTATGGGCTGTCGCTCGTTCCTCACGGTGTATCGCGACGAAAACGGGAAGCCGAAGTTTTACGGGCGGTTCAATCAAGGCGTGGTTACGATTAACCTTGTGGACGTGGCGTGTTCGTCGGGCGGCGATTACGACAAGTTCTGGCAGATTTTGGACGAGCGGCTTAAATTGTGCTATCGTGCGCTGATGGCACGGCACAAGCGGCTTTTAGGCACGCCGAGCGATGTTGCGCCAATTTTGTGGCAGAACGGAGCGTTAGCGCGGCTCAAGAAAGGCGAAGTCATCGACAAATTGCTATATAACGGCTATTCCACGATTTCCTTAGGGTATGCGGGCTTGTGCGAGTGCGTGCGCTATATGACGGGCAAAAGCCACACCGACAGCGAAGCGACTCCGTTTGCGCTCCGTGTGATGAAGACGCTCAACGAGGCGTGCGACAAGTGGCGAGAGAAGACGAACATTGCGTTTTCGATTTACGGCACACCGATGGAATCGACGACGTACAAGTTTGCAAAGTGCCTAAAGCGGCGTTTCGGCGAAATTGAGGGCGTTACCGACAAAAATTACATCACGAACTCTTATCATATTCACGTTACCGAGAAGGTCGATGCGTTTACAAAGCTGACGTTCGAGAGCCAGTTTCAAGAGCTTTCGCCAGGCGGCGCGGTGAGCTATGTGGAAGTGCCGAATATGGAGGGGAACATTCCTGCGGTCATTGCGCTTTTGAAGCATATCTATGAAAAGATTATGTATGCGGAATTGAACACGAAGAGCGATTGTTGCCAAAAGTGCGGCTATACGGGCGAAATCCGCATTGTTACCGACAGCGAAAACAAACTTGTGTGGCAGTGTCCGCAGTGCGGCAACACCGACCAATCAACGATGAACGTGGCGCGGAGAACCTGCGGCTATATCGGTACGCAATTCTGGAATCAGGGACGCACGCAGGAAATCAAAGAGCGCGTGTTGCATTTGTAAAGGCGAGATATCATTGGTTTTACACCCCTGAGCAAATGCGGTTCTTGGACGAGTGGATAAAAGATACAATGTGTAACAGCATTTCATCGACAAAAAGATGTATCTTGTCAAAAAAGTTTTCCGCACGCGCCGCGCCTGTTTTAT
>CALDID010000117.1 GCA_937901865.1 uncultured Treponema sp.
CCTGTTCGATAATATAGCTTTGACAAGGGGCTTAAGCCCCTTGCTACATAAAAAAACTATAGTTTCCGAACAGGTCTATTGTGTCAAGCGCATCTTTTGTAACAATGTAAAAAACAAATCTATCAAATAGGGATATGGCGGATAATATTGATTAAAAGATTCATCACGAGGTTGCCACCGAGGGTCAAAAGAACGAGGGCGATGATTGAGATGATGATTGCGGTTTTGAACGGGATGGTTGTGCGCGAAAATGTGCCTGCAATGCGGAAGATGAGGGGCGTAATTGTGCGGTCGAGAGTGTCCCAGAAGCTCGAAGAGTAGTTCTGCGAGATGAAGAGCGCGATGAGGCGGACGACAAGCACGATAATCACGAAGCCGAGTATCGACGTTACGACGCTCCAGCACAGCGATAAAAGCATAGCCAAAATGCCCGAAACCGTGATGCGCCCGACTTGCATGACACCTGTTATCACGCTCGATGCGCCGACGAGAACCAGCAGCGCGACGGTTGGCGTGAAATCGACTGCACCGAGGCGGAGAAAGGTCAAGCGGCGGAAGATGTTTAGATACGGGTCGCAGATTTGGGCGAGGAAGCGTCCGAAGCTCGAATACTCCGCTTGCGGTATCCACGTCAAAAATATTCTCACAAAGCAAAGCAATGTGTAAATCGAAATTAAGCCAGATAAAAATAACGATAATGTATAAAGCATAGTTACTCCTTGAAAAATTGGTGTGAAAATGCGCGATTGCCCTTTACGCTGTCCAAACGTCTGTAACGAGCGGCAAATCGCGAAGCCGTGTGATAAACTCGTCGTTCGTCGGCACTTTCATTTGGTTATTCGCCTGCACGATGTACGCGCCGTTTTCGGTATCTATATGAAAATATATAGATGCGATGCCCGTCGCGTCAAATAAAATGTTTTTAATCGGCTCAAGGTCGCGCGCAGAAGAAATCTTGTTCTCAAGCTGAATGTGTATCTCGTTGATGCTCATTTCTTTGAGGTTGTCGATGTCAATCACCTCTTCAACCAAGAAAGACGGGTGCTCGTTTCGCTCGTTCGGCGGGTCAACTTTGCCTCGTAGCGCGACGACTTTTTCTTCCGCAATCACAGGCTTTGCTTTCTCCCAGACAGACGGGAAAAACGTGATTTCGATTTTGTCTGTGAAGTCGTACAAGCTCGCCCACGCCATTTCCGTGCCTTTTTTGGTGGTGTACGGCTTCAAATCCTTAATCATTCCGATTGCGGTGTAGACGGTGTCGCTCGATTTTGCCCCGCGCGCTTTGCTTCCTGCTTTCGCCGCAATTTCCGCTGCCGCCTGCTTTGCACAACGCTCTATCGTCGTCGAATTGCACGTCGAACGCTTTTCGATAACGTCGCGATAGTCGTCGAGAGGGTGTCCAGAGAGGAAACAGCCGATAAACTCTTTTTCGATGTTGAGCTTCTCCATTTTCTCCCAATCCGCCACTTCTTCAAACTTGAAATCTTCGATAGATTTTTCGCCCGCTTCTCCGAATAAATCTGCCTGTCCTGCCTCTTCGCCCTCCTTTTTGGCGGCAACGTAACGCATTGCGCCTTCAAGGTTCTGCAAAAGCGTCGGGCGATTTTGTCCGAGAGAGTCGAACGCGCCTGTTTTGATTAAACCTTCAAGGGCTTTTTTGTTTACGGTTGAGCCGTCCACTCTTTCAAGGAAGTCGATGAAACTTTTGTACTCTCCGTTTGCGTTTCGCTCGTCGATAATCGCCTGCGCCGCGCCTGTTCCCATTCCGTTAATGCCGCGGAAGCCGAAAATGATGTGTCCATTGACGACATCAAAGTCGCTATCGCTTTTATTCACGTCGGGCGGGTCTACGGGAATGCCCATTCTGCGCGCCTCCTCAATATATGCAGGAAGTCCGTCGGTCGAGGTGATTTCGTTGGTGAGGTTCGCTGCCATAAACTCGGCAGGATAGTGGCATTTGAGCCAGCCCGTGCGATACGCGACAACCGAGTACGCCGCCGCGTGCGATTTGTTGAAACCGTAGCCCGCGAACGGAATCATAATATCAAAGATTTCGTCTGCGTGCTCTTTCGTGAAGCCCTGCTTGACCGCGCCTTCCTCAAACTCGATTTTCTTTCCAGCCATTACCTCAGGCTTCTTTTTTCCCATCGCACGACGGAGCATATCCGCGCCTCCGAGGGAGAAACCTGCGATTTTCTGCGATACTTGCATAACCTGCTCTTGATAAACCATAACGCCGTACGTTTCTTTCAAGATGTCTTCAAGACACGGGTCGGGATAATGCACGGTTTCGGGCTTCCATTTTCCGTCGATGTAGTTCGGAATGTAATCCATCGGGCCTGGACGATAAAGCGCGTTCAATGCAACCAGCTCTTCGAGGCGGCGCGGTTTGGCTTGGCGCAAAATCTTCTGCATGCCCGGGCTTTCAAACTGAAACACCGCCACCGTGTCGCCGCGGCAGAAGAGGTCGAACGTCGCTTCGTCTTCCTCGCTCACCTTTTCCGTGCTAAACTCAGGCTCGCCGGGCTTTCGGTGCTTGTTGATGATGTTTTCGGTGTAGCGAATGAGAGAAAGGGTTTTTAAGCCGAGGTAGTCGAACTTAACAAGTCCGCACGGCTCAATGATGTCCATCGTGTACTGCACGCCGACTTCGCCCGTCTTTGGGTCTTTGAAAATCGGTGCCCAATCGGGAAGCGCGGTTAATCCGATAACCATTCCCGACGCGTGAAGACCTGTGTTGCGGTTGACGTTCTCGAGTTTTTTCGCCAATTTGAAAAGGCGCGCATATTTGGGGTCGTCTTTGTATGGAATGAGCTTGCCTCCGTCGGGGAACTTCTCGTTCGGCGGCTCGAATGCGTCCTTGAGCTTGGCTTTTGGGCTGTCGGGGATACAGGCTTTGAGCATATTCACTTCAGAAAGCGGAATTCCCAGAACGCGCCCCACGTCCGCGATTGCTTGCTTTGGTTTTAGTGTGCCGAATGTTACGATGTGCCCGACTTGCGCGTCGCCGTACAAATCGCGCGTGTGCTGAATGATGTCTTGGCGATAATCGAAGTCCATATCCACGTCGAAATCTGGCATAGATACGCGTTCTGGGTTCAAAAATCGCTCGAAAATCAGTTTGTATTTGAAAGGGTCGATGTCGGTAATCGTCATTGCGTACGCGACGAGGCTTCCTGCGCCTGAACCGCGTCCCGGACCAATCGGCTTCTTGTGTTCTTTCGCCCAGTTGATGAATTCCCACACGATGAGGAAGTAGCCCGAAAATCCCATATTGAAAATAATGCCGAGTTCGTATTCTGCGCGCTCACGAATCTCAGGCGTGATTTCGGGATAGCGTTTTTTCAGTCCCTCTTCGACCAAATAGCGCACATAGTCGTCTTGATTTTTCGTGTAATCGTCGCCGTGCGTCTGAAACTCTTTTGGCAGCTCAAATCGCGGCAAACACGCCTTGAGTTCCTGCGTTTTGTATTGGTGAATCGTGAGATTGCACATATTCGCGATTTTCATCGTGTTGTCAATCATCTCAGGATAATCGGGGAAGAGAGAGCGCATTTCGCTTTCGTCTTTCAAGTACCATTCGCTTCTGCCTTCGCCCATTGTTTGATGCGGTTCGTCTAAGAGCTTCTTGAATCCGATACAGCGGAGCGCGTCTTGAGCTTCTGCGTCCTCTTTGTAGCAATAATGCACGTCGTTCGTTACCACCATCGGAATGTCGAGCTTTTTTGCAAGCGCGATGAGCTTTTTGGCGACTGTTTTTTGGTCTTCAAGCCCGTGGTCTTGCAATTCAATGTAATAGTGGTCTTTGCCGAAGAGTTCTTGATATGCGAGAGCTAATTTTTCCGCTTCCTCGTCCATTCCTGCCAAAAGCAGCTGCGGCAGCTCGCCTTGAATACACGCCGAAAGGCAAATTAAGCCCTCGTGATATTTTTTCAATAGCTCAAAGTCGATTCTCGGCTTTCCGTAATACAATCCCTCTGTGTACGCGATTGAGGAAAGCCACGACATATTTTTGTAGCCCGTTTCGTTTTCGCAGAGCAAAATGAGGTGAAAATAATGGGAATGTCGGTCGCCGCCCTCGCCTTTTTTGGAATACGGCACGTCGTTTTTTTCGAGATGAGAGCCGTATGCGACGTAAAACTCTTCGCCGACGATTGGATTTATGCCGTTGGCGTGGCATATATGCTCAAAGTTCAGCACGCCGAACATATTTCCGTGGTCGGTGAGCGCGAGGGCACTCATATTGAGTTCTTTTGCCCGCGCTATCAATGTATCAAGTTTGCTTGCTCCGTCAAGAAGCGAATAATCTGAGTGTACGTGGAGATGCACGAAGTTGCTTTTGGGAGTTCCTTCGGGTGCATCAGGAAAAACATGTATATCTGCCATAAAAACTATTGTATATGTTTTTTTCCATTGTGTATACGATTAAAAAAAGAAAATACCGCGCATAGCGTGCTTTTCAAAATCGCATAAAAAATCCCCCTCATTGTCTATGAGAAGGATTTTAGCGATAAGCACCGTCTTATAAAACACCCTATGGGTGAAAAACAGCCTGTGGCTGCTAGTAAATGCTTCGAATGAGGGATATGAGGGAAGAAGTGCGGTTCTTCACGTCTGGAACGAGGTCGGCTTTCACCGATGCAGACATATCAGAAGCGTTTTCGCCAGTTATCTTTTCGCCGTTTACATTCGCGGCTGGTGCGGTGTCTTGCAATGCCGCTGTATTTTCGTTGACAACAACGTGCGCGCCGCTGAGCGTGAGCGATGACTTTGCTTTTTCATCTTCTTCGTCGGTCAGAGAAATCAAAACAACCTCATCGCCGATGTTGAGCCTGTCATAAAATCCCTTTCGCTTGAACTCGCCCTCTGCAATCTCTTCGCTTGTCTGCGTAATGCTCAAATCGCCTAACACATCTTCGTCGCGATAGATTAAGCCGCGCCCTGTGTCTGCGGTGCGAACGCCTCCCGATTTAAGCACGACGAAACGAGAGCCGTTGATAATGCCTTCGCTTTTTCCCACGTCGATTAAAAGCGTGTCGTTGCTTCTGTTAAGCACTTTTCCGCGCACTGGCAAGATGTCGAGTATGCTTTGGCGGAATTTGCGGAGCGCAGAAGCCATTTTGTCATTGCCTGTGCGATAAACCGTGAACGAAGTAACTTCAGAGCCTGTGCGAGCGGAGTAAATCGTCGCGTCAATCGTGAAAGAGCGGTCATCTTCATCGACTTTCATCATGACAAAGTAATCTCTGCCTTCTTTTCGCGCCAACGAATACGCTTCTCCGTAGCCTTTTACGGCGGAGCTTGCCGCTTCAACCACGGTTGTTGCAACTCCAGAGAAAATATCTGCACTCATCTCGGCGGTAATTCTCTCTGCGTCTGGGTGGATAAAATGCGCGGTAGACGGCGTGTAATACAGCCCTATGCGCCAGCGGATTTTGTCTAAATAAAACGGCTGCACATTCCATTTTGTCGCAAGAGAGTTCTTCATCAATGCGTCAAGTGCTTCCATTGTGTACGCATTGCGAGTGAGCTCATATTTCTGTGTGTCAGAAAGCGTTTCACTTTCATTCGCCGTCTTTTTGCGCTGCTCTTCGATAAATTTGAGCTGCGAAAGATACATTTCGTTGAACCCGTCGCGGCTTAACATTCTTGCAAATGCTGTTCGTGCCATCGAGTTTAGCGGGTCAAGACGCAGAGCTCTTTGATACTCAAATCGTGATTGAGGACCGTCGAATCTTCGCTCGTATTCTTTTGCGCGATTGATATGATACTCTGCCCAACTCGGTCGGCGTGAATCTTCTATGTCGATTGTCTGCGTAATGAGCAATTCAAGGGCTGCTCTCATCATTTCATCGTACGGGTCGGCTCTGACACCGTCTTCAAATGTTTGAACAGCCTCATCTATCTTTCCAAGCTCTTTTTGACACAAGCCTTTTAAGTACCACGCTGAAGAACATTTCTTGTTTCGTCCAATGCGATAATCACAAATATCAATCGCTTCATTATATCGCTTTGATTCATAGAGAATAGAGGCTAAAAGCTCATACGCTTTGTCGTAATCGGCTCTAATTTGCACAGCGGCACGGGCTTGTCTTTCTGCATCGCTCAATTCGCCGTGCTTCGCCATAATGTAAGAAGCCAAATAGTGTACGACTGCATCTCCTGAATGAACGCGCAAAGCCGTATTGATATAAGAACGTGCTGTGTCGTAGTTGCCCTTTTCCATGCTGACAAGAGCTAAAGACAAGAGCGCATTTCTATTTGTTCTCTGCCTGTCCAAAGCGGCAAGATAGTATTTTTCTGCGCCAGAAAGAGAGCCTGTGAACAAATCCAATTCTGCAAGCCCGAAACGAGCATCTACATCGTTTGGATACTTCTTTAATATCGCATTGAAAATATCGCGCGCCTCGTCAAAGCGACCGAGTGCGATATAAATCATACCTTTCAAGTTCTGAATACTTGCATACGAGCGAGAATATTTTTCTGCCGACTGAAGATATGTTAATGCTAAATCATACTCTTCAAGCTGATAGGTGCAGAATGCAAGGTTATACCACGCATCGCCGTACGCTGTGTTTTTTTGCAGTGCTTCTTGATACGCTTCTACTGCTCTGTACCAATTTTCTTCGCTTTGCGCTTCAAATCCATCGTTGTAATAATCCTGTGCGCTCTTTGTTGCCGCAATCGCAGGCTCTGCAATGGCAAGGGCAAACGCGAGAAATCCTAAAGCACATTTTCTATATACACCCATTATTTTCCCCCGTCCTCATTATCGGCAGAATTACGCCGTATCACCTTAATTACGTTTATGCGGTGTCCTTCCATATCTTGCACGATAAAATCAAAATCATGCCAAGATACTTTTTCGTATTTTACAGGTATTTTCCCGAACAAATCAAACACAAAGCCGCCGAGTGTGTCAAAATCTTCCGCAGGCAGTTTTGCGCCGATTGTTTCGTTTACATCGTCTAAGTCTACTCTCGCTTCGCACAGCCAAATATTTTCGCCGACACTAGAAATATCGTCGTTTTCGTTGTCAAACTCGTCTTGAATATCGCCGACGATTTCTTCAATGATGTCTTCCATACATACAATACCGCTCATTCCGCCGTATTCATCGATAGCGATTGCAATATGCAAATGCTTTCTCTTAAACTCTCTCAAAAGGCTGTCAATTCGTTTAGACTCTGGAATGAAATATGCTTTGCGGATTATGCGATTCAAATCGACGCTTTCGTGTCGGGAAAATGCGTTGATAAGGTCTTTGACATACAAAACACCTATCACATTATCGACTGATTCTGAATAGACTGGAAAACGGCTATGACCGCTTGCAGCAATTTTTGTCATAAGCTCATCTTGAGGAGTATCTATCGAAAGAAAATCCACATCAATTCGCGGAATCATTACTTCTTTTACCGTCGTTTCTGATAAATCTTCGATTCCCCGAATCATATCTTTTTTGTCTTTGTTTAGAGCAGCTTCTAAATTCGAATTATCCGAAGAGCCGCTACTGTCATCAGAAGAAGCCTGCTTGGCAGAATCTTCTTCTTTGTTCTTTCCAAAATTAAACAAACTCATTATCTTCCTCTATTAGACCTGTTCGGAAACAGTATGTCATTGCCGTACTTGATACGGCAATCTATTGCAATATAGGCAAAAAGATTATCGGGTCGAGCCCGATAATGACAATTATCGAACAGGTCTATTGTATTATCTTATAATCGGCAAATTTCTTCAAAGTCTTTTCTTGCAAAGAAAGCATTTCGTTTGTAGGCTCTACATTCGGCTCAACATGTTCTTCCCCGTGGTCATAGCCGTTTAGGTGCAATAAGCCGTGAAGCAAGAGCCGCTTTAGCTCGTCGTTTTCGCTTACGCCGAAATACTCTGCATTCTTCGGCAATGTTTCAAGGCTGATGATTATATCTCCTGCCGAAAACCATTTCACTCCGTCTTCGTCGGTGTATTCCTCTCCGTCTTCAAACGAAAGCACATCTGTCGCACTGTCAATATCGCGATACTGCTTGTTGAGCTTCTGGATAAAAGCATCAGTGCAAAATGCAATGCTCACTTCCTCATCATCATAGCCGATTTCTTGTGTAACAAGGCTCATATATGGCTCTACATTGCCAATCCAGCTCGGCTCTTTAAGTCCGTCTTCCATAGAAACAAAAAATCTATTCATTTTTCTTTTCCTCCGCTTCCTTTTCTTTTTCTTCCTCTTCTTTTTGTCCAGGATACTTCACTCTTGAATGATAGTAGCCTGCAAGAATCTGAACAAAAGAATCCTTTATCTTCTTTAAGTCTTTAAAAGTAAGCGGACAGTTATCAAGTTGTCTGTCTTCGTTTACTTTTTTGTCGATAAGCATTTGAATAAAGCTGTCGAGGCGCGAAACTGAAGGTTTGTCAAGCGATTTGCACGCAGCTTCAACCGTATCTGCAAGCATAACTACTCCGCTTTCTCTCGTTGAAGGCAAATCCCCGTAATACGAATAATCTTCTTCCCTTACATTTGGGTCGTCTTTTTTTGCCTTTTCGTAAAACCATTTTATCACTGAATTTCCGTGATGCTCTGAAATAATTTTTATCACGGCTTCTGGCAAATGCTGTTCAGTAGCTTTTTCAACGCTTAATTTAACGTGTGTGCGGATTATCGTAAGCGAAAGAGAAGGATTTAATTCATCGTGCGGATTCTCTCCCTTTTGGTTTTCGGTAAAATAATCGCTGTGGTCCATTTTGCCTATGTCGTGATAATACGAGGCGACTCGGGCTAAAAGGGCATTTGCTCCAATTTGTCTGCACGCATTTTCGGCTAATTGCGCAACCATCATACTGTGCTGATACGTTCCGCTTGCTGTAATCATCAAATTGCTTAATAAAGGCGTATTCGTGTTGCTTAAATCCATAAGGCGAAACACGCTTGCAGTATTGAGCATAGATTCAAGCGGTGTGATAAATCCGAGAGCTAAAATGCCTGCGATAAATCCATTGAGTGCAACTCCTAAAAGCGAGAAAATCGCGTCAGAGAAATTGTCGTTGAATATGATTTTCAAGACGGACATAAACACCATATTCAGCACGCAAAGCAAAAGTGAAGAGAAGACCATATCTGTTCGCTTCTCTATCTTTCTGACAATGCGAGAAGCCGCAATTCCCGACGCAAGAGTGAATAAGCACGGCACAATCTGAAACTTTGCCGCCGCATACGTTATCATCGCCGAAATAATCGAAAAATAAACAGCCGATGTTTGTCCGTACAAAATAGCAATTAAAAAGACACAGAACGAAGAGGGAATAAGGATTGGAAGCGTATATACAGAAGAAAAGAAATGCACTTTGCCGCCGAACACCGTGCAAGCATAGATGAATACTAATAATACACCCTGCAAGATAAGCTCTGTCATCTCTACAGTGCGCTTCAATAAAACAGGAGTGAACAAAAAGAAATAAAAGGCAAAGACCAATAATAAAAAGAGTTCAATATCTGCAAATGCGCGGTAATCAATGTATGACGGGGCTTCTGCGAGCTTTTTTAGCTTGCTGTATTCTTCTGCCGTAATCTTAAAGCCTTTGTGAATAATTCTCTCGCCCTCTTGAATGCTTACGGGGTTTGCAATATCTGGCTCTAAGGTGGTGCGTGCGTAAATATTTCTGTCGGCAATCGCACCTTCTTCAAAGTCTTCAATTCTAAACGATTCAACCGTTTCCGATGTAGACGTATCTACAAAATTCAGAACTGAAACAGAAGCAAAAAACACAATGAATGCGATTAAAAGCACTTTGTGTTCTCTTATAAACTTTTCTGCAGTAAAAGCAAAATCTGCAAACATACGTTTCTTGTTATTCTGCATCTTCATAAGCCTGCACTATCTTCTTTACTAAGGGATTTCTTACGACATCATCGCTAGAGAGCCGTACCATTTTTATTTCAGGAATAGCACAAAGCAACTTCATTGCGTGAGCTAATCCCGATGGAAGCCGTTGCGGTAAGTCAACTTGCGTAACGTCGCCTGTGATAAATACTTTAGAATCTTCGCCCATACGAGTGAGAAACATTTTCATTTGTTCCTTCGTTGTATTCTGCGCCTCATCAAGTATGATTACACTGTTATTTATTGTCCTTCCTCGCATATATGCTAAAGGAGCTATTTCTATAACGCCATTTTCTGTTAATTTCTTTACTGTTTCGCGCGGCAAAAGCGTATTTATTGCGTCGTAGAGCGGTCTTAAATACGGGTTTATCTTGTCTGCTAAATCTCCTGGCAAAAAGCCCAAATTCTCTCCTGCTTCAACTACGGGGCGTGTTAAAACAATCCCGTTTTTTTTGTGAGTCAACACTTCATACAAGGCTTCTGCCATTGCAAGAAATGTTTTTCCGCTGCCAGCAGGTCCTTCTGCAAAGACCATATCGCTGCTTTTCAAAGCCCTCATTAACGCTGCTTGATTTTCTGTCTTTGGAAAAACTTTTTTCAAGCTGCCAGGAATCTGTATTGCGATTGAAGAGAGAGAAAAGCCTTTTATATTAAGAATAGAAGAAAGTAAATCTTCATCGTCGTTTCCATCTGCGATTTCGTCGCTAAGACGGTCGATGATAAAGCGAAACTTGTCTATCGTTTCTCTCTCGTCGGTTTCAATAGAGATTTCGTTGCCTCGATAGAATATTTGCATTCCAAGTGTTTCTTCTATGAGTTTTAAATTGCTGTCGTTAGTGCCGCAAATGCTTTTGAGCATATCGGCATCTTTTACTGCTATAGTATAAGCCACAATACTTTATATTGTAATGTCAAAGACACGGTTTGACAAGGCGGTATTATGCTAATATACTTCACTTATGATTATTGCAGAGATAGGAACGGCTCATAATGGGTCTTTTGAAAAGGCGAAAGCTCTTATGGAAGGGGCTGCTAAGGCTGGAGCTGATGCTGTAAAGTTTCAGTGGGTATATGCAGATGAGATTTTGCACGAAAACACAGGAATTGTAAACTTGCCGACAGGGCACATACGCTTATATGACCGATTTAAAGAACTTGAAGTTGCAAATGATTTCTTTTTAAGGTGTCGTGATTATGCGCATACACTCGGCGTACAGTTTGTGTGTTCACCTTTTGGCATAAAGAGCTTAAAAGAGCTTATCGCAATCAATGGCGATGTAATAAAAATTGCTTCTCCCGAATTAAATCATTTTCCGCTTCTTCAAGAGCTAAAAACAGCTATTGATAACGGATTAAAAACGCCTGTTGTCTTGTCTTCTGGGGTGTCAAAGTTAGCTGATATAGAAAAAGCTCTCGACGTACTCGATTTTAATCCATTGTCTGAAAACGCTTCTCAATTCACGCTATTGCATTGTATCACAAGCTATCCTGCGCCAGAGGCTGAATATAATGTGCGCCTTGTGAAAACTCTCCACGATATTTTTGGTATCAAGACAGGAATAAGCGACCATAGCCTTGACCCTGTGCTTGTTCCTGTGCTGTCAGTGATTATGGGCGGCTGCGTTATCGAAAAGCACATCACGCTGAGCAAGAAAACGAGCGGACTTGATGACCCTGTAGCTCTTGAAATCGACGAGTTTGCAAATATGGTCTATAGCGTTCATCAGACAGAAGCTCTTTTAAAGCGATACGGAGCGGAAGAGGGAAGAAAAATCGCGATAAAGCAGATGAGTGATTTATACGGCGAGGAAAAAGTGAAGTGCGTGCTTGGAACGGGCTATAAACGGCTTGCAAAGAGCGAAAGAGAGAATTATGGCAGAACGAACCGTTCTATTCATTTTTTGCACGATATGAAAAAAGGAGAGGTGATAAAGAGGGAAGATGTAAGCATCTTGCGAACCGAAAAAGTGTTATCAGTCGGCTTATCTCCTGAATACCTTTCCACTATTCTAGGTGCAACTCTTACAAACGATGTAACTTCAGGCGAAGGAGTGTCTTGGGCTCACCTTATTTCTCGCTGATTTTTATCGTAATTCAATTTTATTCTTACTCAACCATTTATATAGTGTAGTATGCTGCTAACAGCGGTTTGCTACACTATTTTTGCGACAGCCTTTCTCATTCGCTCTTATGCGACAGTCTTTCTCATTCTCGTGCGACACCCTTTCTCATTACAATGCGACAGCCTTTCTCATTCTCGTGTTTGTGCCTGTCGCATTGAGCTAACTTGTGTTTTTCTTGTTTGGTGCTACAGGCTTTTTAATAGAGTTTATCTATATCTTTGTATAGTTTTTTTAGTATGAAAAATAAAGACTTTTATGTGATAAATATTATTGACTATCTATGAAAATGCTTATATTCTCATTGTATCTATTTATTAGATGATAGGTGGGGAATATGATAAAACTAAAAGATGTTTCAAAAACGTATCATATTAAAAACAATGATGTACATGCTCTCAATAATGTATCAATAGAAATCGAAGACGGTTGCATTTACGGAGTTATCGGCTATTCTGGGGCGGGAAAGTCTACTCTTGTGCGCTGTATAAATCTTTTGGAAATCCCTGATTCTGGAGAAATAAGCGTAAACGGCGATGTACTTACCTATCTTGATGAAAATGGTGTGTTTCACAAAAAGACGAATCACGAAATGAAAACTATACGGCGTGGCATTGGAATGATTTTTCAGCATTTCAATTTGCTTGACCGCTCTACCGTGTTTGATAATATTGCATATCCGCTCAAATTCACAGGACTTAAAAAAAAAGAAATACATAAGAGGGTTTGTGAGTTATTAGAATTAGTGGATTTAAGTGATAAAAGAGATGTGTATCCGTGCGAGCTTTCGGGAGGTCAAAAGCAAAGAGTGGCTATTGCGCGCGCTTTAGCAAATAATCCGAAAGTGCTGTTGTCTGATGAAGCGACAAGTGCATTAGACCCCGAAGCAACAGCGGCTATTCTTGATTTACTGAAAAAGCTCAATGAAAAACTGGGAATTACTATCATTATCATTACGCATGAAATGAGCGTGATTAAATCGATTTGTCATCGTGTTGCAGTTATGGAAAAAGGCAGAATAGTTGAAGAAGGCGATGTCTATTCGATTTTTGCCGAGCCGAAGCAAGAGATTACAAAGAAATTTATTTTATCTCAATCGACATTAGCGAAAATCGACAGTCTGGCAAATGATGAGCGTATGTTTGATAAAGCGCATGGCGGGAAACTGTTGAAACTGACATTCTTAAAAGATTCTGTGGGAGAATCGCTTATTTCTCAAGTATCGCAAAAGTTTTCTGTGTATCTTAACATCGTTTTAGCAAATGTTGATATGATACAAGGCTATCCGCTTGGGGAAATAATTGTTGAGATAAAAGGAGAAGAGCTAAACAGAAAAGCTGCTCTTTCATATATCGAAAGCCAAAAAGTGCGCATTACAGAGGTATAAATTATGAATAGCATTATAGAAAAACTATTTCCGAATTTGTATTCATATTGGTATAAGTTTTTAAATAACTGTGTTGCGACATTTCAGATGTTTATTATATCTGGAATAATCTCATTTGTGTTGGGGCTTTGTTTTGGGGTGCTTTTGATTGTGTTCAAAAAAGACGGCATTAAACCTAACAGAGTTTTGTATACAATCACAAGCGTTATTATAAATCTGTTTCGTTCTATTCCGTTTGTCATTCTGTTAGTTTTTTTAATTCCGTTTACTCGTTCTGTCGTCGGTACGGCGATAGGAGTAAAAGGGGCTATCATTCCGTTGGTCTTTGGAACAGTTCCGTTTTTTTCGCGGCAAGTGGAAACAGCTTTAGAGAATGTTGATTCTGGAAAAGCAGAAGCTGCTCGCAGTATGGGAAGCGGCACATTTGGGCTGATTTTTAGAGTGTATTTGCACGAAAGTGTTCCCGAACTTATCCGCGTTACCACGATTACGGCGATTTCGCTTGTAGGGCTTACAACGATGGCGGGAGCTGTGGGAGCTGGAGGCTTAGGAGATTTTGCTATTAACTATGGTCAAGGGCTAAATCATCAAGATATTATTTATGCGTGTATAATTGTGTTACTTTTATTCATCTGTTTATTGCAATTTGTCGGTTCTCTGTTTGCAAAAAAGACGACAAACAGAGAATTATTTAGACATACGATATATAACGAATCTCATAAGGGAGGTGATTTATGAGAAAAGGTATCATTACAAAGAAGGTTTTTGCATTTCTTCTTATTGGAAGCATTGCGCTCTGCAGTGGATTTGCGGCGAAAAAGCCAAAGACACAAAAGGTGAAAGTCGGTGTGTGCGGTGCGTCAAATGACCATTGGAAAGCGGTGCAATATGTGCTTGACCAAGAGAAAAGCGGCATAAAGCTGGAGCTTGTGGAATTCAGCGCGTATAATTTGCCGAACGAAGCTCTTAATTCTGGAGATATTGACATCAATTCTTTTCAGCACAAGGCATATTTGAATAACGAAATCCAAAAGAATGGATATAAGCTGACTGTTATTGGTGATACGCTGATTGCGCCGCTTACGCTGTATTCAAAGAAGTATAAGAGCCTTGAAGAAATAAAAGCTGCGGCTGGCTTAAACGGTACGAACACGGTGAAAGCAGGAGCTTTGAAGTTTGCAATTCCGAGCGATGGCACGAATTTGAGCCGAGGTATAAAGCTGCTTGAAACTGCGGGGCTTATTGCAGTAGACGCAGAGGCAGGCTATACACCTGAGCTAAAAGATATTACAACGTTTATTTATAATGTGGAAGTTGTTCCGCAAACAGCAAATACATTGCCGCAGACCTTGAATGATTATGCAGGGGCTACGATTAACGGAACGTATGCTATTCCGACAGGTCTTGTTCCGAGCCGCGACGGGCTTATCATTGAAAAGCAAAGTGAAGATGGAAATAATCCGTATGTGAATATTATCGTTTCTCGTACAAAAGATAAAGATAATGAAGTGTATCAAAAAATCGTGAAAGCGTTTCAGACGCAAACGGTTGCAGAGTATATTCTTGCAAAGTTTTCAGAATCATTCTTTCCTTCATTTCCGTATTCACAAGTGAGCGCAGCACAGGCAGCTGAAACTGTGAAGAAAGTTGATAAGGCTGTTCGCTGGTAAGGATAGGTTTGCAAGTGAGCGGAAAAAATGAGAGCAAGCGATGAGAAGATTTTTGAGGAAATAAAAGCTGACCATGAATATGTCGTAGAGCTAAGGCGGCATTTTCATAAATATCCAGAAGTGGGCAAAGAAGAGTTTTTGACAGCAGAGAAGATAGAAAGTGAACTCGATAAGCTGGGGATAGAACATAAAAGAGTTGCGGAAACTGGTGTTTATGCACAAATCAAGGGCAGAGGAGAGGGGAAAACGATTGTTCTGCGGGCTGATATAGACGCTCTTCCTATTCAGGAAACGCATCTTTGCTCATATACTTCAACAATTCCGAATAGAATGCACGCTTGCGGTCATGACGCTCATACAGCAGCACTTCTCGGAGCTTGCCGCATATTGAGTAAGCATAGAGATGATTTTTCTGGCACAGTGCGCATAACGTTTCAATCTGGCGAGGAAATAGCGTATGGCGGAAAAGTGTTTGTTAAAAGCGGTCTACTTGACGGAGCTGACAGGTCTTTTGGTATACACGCGGCTTCTAATCTAAAAGCTGGCAATATCGCCCTTGTAGCTGGTTCAAATAATGCAAGTGTTGATTATTTCAAAATCAAAGTGAACGGACACTCTGCTCACGTTTCAACTCCACAGCTTGGAGTTGATGCGGTGTATATTGCAAGCCAAATTGTTATTTCTGCGCAGGCGATTACCTCTCGCCTTTCCTCTCCGATGGATAATATCATCGTTGGCATTGGAACGATAAAAGCAGGAGATACATATAATATTGTGGCGCAAAAAGCTGAATTGGAGGGGACAATACGCGCTTTGACACCGCAGGTGAGAGAGAGAACGAAAGTGCTTCTTTGTGATATTGCTTGTAAAACAGCGAGTATGTTTGGCGGAACGGCTGAAGTGGAGTACAAAGATTATGCTTCGCCTCTGATAAACGATAAAGATGCTACGGCGGAGGCTCAAAAAACTGCTATTAGGATTTTTGGTGCTGAAAATGTTATAACAGAAAGAGAGCCGTCTTTGGGTGGTGATGATTTTGCGGAATATATCCTAAAAGTGCCAGGTGTATATGCGTATTTTGGTACAGCGAACCCACAAAAGAAAGAAACAACGCTTGCTCATCACGATTCTAGTTTTGATATAGAAGAGGATTCTTTGATACAAGCCGTTTCTCTCTATACATTTTATACGCTTGATTTTTTGAATAATTCTTTTTAATTGATTAGACCTGTTCGGAAACAGTATGTCAGTTCCGTACTCGGCTTTATGTCATTGC
>CALDID010000118.1 GCA_937901865.1 uncultured Treponema sp.
GCGACAGCTTGAAACCTACCAGGCGGTCGAGCACGCGACGGGCCTGCTGGGCGTTGACCAGGTTGAGGTCGATCTGACGAGGGTGCTCTATGGCTTCCAGTATTGCAGGCTTCGTGATTTCGTGAAAGACGATGCGGCGCGGCTTGAGACCATTCGCGAAAAACTCGCCGAGCTTAAAACGATTGGCTGCGACATCGTGCGCTTTGCGGTGCCCGATATGGCGAGCGCGGAAAGTTTTATCGAGATTTGCAAGGCGACTTCTCTGCCGCTCGTGGCGGATATTCATTTTGATTATCGCCTTGCGCTCAAGTGCCTTGAAGGTCCAGTGGCGGCGATTCGCATTAACCCGGGCAACATCGGAAGCCGTGAGCGCGTGGAAGCGGTGGTGAACGGCTGTAAGGAAAAAGGCGTGGCGATTCGTATCGGAGTGAACACGGGAAGTCTGCCCAAAGACCTTGAAGCCAAGGTGGAAACGGGGGAGATGAGCCGTGCGGTTGCGTTGGCAGAAACGGCGGCGCGGGAAGTTGCAATTTTTGACGAGCTTAATTTTGGCGATGTGGTGGTAAGTATGAAAGCGTCTTCGGTTCAGGAAACGATTGAAGCGAACGAGGCTTTTGCGGCTAAATATGATATTCCGTTGCATATCGGCGTAACGGAAGCAGGTCCGCTCATCACGGGGATTGTGAAAAGCACGCTTGCATTCAGCGCGCTCTTGAACGAGGGTATCGGTTCAACAATCCGCGTCAGTCTGTCGTCAAGCCCAGAAAACGAGGTGATTACGGGGCGGGAAATCCTGCACGAATGTGGAAAGCGCGCGGGCGGCGTTACGATTGTGTCGTGTCCGCGCTGTGGCAGAATCGGCTTTGATGTTCATTCGTTCGTTGACCGCTGGCAGAAAAAACTGCTGGCGATGGATAAAAACATCACGGTTGCGGTTATGGGCTGCATCGTGAACGGTCCCGGCGAGGGCAAACACGCCGATATTGGCATTGCGGGCGGCGACGGCAAGGCGCTTATTTTCAAGAAAGGCAAAATTATACGCACAATCGACGCGAAAGATGCCGATAGAGTATTTAGTGAGGAGCTAGAAACTCTGTGAAACGTATTTTTTATTTTCTTTCTATTATAGTTACTTTGTTTTGTTGTGTTGCAGTCTATTCTCAAACTCCGCAAAAGTTAAAGACGGAAGAAGAGCCGTGGCGTGTGCTTGAAAAGGCGCGTATTGCGTACAAAAGCGGCAATTACGGCGATGCACTCAGGCTTTCGGAAAATGCAAAGCAAAATCGGATTGCGCAGTGTGAATGGTATACCTATGTTTTGAATTCGGCGTTTCACGTTTCGTCGATTCAGCACGCGGGCGACGATATTGAAAAAGTGCTTGCCGCGTTGCAGGAAGACGGGCTTCGCGACGCAAAGTCAATTTTGGATTATTTTGTGAATATGTATTCGGCGGAATATTTCAATAATTCGGTTGCGGAATTGCGGGCGTTTGCGGAAAATCGGCGCGATTATCCCGAGGCGGAATATCTTATCGGCAAGGTGTATCAGATTGAGGGCGAGTACGATTTTGCGTATCGGTATTACGACAAGGCGTGGAAGCTCGCGGATAAACTCGACGTGCCCGATGAAAAATACGATATTTTGTATTCGATGGCGGATTTAGCAATAATGACGGGCAATGAAGACCGCTACGAAAAAACGCTTTTGCTCGTGCTGAACTCGGATAAGACGTTTATGGACGCAGGTTTTTCCAATTCATTTTCGCAGGTGTTGAGCCGCCCGAAGTCTATGAGCCCAGACCGATTTTTCCAGATGTATCGCTCGGGCAATGTGCGAAGCGTTTTGGCGTGTTATAAGCTCTCGGAGTTTTATGCAGACCACGGCGAAAAGTCGAAGTCGCTTACGATGTTGGCGTACGGAATGATTGCGGCGACAAATCATATTTCAACGATTATTTCTGACCGCGATTCTGATTACAAATACACGACCCTGCGCGATTTTTTTGTGGAAATCTCAAAATACAGCGATATTGTGCAGTGGGGAATTGATAACGGCGTGTGGGAACATTTTTATGATTTTGCGCTCAAAGTATCTGAGTTGGGCAACGAAAATTTTTCGCAAAATCTGTTTTTGATTCTTTCGGAGTGTGAGCCAGAGGAATATTGGCGCACCGCGGCGAAGAAATTGGTGAAAAGATGATAAATCCTGCGCTCTACCTTATTCCTGTGCCGTTGGGCGATACTGCTATTTCTGCGGTGTTGCCCGACCATAATCACGATATTGTTGTAGCAATCAAGCATTTTATTGTTGAAAATATCCGTTCGGCGCGTCGGTTCTTGAAAAAGGTTGATAAAACTATTGACATCGACACGCTGACGTTCTATGAGCTTAACGAGCATACCGAGCAAAAAGACATTGGGAATTATCTTGACGCATTAGCGCAGGGCGAGCCGATGGGCGTAATCTCGGAGGCGGGCTGTCCTGGGGTGGCTGACCCCGGCGCAATGGTGGTTGAGATGGCGCATCGGAAAAATCTCAAGGTCGTGCCGCTTTCGGGTCCGTCGTCTATCATAATGGCGGTTATGGCGAGCGGGTTTAACGGGCAGAACTTCGCGTTTAACGGCTATTTGCCCGCAAAGCCTGCCGAGCGCAATTCTAAAATAAAGCAGCTGGAAAGCCGTATCTACAAAGAAAGCCAAAGTCAGATTTTTATTGAAGCTCCGTACCGCAATACGAAGATGATACAGTCGCTTTTAGCTTCGTGTCGAGGCGATACAATGCTGTGTATTGCGTCTGGCATTACGACAGAGGTCGAATGGATAAAGACGAAGAGCATTGCGCAGTGGAAAAAAGAAAAAATCCCCGAAATCGATAAAATCCCTACAATTTTTATTTTGTATCGGTAATACTTTTATAAAACGGCTCTTGTTTTGGGAGTCGTTTTTTTGTTTATAGACAATAAAATTATATATTGACGAGCGATTGAAAGATTTTGTGAGCGATTATAAAATTAAAGTGAGAAAATTGGAGCAGACAGAAACTCAAGTATGTTTCAGAGATAATCGATTTAATGCGTGTGATTTCTGACGACGATATTTTTGATGATATGGCGGAGTTCATTGAAGAAACTCAAAGCGAAAAAGGAGGTGTAAACGTGTGTGAATTTGTGCAGAAAATGAAAAACGAAGGACGAAGCGAGGGCGTTTTGCTTGGTAGAAAAGAAGGCTTTTCACTGGGGCGTAACGAAGGAATTTCGTCTATGCAGGCGGTGCTGTCGGCTTTGTATGCACAGGGACGAGAAGATGATGTGAAACGTGCATTGACAGACAGTGCATATTTAGCGGAATTACTTTCAGCGTATCAGAAATAACTATTTTTCTCAAAAAGAGTTTTTTGACGTTGGTGAGTAAAAACGGTGGTCAAAAAACTCTTTTTTTCATCTTTCGTTTGTGCTGACAAGAAAAGAAAACGCTATCGTCCTCCTGTGAGAATCGCGAAGAGGCGCGGGCAGAGCTTTTTCAGCACAATTCCTATCGTAGTTCCGATTGCGTTACCGCGAGTTCTGCGTTGCAGAAAGCAGGCGATTTTGTGTATGACAGCACGACGATGAAGT
>CALDID010000119.1 GCA_937901865.1 uncultured Treponema sp.
AGTGGGTGAACATTGAAAACGGTTCTTTTATGCGCTAGAATTAGTGTATACACTTCGTATGAAGTGGCAACTTTAAACGTTGATTTAAATGTGGCATGCACACACATACACAAAAAAATTCGCTACAGCACTGTACGGAGAGTCGATACAGTACTGTAGCTGATGTGCCTACAGATAAGTAGCGACACTCTGTACAGCACTGTAGCAGACCCCTGTACAATATTGTAGCGAATGTATCTACAGTGCTGTACAGAAATCAAAACAGTGCTGTAGCGAAAATCGTCGTACGCAAAAATCGCTTTGACATAAAAAAGACTTTTGAAACAGGGCTTTTACAATGCGGCTAAAAAGTGTTATGATACATAAAATTCCGATAAAAGAGGTTTGCTTTTTATGTCATATCCATTCCAAACTATCGAGCCGAAATGGCAGAAATATTGGGCGGACAACAAGACGTTCCGCGCAACTGAAGACCCGTCTTTCCCCAAAGAAAAACGCCGCTATGTCCTTGATATGTTCCCGTATCCGTCAGGCGCTGGCTTGCACGTCGGACACCCAGAGGGCTACACCGCAACCGACATCTATTGCCGATACCTCCGTATGAACGGCTACAACGTTTTGCACCCGATGGGATACGACGCGTTCGGTCTTCCTGCCGAAAACTACGCGATTAAAACAGGCACGCACCCCGCCGAAACCACCTTCAAAAACATCGAGCATTTCACCGAGCAGATAAAAGCTCTCGGCTTTTCGTACGATTGGGACAGAGAAGTGCGCACCTGCACCCCAGATTACTACAAATGGACGCAGTGGATTTTCCTCCAGCTCTACAAGAGAGGACTTGCATACGAAGCAGAAACCCCGATTAACTGGTGTCCGAACTGCTTGACGGGCTTGGCAAACGAGGAAGTCAAAGAAGGACACTGCGACCGCTGCGGCGCACAGGTTACGCACAAGACAATCAGGCAGTGGATTTTGAAAATCACCGCGTATGCAGACCGCTTGCTTGAAGACCTCGACGGCTTGGATTGGAGCGAAAGCGTCAAGGCTATGCAGAGAAACTGGATTGGCAGAAGCGAGGGCGCGGAAGTCAATTTCACTGTGGCGGACACGGACGGAAAGCCGACCGACAAGACGCTTACGGTTTACACAACGAGATGCGATACGCTTTTCGGCGCGACGTATATGGTTGTAAGCCCTGAGCACCCGCTCGTCAAGACGCTCACGACCGATGCGCAGAAAGCGGCGGTTGAAGCCTACGTTGAAGAGGCGGCAAAGAAGAGCGACCTTGAAAGAACCGACCTTGCAAAGACAAAGACGGGCGTTTTCAGCGGAAGCTATGCGATTAACCCTGTGAACGGCAAGCTCATTCCGATTTGGATTGCGGATTATGTTTTGATTTCCTACGGCACAGGCGCGATTATGGCTGTTCCTGCGCACGATACGCGCGACTGGGAGTTTGCAAAGAAGTTTGGTCTGCCGATTATCGAGGTCTTAAAGAGCGAAGTCGATGTGCAGAAAGAGGCGTGGACAGAGGACGGTATTCACGTCAATTCAGAGTTCCTCAATGGCTTGAACAAGAAAGACGCAATCGCCAAAATGCTTGACTTCCTTGCAGAAAAGGGCATTGGCAAAAAGGCGGTCAATTACAAGTTGCGCGACTGGGTGTTCAGCCGTCAGCGATATTGGGGCGAGCCGATTCCGCTTGTGCATTGCGCAAAGTGCGGCACTGTGCCTGTTCCCGAAAGCGAGCTGCCGCTTGAGCTTCCTGCCGTCAAGAGCTATCAGCCGACTGGCACGGGAGAAAGCCCGCTTGCGAACATCACGGATTGGGTGAACTGCAAGTGTCCGAAATGCGGCGGAGAAGCTCGGCGTGAAACGAACACAATGCCTCAGTGGGCGGGGTCGTGCTGGTATTATCTTCGCTACATCGACCCGAAGAACAGCGAGGCGTTCGCAGACAAGGCGAAAGAAAGCTACTGGATGCCTGTTGACCTCTATGTTGGCGGCGCGGAGCATGCTGTTTTGCATTTGCTTTATGCGAGATTCTGGCATAAGGTGCTTTACGACCTCGGCATTGTGTCTACAAAAGAGCCGTTTCAGCGTCTGGTCAATCAGGGAATGATTACGAGTTTTGCCTATCAGCGCAAAAACAAGTCGCTTGTGGCTGTCGATATGGTCGAGGAAAAGGACGGCAAGTATTACAGCAAGGAAGACGGCGAGGAGCTTGAAAAAGTCGTTGCAAAGATGTCTAAATCCTTGAAGAACGTCGTCAATCCCGATGAGATGATTAAGACTTACGGGGCGGACAGCGTGAGAATGTACGAGATGTTCATGGGGCCTCTCACGGTTTCAAAGCCGTGGAACACTCAGGGACTTATCGGCGTGAACCGCTTCCTCGACAAGATTTGGACGATGAGCGAAAAGCCATTGACCGACATCGACATCACGGGCAAGATTGAAGACAAGGCTCTTTCTTCTCTTCGAAAGACATATGCAAAGACCGTGAAGAAGGTATCTGAGGACACAGCGAACCTCGATTTCAATGTCTCAATCAGCCAGATGATGATTTTCGTCAATGAGGCGAGTAAACTCGATTCGCTTCCGCGCGCAATGTGGGAGGGCTTTGTGCTTTTAATCGCGCCGTATGCTCCGCACCTTGCCGAAGAGTTGTGGCAGAAGGCGGGACACGACAAGAGTTTGGCGTACGAGAGCTATCCGACATTCAGCGAGGAGTATTGCAAAGACGATACGAAGGAGTTCCCTGTTATGATTAACGGCAAGCTCCGCGCTAAGTTCGAAGCGGCGGCAGACAGCGACAGCGCAACGCTTGAGGCGATGGCGAAGGAAACGGAGGGCTTTAAGAAGTTCACCGACGGCAAGACGATTGCCAAAATCATCGTTGTCCCAGGAAAGCTCGTCAACGTGGTCGTAAAGTAACAGCCGAGGGCTGTTTTGCAGACCTCACCCCCCGACCCCCTCTCCTAGTAGGCGAGGGGCAGCCACAGGCTGTTTTGTAAGTGTTTTTGTAAAGATTCCCGCGTCAAGCGCGAGAATGACAAAACGTCAAGCGCGAGAATGACAAAACGTCAAGCGTGAGAATGACAAAACAGGCTGTGTCTGCTATAATTTTTAATATGGCAGACAAAAGAAAGTATGACTATAAAAGCATACAAGATTTATGCTTTTCCGATGATTTTATGTTTGGCGAAGTGATGAGGGACGAGCGGATTTGCAAGGGAGTTATCGAGCGGCTTTTGCATATCAAGATTGACCATATCGAATATCCTGAACTGCAAAAGGTGATTTCGCCGCTTTATACGCAAAAAGGTGTTCGCCTTGATGTGTATATAAAGGGGAGCGATAAGGTCTTTGATATAGAAGCGCAGTCGTACAAGCTCGACGACATCGGGCAAAGAACGAGATACTATCAAGCGATGATAGACATCGATAATTTGTTGAGAGGAATGAGCTATTCGGAACTGAAAGAAAGTTACATTCTGTTTTTGTGTACGCACGACCCGTTCGGCTACAATTTGCCTGTCTATACGTTTGAGCGCGTGTGCAAAGAAGATGAGCGCGTTCCTTTGAACGACAAGACTCATCACATTATTTTTAATGCAGAAGCGGCAAAGGACGAAAACGACCAAGAGCTGAAAGATTTTATGACTTTCTTGAAGAGCAACGAAGCTAATTCAGACTTTACAAAGGAGATTGCGAGTATGGTACAGACAAAGAAATTTGAACAGTCATTCATCAATGAGTATCTTGCGTGGAATCTTCACGACAACGACGTAAAAAAGCGCGGTGTTGAAGAGGGCATTAAAATCGGTATGTCGAGAGGCAAGCAAGAGGGCAGAGTCGCGGCTTATTGCGAAATGATACGGTCGGGCTTGATTTCGCTCAAAGACGCAGCCGAAAAACTCGGAATGTCAGAAGCAGATTTGCGCTCAACATCCTGCCAGTTGTAAAATCTGCCTGTGCCTGTTGTAAAAGCTGCCCTCGGCAGTTGTAAAAGCAGGCTGTGGCAGTTGTAAAATCTGCCTATGGCAGTTATAATGAATCCTTGTAAGGTGCTTATAAACGATATTCGACACCTTGCAAGGATTTTTTTAGTATGGCAGAAAAACCTGTTTGGAAAGCATCTTTAAGACCGAATTCACTCACCCCCGACAATCCAAATGATTGCATTGCGGTCGTCAAGAGCGACACAAAGACCAACGACGACTTAGCAGGGCGCATCGTCAGCGAGAGAAGCGAGTTCCGCAAAGAAACAATCCTCTCTATCTTGACGATTCGCGACAAGCTCGTGAAAAACTACATCGAAGAGGGCGCGAGTTTCCGCGACGGCTTGGTGCAGATTTCGCCGCGTATTTCGGGCGTGTGGGAAAGCGCAATGGCGCAGTTCGACCCCGCAATCCACCGCCGCACCGTTGACGTAACGCTTACGCAGGATATGCGAAACGCGCTCGATGCAATCGCCGTGAGCGTCATCGACCGAAACGCCACCGCCACGACGAACGCCATCACCCTCGTTACGAACTCCCTTTCAGGCGAAGCGGACGGCACAATCCCGATAGGAGAAGACATCATCATTGATGGCGACAAGATAAAAATCCAAGACGAAAAGGACGAAGAGCAGGGCGTGTTCATCATCGACGCGGAGGGCAAAGAGCACAAAGTAACGAGAAAGCTCATCGACAACAAGGCAAAGCGGCTTATCGCGCGCATTCCGTCGGATTTCCCTGAGGGAGAAGCGAAAATCGTTATCAAGACGAAATATGCAGGAAGCGGAACGGCGTTGAAGACTGTTCGTAGCATTCCATACAATATGATTTTGAAAGCTGTGAAGTAAAAAGTTTGATGCGAGCGTATCAAAGAGTTTGATGCGGGGCTATCAAAGAGTTTGATGCGCTCGGAGCGAAAACGGAGAGAAGATAAATGAAAGTGATGAAGCTATTGATTGTGCTGGCGTTTGTTCTCTTTACAAATAGCGCGGTGAGGGCAGAGAGTGCGTATTACAAGGGAGATGGCGGCAAGGGCAAAGTCGTGCTGTTGGACGATGTCGTGATGGTCAACGCGATGAAAGGCGATGCGTGGCTGTCGCAGTCGGTCAAAACCGATGTGCTAAGTGATTTGTCGCAGTACTCGGCGATAAAAGTGCTTGAGAGCGAACAGCAGAAAAACGTGCTCAAACTGCAAAAAGAGAGCGAAAGCGCGATATACGACGACACCGATATGATTGAACTCGGCCGTATGGTCAAGGCGAGGGAATACATCAAAATCACGATTACGCGCATTGAGCAGAAAGGACAGAGCCTCTACTCTCTTCAGGCGACTGTGGTCAATATTGAATCGGGAACGAGCGAGGGCGGTTTTAATCCGAAGACGTATTATTCTAAAGACGAGTTTTTGACGAAGGCGCATGGCGAGCTGTCGGCTGGCGTGCTGGAAGAGCTGGGAGTAGAGCTCACTGAAACGGGAAAGAGGCTGATTGCGAAAGCTAGCGAGGTTAGGGCTACGGCTGGCACGGCGGTCAAGGCGCAGAATATCGCGGTGGTGTCGGCGAAAGAGCTTAAAGACGCGCAGGACAATCTCAACGCAATCGACAGCGAGCTTGAGCGAATGAAAGAGAAACTCTTGCAGATAGAAAACTCTGATGCGTTCGATTTGGAAAAGCAGGCGGAGAAAATGCGGCTTGAAAATCAGCGGGCGACGCTGGAGCAGCAGCAGAAAGCCGAGAAGGAACACATCGAGAGAATGAAAGCGGACGCGGCGAGGCGGGCAAAGGAAGCCGAAGAAAGCAAGAAGCGCAGTGCGGAGCAGCAGCAGAAAATCGACGAGATTGCGAGCGAGATTGAGGCGAAGAGCGCGGAGATTTTGAAAAAGGCGAGCAGAAACAGCGTTGAAGAGCAGGTCGTTACGCTGGAGAAGCAAAAGGCGGTGTATGCGGCAAATCAGAGGCGGATTAACGACAGCATTGCTTCTGCTCAGGCAGGCATAGAAGCGGAGCGGCTCAATGCGATAAAGGAGAGGAAGGCGGAGAAGCCGAGAAAGGCGGATTTGAATGCGGACGGCAGTTTGAGCGAAAACGGTCAGCGGGCTCTTGAAGATGCGCTCTCTTCGATTGACAAGAAGTATGCGGATATGAAAGCGGAGAGCGAGAAAAAGATTACGGCGGATTTTGCCGATGTGCAGACGCCGCTGTGGTCAACGATTCTTTCGGACAAAGATGCGATTGCGAAAGGCAAATACACGGCGAGCACGCTTGACGGCAAAGTGCTTTTGAGCGTGAAAGATTACGACGGCACGGCGCAGGGCTGGGCGTACGACATCGCGATGACGTTCAACGGCGTTACGGTGTATAAGGCAAGCGGCACGCTCACTTACGACGACATCACGGGCAAAGGGTTGCCGCAGTATCCTGAGAAAAGCGACAAGAAGTATGACGAAAAAGTCAAGGCGTACAATGCGTTTCAAGACGACATCGAGTTTTTCGACAGCTTTTTCCGCACGGGCGTTCCGTTCATCACGGCGAATATCTCGTACAAGATAGCCGCTGCGCCGTTCAATCGTCCGAGCGAATACGATATTACGATTGAAAAGCTCACGTTCAACAATTTGCAGCTGGGCAAGGACACGAAGAGCGTGAAAATCGGCGAAGACGCGGTGTATCGCTATGTGCCTGTTACCTTTATTGACTGGAGAAGCGACAAGGAAAAGGCGAGCGATATTAAGAAGACGGAAAAGCATAGAAAGAGCCTCTTGAAAAAGGCTGAGGGCAAAATCAGCATGGGGAGGTCGCTCAATGGCTGGGTATCGACGGCGATTGCGGTTGTCGGCGTGGTTTTGGGGTTAATCATCTTCTTCGGCGGTGGCGGCTGGCTTGGCTGCTTGGGTACTCTTATTGTCTTTGGCTTGATTATGGGAGGGGTGCAAAAGTGCGGTCAGAATATGTCAGCAAAGGGCAGTCAGATGAGCGATGCGGTTTCTTATCAAAAGGCTCTTGAGAAATATCAGTGGAAGACGTACGAGCGATTGGGCGGAAAAGAAACAATCTCCTTCCTTGAGGGCGGAAAGGCGCAGTTTTACAACGGCAGAGAAAGCCTTGATTGCACTTATTCTGTAGGAGGCGGCTTGAATATTACGATGGGAGAAGAGTATTTGTCTTTTTCAAACAGAGCAGAAGATGTGCTTTTGCTTGAGGGAAATGACGGCGCAACATTCAGCGCGGTGTATTTCGACTGCGAGAACGCTATTGCAGAGGGAAACGAGGAGTATGTTGCTGGAATGACGTTCGCGGGAAAATGGAGCGAGCAGTATGACGCGAAAATCACTTTCGGCAAGGACGGAAAGGCGAGCGTGAAGTTCTCTGACGGCGACAAGGCGGAGGGAGAATATATGCTGAACCGAAGCGGCTCTATTATCCTTTACAACCACCGAAACAAAGGCAAATGGTACTCATTCAAGACTGAGAAGAATGCAGACGGAGTTTATTCTATCACTCTTATTTCTCCAAAAGTCCCTGACGGCTACAACTGGCAGCAGCAGCCATAGGCTGTCTTGTAAGGCACAGCCTGTTTTGTAAGCCATAGGCTGTTTTGTAATAGCCATAGGCTGATTTGTACATACGGGGTGTGTTGAAAGGAGAGAGGTAAAATGGACGAATACGAAGAGAAAAAGAACAAGCTGATTTATGACGCATTGCATAACAATCTTGTGCATTTGCAAAAGTGGGACATTGACGAGTGCTTTGCAGGCGAGTTCCCACTCTATTTTGAGGCGGACACGCTAGGCGAGATTGTTGGGTATGTAAAGAGCGCGTGCGGCAAAATCAAGGCGGGGTTGCTCTTTGTGGACGGCGACACGGCGATATGCGAGGTGAGCGAGGCGGTTAAGGCGATTGAGCCATACTGCACTGCGGATTGCGTGGACAGCGGAAAGTTCCTCTTCTGTTGCGGCGACGAGAGCGGGGGAAAAAAGTTCCGCCTATTGCTTTCGTTCGAGCAGCCGACAAAGCGCGCATAACAAAAAATATTTGCAGGGCATATATTTCTCTTATAGAATGAAGCTACGTTATTTTTAAGGAGAAATATATGTTTTTGGAGAACATCAATTCACCATCTGACGTGAAAAAGCTCAAGTGCGACGAACTGGTAGCTTTAGCGAATGAAACACGAGCAGCCCTCATCAACAAAATCAGTAATGCTGGCGGTCATCAGGGGCCGAATCTTGGTGTTGTTGAAGTAACGGTTGCGTTGCACTATGTCTTTGACTCTCCGAAAGACAAAATTGTCTTTGACGTGTCGCACCAATGCTATGCGCACAAAATCCTTACGGGCAGAAAACAGGCGTTTCTTGACAGCGCGCACTTCAAAGATGTAACAGGCTTTACGAATCCGAAAGAAAGCGAACACGATTTGTTTACGGTCGGACACACGTCAACTTCTGTTTCATTGGCACTTGGGCTTGCAAAGGGGAGAGATGTCTGCGGCGAAAAGCATAATGTCATTGCGTTTATCGGCGACGGCAGCTTATCGGGCGGCGAGGCGTTAGAAGCTCTCGATTATGCAGGGGAGTACAAGAATAATCTGATTATCATCGTGAACGATAATGACCAAAGTATTGCCGAAAATCACGGTGGGTTATACAAATCCTTAAAGGCACTGCGCGAAAGCAACGGACGTTCTGAACTCAATATTTTTAAGGCGTTCGGCTTGGATTATCGCTATCTTGAAGACGGACACGATGTAAAAGCTCTTGTGGATTTGCTTGAAAGCGTTAAAGACATTGACCACCCTGTTGTCGTACATATTCACACGATAAAAGGCAAGGGCTTGAAGTTTGCAGAAGAAAACCGCGAGCAATTCCACGCAGGAGGTCCGTTCAATGTCTCTGACGGCAGCCCGAAATACAAAGGCGGAAGCGAAGATACAACGGTGTTCGACTGCCTTAAAAAACTCCTTGACACCAATAAAAAAGCCGTTGTGCTCAATGCGGGAACGCCAGGCGGCTTGGGTTTTACGAAAGAGATGAGAGAAAGCTATGTAGAAAAGGGGCAGTTTGTAGATGTGGGTATTGCCGAAGAGAACGCGACTGCAATGGCTTCTGGCATCGCAAAAGCTGGCGGCGTTGCTGTGTTTGGCACATTCGCACCTTTCTTTCAGCGCACTTACGACCAGATGAGCCACGATGTCGCACTGAACTCATCTGCTGCAACATTCCTTGTGCTCAATCCTGGCGTTTTTGGAATGACATCGAACACGCATACGGCTCTTAACGATATTCAATTCTTTGCAAACATTCCAAACTTTGTATATCTTTGCCCGAACACAAAAGAAGAGTTTGAAGCGATGTTCCGCTTTGCAACAACGCAAAAGAAGTATCCTGTAGGAATCCGCACAGTGCGCCGTTTTGCTTCTTCTGGCAAGGCTGACGACACAGATTACAGCGTGCTGAACAAGAACAAAGTGCTAAAGAGAGGCGAGGGAGCGGCGATTTTTGCGGTCGGCTCGTTGGTGGATATTGCTTTGAGTGCGGCGGCGAAGATAAAGGAGAAAACGGGCAAAGACATAACCGTTATCAACCCGATTTTCTTGAGCGGCTTAGACACCGAATTACTCGAAGAGCTTAAAAAGAATCATACGTTCATCGTAACGATTGAAGACGGTATTGTTGAAAGCGGCTACGGAGTGAATATCGCGTCGTATTACAGCGAGAGCGAAATGAAAGTGAAGAACTTGGGAATTTCAAAGGTTTTCCATTCCGATTTTGCTCCTACAGAGCTTTTGTCGCAGCACGGAATAAGCGCAGATAAACTCTGTGAGTGTATTTTACAGGCATAGCCTGTTTCTCAGCTGTAGGCTAGAGAGTTTATACCCCCGATTCAAAAAGCATAGATAATTGTTGTTTTGAATCGGGTGCAGGCTAGAAATAAATCAACTTGCACTTAGCTCTTTTGCTTTTGCAAGCACAGCATTATACAAAGCCGTTTCATCATCTTTATTCGCTTTAATCAATCTGACAAACACACTTCCTGCGACCACTGCTTCCACACTCGAAGCAAGTGCCGCTGACTGCTCGCCCGACGAAATGCCGAAGCCTCCATATATTTTAGAGCCGCCGCTTGATACCTTTTTCAAGAAGTTTAACGTGTTCTCGTCGATTTTCGTATCACTTCCCGTTATCCCCGTTCTGAGTGCCGCATAGATATAGGGAAAGCCTGCATGCGCCATTTTCTCTAATCGTTCTTTCGACATACTCGGAGCGGCTACAGGAATATTTATCATGCCATTTTCTTTACACGCCTCTGTAAGCCCCTCGTCAAAGTCAAACGGCAAATCGGGAATAATCATTCCTTTTACGCCGACACTGCTTGCTTTTTTGCAAAACGCTTTTACTCCTGGCGTATAGATAAGCGAGCCGTAACTCATTATGTAAATCGGAGTTGCAGGAAACTCTTTGTGCAGCTGTTCGATAAACGATAAGCCCTGTGCGGTGCTGTATCCGCGTGATAAGACTTGTGTGCAAGCGTCTTGAATTGCAGGACCGTCTGCGCTTGGGTCGGAAAAGGGAAGCTGTATTTCCAAAATGTCCGCGCCTCCTGCTATTAACGCCCGAGCCGCCGTCAAACTCAGCTCGTCTGTCGGATATCCTGCAACTAAATGGCTCATTAACTGAATCTTTGCGCTCATAGTTTTCTCTCCCGTTATGCTTGCATACTTTTTGCGTCGTGAATATCTTTCGCGCTGTTTAAGCGTTCAAGTTCGCTTTCAAGAAATACTTTCCATTCTGCTGGGCGGAACACAGGGCATGTGATGAAAATATCTTTATCGCCGCGTCCGCTCATATTCACAATGATAGCTTTGTCCTTGGAAAGTGTGGGAGCTAATTTTATAGCCTCTGCCCCTGCGTGTGCGCTTTCAAGAGCAAAGAGAACGCCCTCGTTTTTCGCAAAGAATTTCACTGCCTCCAAAGCCTCTCTGTCAAGCGCGCTCGTAAACTCGATGCGTCCTGATTTTCCGAGTGAGGCGAGCTGTGGACCAATGCCGCAGTAATCAAGTCCCGCCGAAATGGAGCGAGTTGAAAGAGCTTGCCCATCGTCATCGAGCAAGAATCTTGATTTATATCCCTGTAAAATGCCGTCGCGAGAAGCGTTGCCTGTCATTCGGCTTGCATTTTCGCCCGCATTTGGACCAACGCCGCCCGCTTCAACGCCAATCAAACGAGGGGAAGCTTCATTGATGAATGGTGCAAAGAAACCGATAGAGTTCGAGCCGCCACCAACGCATGCAATCATCGCCGCAACGTCAAGACCTCTTTCTTTCGCTTGCTGTTTGACTTCGTTTCCGATGACGCTTTGAAACGTGCGCACGATATCAGGGAACGGAGCTGGTCCTAATGCACTGCCTAAAACATAATGCGTTGTGTCAGGGTTCGCCGCCCAATCTCTCATCGCTTCGTTTACAGCGTCTTTGAGTGTTCTGCTTCCTGAAGTTACTGCGTGAACCTTTGCACCGTAGAGCTCCATTGCGGCTACGTTTGGCTGTTGCCTGCGAACGTCCACTTCTCCCATATACACCGTGCAATCAAGTCCCAACTTTGCACACGCGGCGGCCGTTGCAACTCCGTGCTGTCCTGCGCCTGTTTCTGCGATGATTCTTTTTTTGCCCATACGCTTGGCAAGTAAACACTGACCGATGGCGTTATTGATTTTGTGAGCACCCGTATTTGCAAGCCCTTCGAGCTTTATGTAAATCTGCGCCCCTCCTAAGATGTGCGTAGCTGTCTTTGCAAAAAGAAGAGGCGTTTCTCTTCCGATGTAATCGCGCTGTATTTCGCGAAGCTCGGCTAAAAAATCGTTGTCGCACATCGCTTCTTTGAACGCTATTTCTAGCTCATCAAGCGGACGACGCAACACTTCGGCTACATATTTTCCGCCATACTCTGAAAAAAATCCGTCTGTAGATTCTACGCTTTTATCACAAAACTCTGCTACCATAATCATACCTCTTTCTTTTTCTAGCCTTGCTATTGAGTCTCTTTTATCTCATTTACTACTGAGAAAAAAGCTGTGAGCTTAGAAAAATCTTTTTTGCCAATATCTGATTCAACGCCGCTTGAAACATCGATGAGCTCTGGAGAAAAATCCTCGATGATAGAGCGCAAATTTTCCGCATTTATGCCGCCTGCAAGCCATAGCTTAGACTTTGCTTTTAGCTTCGACACAATTTCTGTATCCACTCTAAGCCCCGTTCCGCCCGATTTTCCGAATACTTTTGCGTCAATCAAAACGCGCGGCTCTCCGAGGTGTCGAAGCGAATGTACTTTTTCTAAATCATCATCGCTTGCAATCCCGACGGCATAATAATGCGCTCTCTGTTCAATCGCCTGCCGCTCTTCTTTGCTAATAGCGCAGTCGTGAATCTGTATAAAGTCTATTGCGCCTGCGTCTTGAAACGAGAATGCAAGCCGCGCCTCTTCGCTGTCAAGCTCTGTGATAACTGCGACGGTAAAGACTTTGTCCCGCAATTCCGCTTTTTCAAGCTCAACGATGATTTCTGGCACTTTGAACGGCACAATAGCTCTTTTGCTCTTTTTGGAAAAGATAAAGCCGATAAAGTCCGCACCCAACTGAGCCGCTTTTAGCGCGTCTTCTGTATTGGTGATACCGCAGATTTTCGTAAGCGGTGCTCGGGGCAGGCGTTTTGCGACTTTATTCCATTTTGCGCTGTTATCGTCTTTTGTTGCACATACAAATGAGTGCACTAAGCGAAAAGCATTTTCAGGATTTCTTGCTGCTGCTTCGCCCAAAAGGAGCGCAGAAAAGCCTAAAGATGAGGCAAATTTGCTTGCTTCTGCGCTTCTTATGCCACTTTCAAAGACGATTTTAGCATTTTCGCCTAAAATAGTGCGAATTGAGTTAGAAAGAAGTGAGGGATAGAGCAAATCTATCGAAAAATCAGATAAATCCCGCGCATTTACGCCACATACGATAAGATTTTTGTCTTTTATCACATCAGAAATGGCTTTTAGCTTATCTAAATCGTCCATTTTTCTCACTTCGATGAGCATAGAAATCCCTAGCTCTTCGCACCTTTTCGCCATGCTCACGATTTTTGTCGTGTCAAGAATGCGCGCGATAAGCAAGACAGCGTCAGCCCCTGCCCTGTAAGAAACATCGATGTCGTTTTCGTCTATTAAAAAATCCTTTCTTAACAGCGCAGGCACTGCTATTTTTGCCTTTGCCGCATATGAATCAAGAGCTTTTGCCACGCTCATAAGGTCGTCTAGATTGCCCTTGAAATAAGTGCTTTCGGTGAGGCAGCTTATCGCCCCTGCGCCTGCCTTTGCGTACTCAATGGCCGTTT
>CALDID010000120.1 GCA_937901865.1 uncultured Treponema sp.
ACTTCTTACTCAAATCTTTAATTTCAATTATATTATTCATAATCATCAAAATATTTACTATATATTAACTTATCATATGGTGCATATTTATCTTTAAATATAAATGGTGAATGATTTGAAAGTGTAATTACTGTTCCCATGTATGGAGAGTTTTCTCTTTCAATACCTTCTAGGATAGGAATTGATTCTTTAAAGAATAATGAATCATTAATACCTAAATTAATTACATCATCTTCAGTATACTCATAAGTTTCTTCAAAATACATTCCTTTATATCCAAGCTTAGGATGTACCTTACTTCTATTCAACATTGATGCATGGGTTCCATGCATACTAAATGTGTAATATCCTTTTTCAGATAGATATTTTGGAACTGTATTATAAACTCTATTATAGTAACTAACAAATACAGTACCTGATGCAGCAGGAAGCAAACTAGTTAAAATAGTAAACTCAGTATCTGATGAAGTACCAGTACTAATTTGTGGATAAAAATTATTAAAGTACATTCCTTCTTTTGAAAGCTTATTAACAGTTGGTAATACTTCTTCACCATTAAATGATAAATCCATTAAAAATGATTGAACACTTTCCATATGAACAAATATAATGTTTTTATCTTTAAATAAATCAGTATATTGATTTTTATCAGAATATTCATTTTGGATTTACGCATTTCACGCACCATTTGTCATTATTGTTATGGAAAAATTGAGTTTAAAAATTATACCAATGCACGATGCTTTGATTTTAGTCCAATTCTTTGGAATTTCAATTCTGTGCATTCTCTTTTTGCTTCTTTCAGGGATTGCACTAAAGAAAATCTGTCCGCCATTGTTTGCGCTTCTCAACGGCGGACGAAAATAACGCATTTTTGATAAGCAACCCCGCCTGTCGTTTTCAAGCGGGGTTGTTTATCAAAATTCAGCTGTTCTGCACAAAGCTTCGGACTTGACTTTCAGAAAGCCCTGTGAGCTGTGCAATTTCGGGAAATGATTTTCCGTTTGAGTACATATTTTGCACAATAAAACTTTGTCCCTGTTGCATACCCTGCTGTAATCCCTGTTGCATGCCTTGCTGCAATCCCTGTTGCATGCCTTGCTGTCGCCCTTGTTGCATTGCTATTCGTTTAGCTTGCTCTAAGGTGTTGCTAAAATATGCATGGCGCTCGCGTTCTGCACTTTCGTATGAAAACTTCACCCACCACTCTTTTTCATCTTGGCTTATGTCATTCAACAGTGTATTTGCCATTTTCAAATCCTCCTGTCTATCGCTAAACTTCTTAAAAAGCTCTTGCGTCTTTTCACTGCCACCCGACTTTATCATCATTGACCAAAATTCTAGTTCGCTCATCGTTTCTAGATTTCGCTTCAACTTTGGCAACTCTATAAAATGTATCTGAAATACATCAGATAATTGCTTTCCATTTTCATCATCTCGGAACGTATAGCTATGGTGAAATCGCTCTTTTCCCTTTTCGTCTTCGATTACAGAGCAGTCCATAAACATTATTTGATACACTTTCGGCATTTGCGAATACAGCACACCTGTTTTTACCGCATTCTTCGCAAGCACAGAGCCATAATAAATACTGCGCTTTATTTGGTCATCGTGTTGTTTCGTTCCCTGCATTTCGACATCTATTTCACTTCCGTCATCAAGCACACAATGAATATCAAGACGAGGAAATTTCCCCTGTATAAAATCAGGTAAAATATCAGGATTTAATACCGTCGCCGTCTTTACAGTTTTGCCGATAACAGCAGAAATCATTTTTGTGCGGCAATAAACACCCTCTGGAGTTTCCTTTGAGAAAAAAGACTTAAAAACAACATCGCTTTTCAAGTCTAGCAGTCTGCCCTCTGCTACTGCGCGCCGTGCTAATTCTCTTATATCTTCATCAGTCAAAGAAGTTTCTGATTTCATAATCGTATTATACCACTAAAAAATCGGCACTGCAATTAACACTTTTGCAAAACGCTGTCAAATCTCTCGATTATCTGCTGTTTTAGGTCTTCGACAATTTGTGCCGTTTCATTATTTTTTGCCTGCGTTTGCGAAGTCGGTTTTTCAAGAAAAAGTTCATACGGCAACAAGTTCAGCACATCAAGAATCCTTTGCAGTACTTCGGGCGACGGAAAATTTTTGCCATTTTCAACTGCATTCAAATAATTCGGACTTAGCCCCAACTGCTCGGAAAATGCGACTTGGGAATATCCCGCAACACTTCTGTAATAGCGAATATTGTTGATAAAAAGTTGTTGCAAATGCGTCATATACATAGTATCACTGCGTTTTCCCGAAAAATCGTTACTGTATTACACTAAAAACAACTGTAATACAGTTGAATTTCAACGGCAAAACAGTTATTATAACTGAATTACTGTTATAGCAGGAGTGAAAATTATGCTGTTTAGTTCATTTGAGTTTATTCTATTGTTTTTACCGATAACGCTTATCGGGTATTACTGTTTTGCAAAAATCAGCGTGAAAGCGTCGAATATCTATCTTTTATTGTGTTCGTTTTTCTTTTACGGATATTGGAATATTGCATTTTTGCCGCTTTTGCTTTTTTCGATTTTGATAAATTATTTTTCAGGCATTTTTATCAGCACTTTCAAAGCAAAAAAATTGATTTTTATTGTTGCTGTTTGTATAAATGTTTTTTTGCTATGCTATTTCAAATACACCGATTTTTTCATTTCAGGGATAAATCGCGTTTTTCTCACGAATCTTTCTGTATTGCGTATTGTGCTTCCGCTCGGTATATCGTTTTATACGTTTCAAGCAATTTCTTATATTGCAGATGTTTATCTTGGAAAAACGCAGGCAGAAAAAAGTATTTTGAATCTCGCTCTTTACATTTCGCTTTTTCCGCAGTTAATTGCAGGTCCAATCGTTGACCATAAAATGATGATTCCGCAATTTGAAAGCAAGGAAAATCACATGGCAAACTTTGAAAATCTTTCGTTCGGCTTCACTCTTTTTGCGTTCGCGCTTCTGAAAAAAATCGTGATTGCCGACCGTCTTTCTTTTGTTGTCCAAGATGTTTTTTCGCGCGCACAAAGCCTGTCGATGACGGACGCTTGGGCAGGCGTTTTGGCGTATACATTGCAATTGTATTTTGATTTTTCGGCATATTCAGAAATGGCTTTCGCGCTCGGAAAAATGCTCAATATCACGTTTCCAAAAAACTTCGATTCGCCGTATCAGTCCAATTCGATAATCGATTTTTGGCGCAGATGGCACATAACGCTCGGAAACTGGATTCGCAACTACATTTATATTCAGCTTGGAGGCAATCGAAAAGGATTTGCGCGAAAAATGCTCAATCTCTTTATCGCGATGACGATTTGCGGATTTTGGCACGGCGCAGGAATGCAATTTATTTTGTGGGGAATGTTACACGGCGCGCTCCTTGTTATAAACAACTGTTTTCAAAAAACGAATATCGTGCTTCCTTCCTTGCTCTGCAGATTTTTAACGTTTATCAGCGTTATGGCACTCTGGATTTTATTTCGTGCCGCCTCAATTTCAGACGCAGTTTCTATTTTCCGCTCGCTTTTTGATTTCCACAATTTTTGGATAGTCAACAGCGTATCTCCGTTTACGAAAATTGGATTATTCAAAAAACTTATTACCGTAAACGATTCGTATGTTCGCTCGTTTTCATTGCTCAAAGCCCTTGCGATGATTTTTCCGTTGTTATTTATTGTTCATTTTGCACCAAACGCGCAGAAAATTGTTTCAGAACACTTCAAAATAAACAAATTCTGGCTATTTCTTTCAATAATTATGATGATAACTGCACTTTTTGCTCTGTTTATACAGAAAAATCAAGCAGAATTCTTATATTTT
>CALDID010000121.1 GCA_937901865.1 uncultured Treponema sp.
ACCGAGATCTACACTCTTTCCCTACACGACGCTCTTCCGATCTACAAAGCCAGCATTAAGCTCAAGCTCTTTTGCCATAAAGAACAAGGTGATTTTTGAAGAGGTTACAGTTTGTGCAATATATTCATTCTTCTGCTCAATAGAGTCTAAATAGAACATTTTATCCTGTATGATTTTTGACAACTCTGCTTTTAAATTCTCGTCAATTGCTTTAATTTGGTTTAATGCTTGTATCAAGCTAACAGGATTTGAATATGTTGAACGCCATGAGATAAAGTCATATTTTTTTATTATGCTGATTACAGCTTGTGTAACTTTTATAGAAGAAACTTTTGTCAGAACATACGGGTCAATCTCCAATGACATATTGTGAATAAGATATTCTTCTGTTTTCTTTTTTAATTCACAAGTATCATCAAGATATTCATAAGCACACTGTAAAAGAGTAAATCTATATTTAGTATCTTCTTTTAGCAAACCTAGTATTTTTTCTTGATTAAAGAAATCTCCTAAGACCGTTTTATACATTTCATTTCTGAAAAAAGCATAATAATACTGCTCAAACTCTGAGCGGCAATAATGGGATGCTTTAGACAATTCTGCCTCGTCTGCAAGGTATTCTTTTATCACCCATTCAAGAGCAAAGCAATAGTCATCTTGATTCTGTATGTGTTCAACGGCATAAATAAAAGGCTTGGCTACTCCCCACATATTGCCTTTTAGAATTAAGGCTGTAAGAATTTCATCTTGATTTTTTATTCCGTCTATAAATAAACCTGTATATAAATCAAGGCTATCTTTACTGCATCGCTTTACAAGTTCATTCAAAAACCAAATGTAGACTTTAGGATTTCTTTGAGCGGTATATATTTTGTATTTTACGATGGTCAGTACATTCGTAAAAAGTGTATCAAGATAGTTACTATTTCTTGAACGCAGTATCAGCGGTAAAATCTTGCGCAAAACATCTTCGTAGGCAGAATCTCCAAAAAATGATAAAGAAGCCAAGAGGACGCGAGTCGCCTCTCCTGTATATTCTTTTAGGTTATACGAAAAGTCTATGATTTGCTCAGCGTTTACAATTTCATAAGCAGGACAGCCCACATATTCCATAAAGTTTAAGATTCGTGCAAATGAAAGCTGTTTTTTCATTTTATTCTCTTTTATCTTTACCTCGTCAGGCTGCCTGTTACGAATGTCGGTGTTTGGCTTGTATGCATCTTTGTTTATTTCTTCAAAGTTCAATGCGTCAAGAAACTGCTTAAAACTTGCAGCCTTAGCCGAAAGCTCTGCTCTCTTCTTATCCAAAGAATTAAGGCGTTCAGCATTTGTAGTATGTAAAAGCCTTGCGTGTAAATCATATAAGAAATACGCAAACTGAGTATCGGAATCAAGCCTCTCTTCAGCTTTTGTTAAAAGATTGTCAATTTCTGCATACAGGTCAGAAATCATGCTTCTGTTCTCAAACAAAAGCATAAGGTACACTTTTCTTAGAATATAAAGAGATGTATATTCTGCTTTTGTTTCTTCGGGCTTCCATTCAGCAAGTTTATTCTGAAAGATTTCATAATCAAATGTCTGCGCAAGGTAGATTAAATGCTGATAATAAGCAGCATTCGAAAATTCTGTGATGTTCTTATTCTTATCACACAAGTCATTAAACAAAGCTTCATTACATTCCCTGCAATATCGTAAAGCATGGCAAAAAAAAGACGGAGCTTCTTTTTTCGGAAGATAATCGTTTATGTATTGTTCCACAAGTTTAGTTGCCGTTTCTTGGCTAAAGAGCAAATGTAGAGAATAATAATTACCTGTAAGCCAGCGAGCAAGGAATTCGTAAAACAATTGCGGAAAAGTTTCTTGTGTACGCACATACTGGCGTATGATTCCAACAAAATACTCTGTGTGCTTTAGGTTGGAAATGTCAAACAAATCCAGCTTATTGTAGGCAATCATTTGGGATTCTGTGAGAATCTCTGTCTTTCTGTCAACGATTGATAATAAAGTGTCAACTTCTTGTTTCCTTGGTTCTAAAACATTCTCCCTTTCTTTTGTCATTTCTTTTAAATATTCAAAGAAAATAGCAAATTTTTCCGGGATGGGAAAATTGCTTATATTCTTTATAAAAGCCGTTCCTCTTTTTAATGTAAGCACAGGCATTTCTGAACGGATTTTCTGAATAATGTCGTCAATAAAAAGAGGAACAATATAGTTATTACGATAAAATTGCTTTGTTGCCACATCAGTTGTTTCATTAAGAGTAACCATAAAGATTGGATTTGGTTCTTCTGTCTTGCCGCCTTTGGTCATAAGGCTTTTTAAGCTTTTTACCCAATACTGAAAATTGGGGTCGTTACCAGAAAAGCCGAACAGACAGAAAGCATTTTCCAAAAACTCAACTTTCATAAAATTTGAAAAATCGTTATGCTTCTGCTCATAAGATGAAAAATCATCTTCCGTGATTATATAAAGATGGTCAAAATTTCCGTCAAACCAATATTCTCCATTTTCAGAACGCAATGAACCGTTCACTTTGACAATACGCTTATGATTGTTTTTCTTTAGCTCTTTTGCAGTTTTTACATCTTCATACTCACCTGAAGCGGCCTGCTCCAAAAGCGTATCCCAATTTGTGGTAATTACATCTGCCCAGTTCAAGTCTAAAAGCTTCTTATGAACCATCAGGTTGTTTTTTGGAGAGCTGTCTATTGGTATTAACTTACTTTCAATGTAAGTGTCTATGGCTTCCCTATGTCCTTTGAATTCCACATACTGCTGTGCGACTTTAGTTTCCTTTTCATTTCTGATAGCATCTTTTATCGTGGAATTTGACTTTCTTTTAGAAGTATGCATTTCTTTGTAAGCGTCTATTAAAAGCGTTGACCAATCCGGATAAGACTTATTTGCATTACAGCTAAAACCTGCCCCCACAAAAGCACAAATATTTCCTTTTTTTAACTTCTCGATAATACAAGCTATGCAATTGTCAATCTTTCCATATAACTCGTCAAAAGAGAAAGTATGTTTTATTCCGTCTGTTGGCAAAAGGTCTTTTCCGCTCTTCATTCCTTTACAAATTCCTCTATCCTGCACTCATGCGTCTTTGTCTGCTCGTCGTATGTTGCCATAAACCCATTGACAACAGAAATCATTCCTGTCTTATCGACATATATCGGACGGGTAAGAGTTGCCTTGAAGTTTACGTTGTCTGGATTAAGATATATTCCCATGAACGCACCTGCTCCTTCTCTATTGTAACACATTCAGGAAATTTTGGGATACTTTTGCAGGTTTTACCTGATAAGTTTTTTCCAGCACGGAAAAATCCCTGTCCGTAACAAATCTATTCCCCGTTCCCCTAAGCTCAAAAAGAGAATCAAACCGTGCGTTCATTCCAATAAGCTTGCCCGAAAGTGGCACAATGCCAAACTGCTTGTGGAATATCGTGCTGAACACTCCGCAGTGGAAGCTGTTCGTTATTACATATTCCGCATTGTCCACAAGGTAGAGCCATTCGGGAATTGTAGCAAAGTATTTTTTGCGGCTGTCTATGACTCCGTTTCCTGTTACATAGACAACATCAAGCTGTCTTCCTGCCGCAAAATCATACACGCTCTGAATGTCAAAATCGCAGGTGTTGTTGAGCATATATAGCAAAATATAGTTTTTCTCAGGCTTACGGATTTTGTTTTCTGCATAGAGATTTCTGTAAGTCTCTGCGCCCAATAAAAGAGTCGGGTCGCACACCCATTCGGCATCTTCCCTGCCGCACTGACGGCACAAATCTACGCCGCTTTCCTCGCGGACACCAAGATAATTGAACTTTGCAAGGAGCGGTTTTGCAGCCTGCACAAAATCTTCAGGCAATTTTGTCACTCCCCAGCTTGCCGCATAGGAAAGGCGTTTTGTGCCGTCGCTTCCAAAGTCAAGGAAGTACGCATGAAGGGGATTTTTATAGCGTTTTACATTCGCATACCAATAGTTCCAAACCTGGTCGCTTCCTGTAATAAAAATATCATAGACTTCATTCGCTTCTGTTATATTATTTTCATAATACTGTTTATTGCTTAGATGAATCTCCTTCTCTACAAAATCAACAAAACGTTTTCTCTTTCTATTTCTAACTCTTCCATTAACAATGGCAGAAACAAAGCTTCTTAAACTTTTAGAATTAAAAATTGAAACCTTTCTATAATCTTTCTCAAATTTAGCGCAATGATAGTCTATAACCTCACAAGGATAGCCCAATGTATTAATCGATCGGCATAAAGCATATGCCTGCAAAACTGCTCCATAGTTATATGCTCTTTGAAATGTAACAATTCCAACCTTCATGTGAATATACCTTTCACTCTACCCTTTTATCATTCTTGCTACTTTTGGAGATATAGCGTACGCTTTCGTTGTTTTATCAAGCTCCATCCTTCGGTTCTGAGATTTTAATATTTTCTTCATTTCTGAATATGATGTTTTAAATTCTTTAATCAAATTCTTGTAGATGTCCTTTTTATTTGGTAACTCTGAATTCATAACTTCTTCAGATAACCTAGCAGCTCTTGTTGC
>CALDID010000122.1 GCA_937901865.1 uncultured Treponema sp.
TCCCTACTTATTATACTTATATAGTTCATTATAAACTTTTGAATACGAAGTAACAAAGTATGCATCTTCGATAGCATCGTATATAGAATATTCCTCTGGAAAATCTGTTAATGGAATGCTATTTACTGAAAGTTCAGAATAAAACTGCTCTCTTTGGAAAGGTTTGTTTGCGTTTTCGCTGAACGTTCGCTTTAAGATGTTGTACGCCGCGCTCACCAACGACAGTCCGCGTTTTTTCGCCGTTGTCAGCACCGCCTCCGCCTCCGCGTCCGAACTTTCCACGCTAATGAGATATGCGCTCATCGCTTGGCGCACAGTAGCCTTTAGAGCCTCTCTGTCGTCCATATCGCTTCGCATACTGTATGCTTTATCCATATAGTTGTATTCGTATTGCTTCATAATCGGCACAAGCTCTTCAATGTCGCACTTCAGCTCATCTTCGAGCTTTATTTGATAATAGCGCGCGTGCATATTTTGCCGAGAACGGAAGCTCCAGCTCTTTTCCCCGTCTGCGTGAGCCTCAGGAGATACGATAATATGATTTTTTTGAGAAGCATTTATGATAAAGTTCCCCGTCGAAAGCGGCGAAATGAGCAATTCTGGTTCTGCGGCATCTTTGCTTTTCGGAAAGATTTCCTCTATTAAATACTTCGCGTCTTCCAGCGCAAAAAAAGCGTCGGCTTGTTTGCAAAGCTCTTCCCTTTCTTTTTTCGTCTGCTCGACGCGCACCGAGTATTTATACTTGAGCTTTAAATCTGCGATAGCGTCTAAAAACTCCTTTGCGTCGATTTCTGGCGGAATAAGCTCGGAAATCTCAATATCGCCCGCGACATTTTTGCACTCTTCGTCAAAATACAGCACCATCTCTAAAAACGGAGTTGCAGGCGGGTTCATATCCGAAATCGATTTAAGAATAGCGTAAAACGGGTGCAGCTCGTGGCTTTTCATCATCGAATAAAATTTCTTCTGATAATCGTTGCCCTTCCACGCCTCGCCTTTTTGGAAGCGATAGACTTTCTGCCAATATCCGACGGCGAGCAGAAGCGAGTTTATAAAATCGACCCTTTCATCTGTATAAAATCCCATATTTATCCCCACACGCCATATTCTACCACGTTTCTTAAATAAAAGCAACATTTTTTCTCTTTTTCGCACAAAGTCCGAAGCAACACAGCGTATTAAAGTCTTTTTTCGCTTGTGTTTTGAAAGCAAGCGTGTGAAAAAAAAGAATTTTCGCGCGATGTCGTGAGATGTTGACGAAAAAGAGCCTTGTTTTGTTCACTGTTCTTGAAAAATTTTCAGAAAAGACCTTGTTTTGCAAAATGTTCAAAGACAAAAAGCAAAACAAGCCTTGTTTAGAAAAAAGTTCTTAAAAATTTTTAAGAAAAGACCTTGTTTTGAAAATTGTCCTTAAAAAATTTCAATAATTAACCTTGTTTTGCAAAATGTTTTTGAACAATGAGCAAAACAGACCTCTTTTTTAAAAAAGTTCTAAGACAATGATGAAAAAAAGGCGCGAAAAAGAATTTGACTAAAAACGGAAAACGTTTTATACTATTCATAGCTTTGCAAGACAAAAAGACAAGGCGAAAGAGGTAAGTAAATGAAGAAGATTTCAAGACGGTGTAAGAACAAGGTTATTTCTAACTATTTATTGACGCTATTGCGCTTGTATGAGGCTTTGGACGAAAAGGCAAAAACGCCGTATTTTCAAAAGCTCATTGCACAGCTTTCGAGCGACAGCGAAGCTCTGTTGATAGCGTTAAAACTTTCTCGCTCAACGGGCAGTTTGACGGATGCGGACAAAAAGAGAGACCGCTGTATTTCCGCAGTGAAAACGCTGGTTCAGGCGGCTTTGCTTTCGCCAAAAGCAGAGGAAGAGGCTGCGGCGGCAAAGCTCAAGGAGATTTTGGACAAATACAAGGGCGTTACGGCGGAGTCTTACCGAGAGGCGACGAGCGACATCGAAAGTTTGCTGCTGCAGCTGAAAAGCGAGGAAAATGCGGCTTTGGTGGCGAGCGTGAGCAATTTGGATTCATACGTCAAGGCGTTAAGCGAGGCGCATGAGAATTTCAAGGTGTTGAGCGACAGTTCTACCAGCGCATCGCAGATGAAGGGCGAGAGTGCGTCGAAGATTAAAGAAAGAGTGATTTCGCTCATCAATGACAAGGTTGTGCCGTTTATGTGCGTGAGCGCAGACGAGAGCCCAGAGCTGTACGGCGATTTTGACAGAATGATGGACGCAGAAGCCGACAAGATTAACAGCGTGAAGCCCAAACAACAGGAAAAAACAGAGGCTAAGGATGAAAAATGACGATTGACGAGGGAAAATTGCAAGAATCGCTGATAGCGTTTATTGCGCTGTTCAGTTATATCGTTTCGATACTGCTTTCGGGCGTGCTAGAGTGCGATTTGAGGGTGAAAATTGCAGTTGCGCTGTTGGGAGCGGTGTATGCGGCGATGTTTGTGTTCTCCATTTACGGCGCGAACTATTCGGTTGAAACGCTGTTTAATGAAATCGTGTCTTGCAGCGATAATCATCATTTTTCCCTTGTTGTCATAAAAAATAAAACGAACTGCTATCTTTTGAAATGGGATAAGCGGTGGCGAACGTATCTTTTTCCGTATGAGCGCACAAAAGAAAACGACAGCGGCGCGATTGTGGATTTTGTAGAAAAAAGCATTGGCTTCAGCGTGCAGAAAATCCTTAAAACGATAGAAACCGATGTTACAAAGTATTCTGTGAGCGCAAATATGACAAAAAAGTATCATCATAGCTTCTATTTAATCGACGTTTCGCCCTGTGCAAATTTTGAGAAGAAGACTTTTAGGATAAACGGCGCAAAGTATCGCTGGTTCTCGATTGACGAGCTTAAAGCCGATAAAAACATTATGGACAAGAACAGCGAAACAGTAAAGTTTGTTGAAAAGAATTTTTAAGAAAACGGAAAAAAGTATGGAAGGGATTGTTTTAGGCGGGAGCAACAATTTTTTTGATGTGGAGGGGGAAGACGGCGTAATTCGGCTTTGTTCGCTCAAAAGCAAGAGGCTGAAGACGGACGACGGATATTACAATCCTTTAGCTCCGAATGACAGAGTGGAATTTGAAGTCGATAGCCTTGATAAACTCAAGGGGCAAATTATCGAGGCAAAAGAGCGTAAAAATAAGTTCGTGCGCTATAACGTCAAGAAAAGATTGCCTCAAGTGATGGCGTGCAATTTGGACTATTTGGTAATCGTTACCACTCCCGACGAGCCGCCGTTTCGTCCGCGTTTTATCGACCGTGCTTTAGCTCAAGCAGAATATGAAAACATTGAACCGATAATCGTTTGCAATAAAATCGATTTGCCGAGCAGCGAAGATATTGATTTGGAAAATCGCCTTGAAATCTGGGAGGATTTGGGATACAAAGTCTTTCGCTTGAGTGCGAAAAGCGGCGAGGGATTGGCTGAGTTGGCGGAATGTTTGGCGGAAAAAACGAGCGCGTTCGTCGGTCAGAGCGGTATCGGCAAATCGAGCTTGATAAACGCATTGAGCGAGGGTGTGCATCTTCGCACAAACGAGCTTTCGTCAAAATATATCCGCGGCACGCACACGACAACCAAAGGCGAGCTTATGCGAATTGAGTTAAAGAGTTCGTTATTAGAAGACGGAAAAAGAGGCAGTGCCTCCTTTATCGACACGCCTGGCGTGAGGCGGTTTGTGTTGCACAATATTGCTTCTGGCGACTTGGCGTATTATTTTAGGGAGTTCCGTCCATTGCTGGGCAAATGCACTTATGGCTTATCGTGTTCGCACAAATGCGAGGCGGGCTGCAAGATTCAAGAAGCTGTTTACGCGGGCGTTATCGCAGAAGAGCGGTATGAGAGCTGGTGCAGAATTTCTGACGAAATCGAAAGCGGTTCGTGGGAGGACTAGCACAGACACAGCCTGTTTTTCAAAAAAATTCTCTCTTTTAGCAGGCACAGAAATGACCTCACCCCCTGACCCCCTCTCCTAGTAGGCGAGGGGGAAAGTATATTCGTTTTGTTTTTAGCTATATTTCAATAAAAAATCTTGCGGCGTGATTGAGTGGTGAATATCAATCGAGGCGGTATCAAGCTCGGTATAGCCCTCTGTTTTTTCGCTCGTGATGACAAAAGCAAAAGATAGAGCTTTGTTATCTTTGGGGCGCAAATCTCCGTATTCTTCCCTTACATATTCGTCGGCATAGATGAACATCACGCTTTTTTCTCTCTTGCACAACACGCTGGCACACGCGGCAAGCAATGCAGAGGCAAAGTTTTCTTTTGACGGCGTAATCACGCTGTAGCCGCTTTTGAGAGAGAGAGCTAGGGTGGCTTCGGCGATTGGTGCGTTAAAGACGGAAAGAGAAAACGAGGCAGGAAGGATATTTTCGTCTGTGATGATTTGTTCATTTATCGAAAACTCCCTGTTTATCTCGCCGCGGAAGGAAGCAAAGACTTGTTTTATGTCGCCGCAGTGCGTTTTCTCCAAGCAGTCGTGAACAACTTGCACGGTCATCTTTGTGAGCTGGGAAAGACGGCGGCGAAAGAGGGGAGTGGTGAAGCTCAATTTCGGCGAAGCGTCGGGCGCGAGGTTTTCGCTTTCTGGAGTCCACGCACAAAGCGGAGAGATGAAAACGCGGCTCATCGCTGGCTTTCCTTTTTGAAAACTAAGAGTGAATAGGCGTTGCTGCCAAGATTATGGTGCGCTGTTGATAAATGGAAGCCTGCGTCTTCGATTGCGTGCACTAATTCGCTATAACGATACATTTTTGAGTTGCCGTTAGCCATACAAGTGAAATAAAGCGATGTTGCTTGCAGTGCATAGCTTTCGCCGATGTATTTTTGCTTGTCCCACAACGGTTCAAGGACGTATACGAGGCTGTTTTCGCTGGCGGCGGCAAAGACTTTTTTCAATATTTTGGTGATTTGGTGCAGTGAAAAGCAGTCAAGGAACTGGCTCATCCAATATGCGTCTGCGCCTTTGGGAAGCTCGGTCGATTCGGCTAAGACATTGCCTGCGACCGTTGAAATACGCGCTGAAAAACCTGCGTTGCGTGCGTTTTCTTCGGCGACGGCGGTCTGACCCGGTAAATCGACGATTGTAATTTTAACATTGGCGTTATATCGGCAGGAAGCGATAGCCCATTTCGCTGTGTTGCCGCCGATGTCCACAAGATGCGTGATGTTTTCGCTGTAGACAATCGGCAAAGCGTCGGGGAAGGCGATGTCGGAATAAAAATGGTCGAACTCGAACCAGCTTTTTTTTTCGCGCTCTGGCAAGCTCGATAACGCCTCGTAAATCGTCGTCCATTTCTCGCCGATACGCTTCAAGCCCTCTGGCTTGCCGTTTTTCACGGATTCTAATAAATCGAAAGCTCCGAAATAGCAAATATCGTTTGTGAAATTGAAATTGACCCGCGTCAGCTCGTCTTCGAGGAGGAAAAAGCCGATTTTGCCCAAGATGTACTTTTCGTTTTCCGCCGTCGTGTCGAGTGAGTAGCGAAGCACGCCCATTCCGAGCGCCATTTCGCACAAAACGCCTGCGCCGTATTCTGAAACGCTGCTTTTTTCTGTAATCGCCTTGATAGAAAGCCCGTTTTCGCCGCTGTCTGCGATTTTTCGCAAAATGCCAAGCTCTAGGAGCGCGCGGACTGCTTGAAACGTCATTGGGGAAAACGCGATTTTTTGCGCGGCGACTTTTGCGTCTACTGCGCGAATGTCATCGGATTTTAAGTTGTCTAAAGAATATAAAGCTTTATCGTTTTTTGTCGTAGTCATAAAAAGCATTTTATAAATAAAAGAACGATTTTTCAAGCTAGATATTGTTTTTTTTGATATATGTCGATATAATTAAGTATATATTAGAATAATTACACATCTTTGGTTTTTGTACATGGTTTTGGAGGGTTTCTTGTGGCTAAACAAAAGAAAGAATTAGACAGATTTGACACAAATGCGAAGAAGGATATGACGATTTTAACGAAATTCCTTTTAATCGTCGGTGCTTCTGTTGCGATTGCAACGCTTGGTGTTGTTACGACTTCGCTTGAGATTTTTGCGCACAATCTCGAGGAATATACTGAAGAAGGCATTTTGCACACGGCAGATGGAGCTGTGCGCGTATTGACGGACTGGCAGATTACGCTTAAAAGCTATTCTTTTTGTCTTTCAAGCTCGCCAGATTTTCAGGAAACACTTGCTCAAAAAAATGTTGATAGAATTAAGAAAGCAATTGCAATATGCGATGACGAGTTCGACTACGAGGCTATGGCAGTAACTGATGCGAACGGCGTTATTCTTGCAGGAAGCGGTTTGAACTCAGGTCTGAATATATCTTCTATTACAGCGGTTCGAAAGGCTCTCGGCGGCAGCGAGTTTTATTGCTATGAGCCGATAGGAACAATTCCTTTGGGGTTGGTTCAGGCTTCCCCTGTCAAATATAACGGCAAAGTCGTCGGAACTGTAGTGTCAGTCTATGATTTAACCACGGAAGACTATGTTACGCTTATGCGCGACGGCTATGATGTAGTGAGTACGCTCTTTCAAGACACAACTCGCGTTGCTTCAAACTTTGCAAAGATTGGCACGACAATCGATAATCAAGATGTTGTCAATACGGTTTTGCGCAACGGAAAAACGTGGACGGGAGAGATTAAAATCGAGGGCGAAGAGTATTTCGGTATCTATGGACCGCTTAAAGACAGCGACGGCAACGTAACAGGTATGGTTTTCATCGCGAAAAACCTCAATTTGATTTCAAAGATTCGCGTTCATACATTGCAGTGGGTTTGTCCTGTGGCTTTTGGGCTGTTCGTGATATTGATGATTGTCGGCTGGCGATTTATGAGCTGGGTCGGCTGGCGAATTGCGAATGTTACGAACTTCTTGAAGGAATTGGCTTCGGGCGATGCGGATTTGACGAAGCGATGTTCGCTTTACGTTCGCGACGAAATCGGCGAGCTGATTATTTACTTCGATTTGTTTATGGATAAATTGCACGAGATTGTGGCGGCGGTGAAAGAGTCGAAAGCAGATTTGACGACGAGCGGCAGCACGCTTTACGACAGTATTCACGAAACATCGGGCGCAATCACCGAGATTATGGCGAACATCGAAAGCGTCAACAATCAGATTCAGAACCAGACGAGGAGCGTGGAAAGCTCAAGCGACAATGTGGGCATCATCTCTGATTCTATTTCAAATCTTGACGCGATGATTGAAAGCCAGAGCGCAGGTGTTACGCAGGCGAGTGCGGCTGTTGAACAGATGATTGGCAACATTGAGAGCGTAAACAAGAGCGTAGATAAGATGAGTAACTCGTTCAGCGAGTTGCAGCAGAACGCAGAATTGGGATATAAGAAGCAGCAGGAAGTGAACGAGCGGATTGTACAGATAGAAAGCCAGAGCCAGATGCTGCAAGAGGCGAACACGGCGATTTCTTCTATCGCAGAGCAGACGAACTTGCTTGCTATGAATGCGGCTATCGAAGCGGCGCACGCAGGGGAAGCAGGCAAGGGATTTGCGGTTGTTGCTGACGAAATCCGCAAACTTTCAGAGACTTCTGCAACGCAGTCGGCGACAATCGGCGAACAGCTCAATATTATCCGCGACTCAATCACGAATGTTGTTTCTTCTTCTAATGAATCAAGCGATGCGCTTTCTGCAATGGCGAGTAAGCTCAAGGAAACAGACCAGCTTGTTTTGCAGATTAAGGCGGCAATGGAAGAACAGAACGCGGGTTCAAAGCAGATTACCGACGCGCTGCGCAATATGAATGACAGCACGGTTGAAGTTCAAAAGTCGTCAAAAGATATGTCTGCGCAAAGTACGTCTATCGTTGGCGAGATGAATTCGCTTCGTGATTCAACAGAGGCGATGAATGCAAGCATGGACGAGATGATGACAGGCGCGCGACAGATTAACGAGAACAGTGCGACGATGAGCGATATGGCGGGACACGTTAAGGGAGCTATCGACAAGATTGGTTCTCAAATCGATATGTTCAAAGTCAGTCAGGCTCACAGCACAGGTGAAGATGCATAATGTAGGCTTTTTATAAAAGCTGAAATACCCCCTTGCTCAAGTTAATCGAGCAGGGGGTATTTTTTGTTTGCGTATTTAGAAACACATTTTACAAGTGAGCTTTAGGCTCTTACAAAGCACGCTATGCGTGTGCGGTTAGCAAAGATTTATTGCTTCGGTATATGAGAGCGGTTTTCCCCAAACAAAGCCTTGCACGAAGTCGCATTTTCGTTCTTTTAATACTCCGATTTGCTGTTCGTTTTCAACTCCCTCTGAAATAACTTCGCAATTCATAATGTGTCCCATATAAATTACGCTATCGACAAGGTCGCGAATGCTGTGGTTGCTTTCGATGTTGTCGATGAGGCTTTTGTCAATTTTCAGTAGATTTATCGGCAGCTTCATCAGCTGTGAAATAGAAGTATAGCCTGTGCCAAAATCATCGAGCGCAATTTGAACTCCGATTTCTCGTAGGCTTTTTATGTTCTGTATCGCTATGTCCATCGATTCAGCGAACGAGTATTCGGTGATTTCGATTTCAAGACATTGCGGCGGAAATGCTGTTTCGTCAAGAATCGCCTTTACGCGAGAAGCAAAATCGGGTGTGCCGATGTTTTTTGCAGATACATTCACGCTAATAGTGTAGTTTTTGCCCTTTGCCTCTAAAACGCCCTTAAACTCCGTCATTGCGCGGCGAAGGACATAATCGTCAATTTTCAATATGAGATTTGTTTTCTCGGCAGCAGGAATAAAAAAAGCGGGGCTTATGATTTTTCCGTCTGGCTTTTTGCAGCGAATAAGCGTTTCAAACCCTCTTAGCCTTTTGTCATTAAGAGTGTATTGCGGCTGATAGACGAGATAGAAATAGTTTTTCTCAAGGCTTTCTCTGACGAGTGCTTCCGCCTCTTTTTGTTTTTTCTCTTCGTTTTCCATATCGGAATTATAAAACTGCAATTTCTCTTCATTTATCTTTGCGACATTTAAAGCGGTGTCTGCGTGGCTTAAAAGCGTGATAGCATTTTTTGCGTCGGAAGGATAATGCGAAACTCCACAAGCAAGCGTTACAGAAAGCGATACTTCGCCGTCCAAGATTTTTACACTGGTGCTTTTTGTGATTTCTGGCAAAGAAGAATCTGCTTCGCTGCTGCTATTGAAAACGACAGCAAACATTGCGCCTGTGATTTTGTAAATCAAATCGCGCTTGCCGATGAGATTTGTGAGGTGCTGACTTATCTTTTGCAAAACGTAATCGCCTGCTTGCATACCATATTTATCGTTGATGCCTTTGAAATCTTCAATTTCGATACATGCAAGATAAAAATCTTTTTTCGAGAGCATTTTATCGTCGATTTCTTCAAGGAATTTTCGCCGATTTTTAAGCCCTGTAGTTAAGTCTGTGTAGTTCATCAGCGCATTTTTGCGATAGAAATAATAGATAAAGCCGATAGACGCAAGCGATACAATAGACGTGATTATGCCTGGCAGAGAGGAAAGATTGTGTGATTGAGTAATCCCTATAAGATTGCTGATGATGGAGTAGGCGATAATGCAAACTGCGATTCTGCTGCCGTTTTTGTAATCAACCGACACCATCAAAATGCACACAAGCATATTTATTGCGGCTATAATTCCCTGCAAACTCGCTACAGAAATAACAAAACTTGCCGTTTGTATAATCGGAGCTTTGTATTGTCCTATAATCATTATTGCGCTAAGACAGAGTATGCACAATAGCGTACATAAAGTGAGTAGTATGTATTTTCGAGTAATGTGTTTCATATCTATACTATAATGCGCAAACTTCTTTTTTTCAAACGATTTTTTTGTAATGCTATATAAAGTAAAAGAGAACTCTGAAGAGTGCTATTCTCCAGAGTTCTCAATAATTAATACAACTCGTGCAATTTGCGATAGACGGCGTTCGCGATTACTTTTTGGCTCTCGCTAAGCGAAACCGAGGTTTCGTCAACCAAGGCTTCAAGCGACGATAGGCTTTCGTTGAGTGCGGTCGAAAATCCGCGGCTCACCTTGAACCAATACGTTCCGTTGCCGTCGGTGAACAGCGTTACAAAGCCGTATTCGCTCTTCTTCGCCTCCGCCACGCGAAGCACCGACGACAGCGACTTGACCAGCTCTTCTTCCGCGCCCGCGTCTTCGCCCAAGCGGATATTGAGTTTTCTGTTCCAATTCGCCTCGCCCACAGGTGCTAAATCGATTTTCTGCGCAAGCGTCATAATCAGTTCCATCTTTTCGCCCGAAAGCAACGGCTTGCCTTTTATAATCACCTTGCCGTGCAATTTTGCGAACTGCTTGAGCTTGCCCGCGTCCTCGTCCGCAATGGCTGGCGCGGCTTTTTGCAACTCGGCAAGCGGCAGAATAACCGTCTTTTTGCCCTTGATTTTCTCGATGTTGAACACCACGCCGCCGAGTTTGATATTCTCGCCCGAATCGTCGGCTTTTGCGCTCTTTTCGCCCTTTTTCTCTTTCTGTTTTTTGCCTTTGTCGTCCGCAATGCTCTTCGCCGCTTGAATCTCCGCGATGTCTTTCGCCTTCTTCGCGCGTTTTGCGTCCAGACTTTCGTCAAGCGCGGGGTCAATGCGGTTGATGAGGCTTTTTGTCAGCGGAGAAACGCTCATCGCATACGTTCGGCTCGTGCGCACGATTTCGCCTGCAACGATGTACAGCGGGTCTTGCTTGAACATACTTGAACCCGGGTGAATCGAGATGTGCTCGGCGGTGAGCGTGCGGTAATTTTCGCGCCCCTCGCGCACGCACACAAACTGAATCATTCCCGAGGCAATGCAGCACAGATAATCGTCGATACTGCCGCCGCCGGTGAGCGGAATCTGCATATTCGACACGATTTCTTCCAGCTGCGCCTTGATGTTCTCGATTTCCGCCATAACGCGCTCGTCGAGATAATAATTTTGGCAGAACGTCGTTTTGTTCTTCATCGACGTGTAGGTGCGGAACAATTTGACGTAACTCACGAAATCGCCCTGAATGTCGCGGAATGAATGGTGCGCCTTTCGTGCGTCCATCTCCTCGCCCGGCGGCAGAATAAACGGCGACTGCGCAGAAAGGAACGCGGCGGCAATCAAGCTCTCCTCGATAACGTCGGGATAATTGCGGATAGCCTCCACGATAATGCGGCTCGTGCGCGGGTCAAGCGGGAACAAACACATCATTTTTCCAATCGGAGAAAGCGTGTTGTCGTCCTCGATTGCCTTGAGCATTTTCAGCGTTTCCACCGCGCTCTGCATTCCCTCGTATCCCGGCGGCGAAATAAAATCGAAGCTGTCAAAATCCGTAATGCCCAGCTCGCTCATACGAAGCACGACTTCGCTCAAATCCGTGCGGTAAATCTCCTCGGTCGTGTACATTTCGCGCGTGTCAAAATCCTTGCGCGTATAGAGCCTGTAGCACGTCCCTGCACACGTTCGCCCCGCACGTCCGCGCCGCTGGTTGCAGCTCGCCTTGCTCACCGCCAATTCGTTCAGGCTCGAAGTAAACGTGTGCGGATTGTAATGGTTGAGCTTTGCCAGCCCCGAATCGATAACATTGGTGATACCCGAAATCGTTACAGACGTTTCAGCGATGTTCGTGGAGATAACGACTTTCTTTTTGCCGAACGGCGCTTTATCAAAAACCTTTTCCTGCTCTTCCTTGCTCAATCGCCCGTACAGCGGCACGATGTGGATTTTTCGCGCAAAATCGGCGGTCGTCAGCCGCTTCATACAATCTTTGATTATCTTTTCGCCGGGCAAAAATACGAGAATATCGCCGTCCTCCTTGTTGTCAAGAATGCGGTCTATAATCTGCTCGATTTTGGCAAGCAGAGCCTCCGTCGCAGTTTCCGAAGCCGTGCTGGCAGGGATTGACGGCGGGTCGTAAATCACGGTTATCGGATACGTTATCGTATCAATCGTAACAATCGGGCAGGCATCAAAATAGTTCGAGAAAGCCTCCGCGTTCATCGTCGCACTCGACACAATGACCTTGAAATCCTTGCGCTCGGCTAGCACGCGCTTGAGCAATCCCAGCACAAAATCGATGTTTAAGCTCCGCTCGTGCGCCTCGTCCACCATCACGACCGAATATTTCGACAGCCACGGGTCGAGTTTCATCTCTTGAAGCAAAATGCCGTCGGTCATAATCTTGATTTTGGTCGTGCTGTCGGTTTTGTCCTCAAAGCGCATTTTGTAGCCGACAACGCCGGGAAACGTCGTGCCGAGTTGCTTTGCAATAAACTCGCTCACACTCAGCGCGGCGATTCTGCGCGGTTGCGTAACGGCAATCATTCCGTTTTCGCTGTAGCCCGCCTCGTGCAAAATCACAGGCAGTTGCGTCGTCTTGCCGCTTCCCGTTGGAGATTGCACCACGATAACTTGGTTTTGCTTGAGCGTTTCAAGAATACGCTCTTTTTGTTCATACACTGGTAATGCTTTGTAATCTAATGCCATAAAACTGTTCCTTTTGTATCGTTCATTAAGTTCATACGCTTTTCAAGATACGAAGCCCATTTCTCATCGCCCTCTCGTTTGAGCGTTTTGATGAGGTCGGGATTGAGGGTCTTCAAAATATAATCGCCGTCGCGGTCGATATACGTCGTGATAAGCACGGGATTCACCGCCTCGATTTCGCATTTTTCGTAACGCTGCGTTTCCTCATTGTATTTCTTCACAAACTTGACCTGAATAAAAAAGCCGTCGCCCGTGTAATCGCGCGCTGTTTCGGGGGCGGTAAATTGCGGGTCGCGCCGCTGTCCGCTAATCGTGTTGCCCAGCGCATACATAATCATCTTGTCGGTTTTCTCCGTTTGCAGATTGCCCACGATGTCCCAGACTTTCGCAACGTGCGGGTGATTTGCCCACACGATGTCTGCGCCCGCTTCATTCAAGAGCTTGTAATAATACGCACGCTGGCTAGGCATAACAAGGCGCACATATTCAGGCTCTGCGCAATGCACCGACACCACGAACAAATCGCACGGGTGTTCCGCTCTCAAACTCGAAAGTTTTTTGATAAACCCTGCGCGCGCCTCTTCCGTCGGGCTTACATAATCGATATACGACGAGCCTTTGAAGCTGTTGAGCACCTCCGTAACCGCCACAAACAGCACCGTCCAGCCGTCCTTTTCGATGACTTGGTAGGTCAGCGGTGCGTCTGCGCTCGGTTTTACGCCTGCACTGTAAATGGCGCGCTCGCTGTCTTTCGTTTCAGCTTCCCTGCGCTTAAAATACGAATAGGTCGCCTTCATTCCGTCTACGCCTTGGTCGTTGGTGTGGTTGTTTGCGAGCGAAAACACATTAAATCCCGTCTTTATCGCCTCTTCCACATATTCGCTTTTCATATTGAACGTGGGATAACTCTGCCAATCCTTTTCGTCGTACACGGGGGCTTCAATGTTCGCAAACGCCAAATCAGTGCCCGAAACGTATTGCTTCACGCCCTCCCAAATCGCAGAAAACGGCTTTTTCATCGAAAAGTTTTCGTCGTGCGCCATAATATCGCCCGCAAATACTGTGTTCAATACCAAATCCGCTGGCACTGGCTCAGCCTGTTTTTCAATTTCTTCTTCTGTCGTTTCTTCAACAGCTGTTTCTGATTGTTTCTCTGTTTCTGAATCAGTCTTTTCCTGTGATTTCTGCTGTTCGACAGTCTGCGTCCGTTCTGTCTGTTGTAAATCAGGCTCTGCCTGCTCTGTCTGTGGAGAAACAGGCTGCTGCGGTTTAGTGGCGCAGGAAAAAAGAAAAAGAGATGCAAAAAAAAGAGAAACTAAAAATAATCGTCTAACAATATTCATTTTATCAATAACCTTTCATACAGGCACAGCCTGCGTAATTATAGAATAAAACAGCCTATGGCAGAAAACAGCCTATGGCTGATGCTTGGGGATTTGATATTCATTCAAAGTATAAGTAGCCCATTTTCGAGTGAGTTCGGGATAAATACTTTGCGTATGCAAAAAGTAGCTTAAAGCCTTTTCATAATCTCCCGAAAAATAGTAACATTCCCCCAAATAAAAATATGAGCGGTCTGCCGCACCTTTTTCGCGGTTCACTCCTAAAAACTGCGTCAATTCCTCGCTTGCTTTTTTGTAATCTGACTTAAAAAACGTGCGTTTTAGTATCGCTTGCAACAAATAATCGTCGCCCGTTTTCACTTCTTTAGTGTCGTCGCGAAAAATAAACGGAGAGAGCTTCTTTTTTTCTTTTGATGCAGAAAGCGGAAACATATTTTTTACGTTCTCTGCGACAGTTTTAGAATCTTCTAATTCCTTATTTGGCAGTGTTTTTTGCATATAAGGCAAAGGCTGCTCCCTCAACTCTCCTTCCATATAAAGCCGTTGAGCCTTTTCCTCTTTTTCGATGAGCGTCTTTGTTTGCTTCGGCTCTAAAAGGCACACGGGGTTCACTGTGGCATTTATCGACGGTAAAACAACATTATATGTGCTGCCGTCTTTAAGCTGTGCAATAACCGCATAATAAAACTCTTCTTTTTTTCCCTCTCCGTTTTCAAAAACATCGTCATATATATTTGCATCTTTATCAAGCGTGGCGATAGGCTTTAGTAAAAGCAAGTCTTGCGAGGTGGAAATAGTTTTTTTTGAACGGAAAACCAACAGAGAGCTAATGTCTGCGATCGAGTCAAACTCCCACGCCAACCGTATGCGCTCAACGCCCTTTGCAATCGCCGAAATATTCATTGCAATCGGTCGTGAATGTGCAGATAAAAAAGAGCTTAGAAAAAGGAGCATAATGAAAAAAAATGGTCTAAAAAGTTTTTTATATCGCTTAGTAAAAAATCCCATACTTATATAATGCACCAAAAAAACAATATTTACAAGGTCAAAAAAATGCGTATAGGGCTTTTCAAAATGTTTTTTTTGAATATAATACATAAGTGAACACGCTTTAAAGTGTTTTGTTAACATACTCTATTTCGGCAGGCGGTAAGTTTTATCGTTTGCCGTTTTTTTGTGCTTTTCAGCGTCTTGTTTGTCGTGAGCAATCGCTACAGTAAACGCGCTCTTATGCGCAGGGAAAAGGGCTTTTTATGCGTACACTAAAGGGCATATCAGCGAGCTTGATGAGAGGATATAATTGAGTTTGACGATAGGGAGCGTTCAAGTTTGATGAGAGGTACGAATCAAGCTTGATTTGTGTCAGTTATTTTTGTATCATTGATATATCAAAAAACAAGTCTATACAATACAATATATCACATCGTAGTGTTTTGTGCAACAAAAAAGATAATACAAATGCAATGTTGTTTCTATTTTTTAGCAAACGTGATATACTCTTTTATATGAACAATAATTCATTTTCTTTCCCTAAAGACTTCAAGGGAATAAAAGTACATTTTGTGGGCATAAAAGGAACGGGGTGCACCGCGTTGGTCGAGATTTTGGCATCTCAAGGCGCGATTATCACAGGCAGCGACGTGCGCGAGCGATTTTATACAGACGAAATCCTTGAAAAATACGGATTGCACGCACTCGATTTCAGCGAAGACAACATCACCGACGATGTGCGCTTTGTCGTCTATTCGTCGGCGTACAGCAAAGACAAAAATCCCGATTTAATCGCCGCAGTGAAAAAGGGCGTGCCGTGCCTTTTGTACAGCGAGGCGCTGGGCAAAGTGAGCGAAATGGCGTATAGCGCGGGCGTGTGCGGCGTTCACGGAAAGACCACGACGACGGGACTGTGCGGCACAATCCTCAAGGGGCTGCACCTCAATGCGCAAGTGCTTGCAGGCTCTGTCATCAAGAGTTTCGGCGATTCCTGCGTAATGACAAACCTAAACGCAAACAACACGCTTAGCGTCTTTGTGGCGGAAACGTGCGAATATCAGCGGCATTTTATGGCGTTCTGCCCCAAAAAGATAATTTTGACGAGCGTCGAAAGCGACCATCAAGATTATTACCCGACATACGAGGACATCAGAAATGCGTTCGTGGATTACTGTCTTAAATTGCCAGAGGGTGAGGATTTAATCTATTGCGCAGACGACGCGGGGGCGTGTGAAGTTGCTGGCATTGTGGGCGCGAAACGACCCGACATAAAAAAAATCCCGTACGGCACAACGGCGGCAGGCGATTACCGCATTACGATTGGCGGCGTGGAGGACGGAACGCAGTTGTTCTCGGTGGGCAATTTCGGCGAGTTCGCGCTGTGCGTCCCTGGAGTGCATAATATCAGAAATGCGGCGGCGGCGATTGCGCTTTCGATTGCATTGCTCAAAGAAGACGGTCAAAGCATTGAAGATAATCTCGACGCTATCAAAACGAGTTTGCGACTGTTCGCGGGCGGCAAGCGCAGAAGCGAAATCACGGGCAGAGCGACGACGGAGAGAGGCGACAGCGTGATTTTCATCGACGACTACGGACATCACCCGACCGCCGTAAAGACCACGCTGGAGGGCTACCGCGCGTTTTATCCGAACCGCAGGATTATCGTGGACTTTATGAGCCACACTTACACGCGAACAGCCGCGCTTTTGGAGGAGTTTGCCGCGTGTTTTTCGAGTGCGGACTGCGTGGTTATCAATAAGATTTACGGGAGCGCGCGAGAGAACGAGGCGGCGGCGAATGTTACGGGCGAAACGCTTGCAGAACACGCCGCGAAGTATCACGCGAATGTGCATTACAAAGGCGAGTTTGACGAGGCGGCGGCGTTTATTTTGGGCGAAATCAGCAAGAAAAGTCCTTTGAGCGATGGCTATGTGGTGGTAACGATGGGCGCAGGCGATAACTGGAAGGTCGGCAAGAAAGTGCTGGAAATGTTAGGAGCAAAAGAATGAGTGATTTTGCGCTGGCGTATTTTAATACGGAACTGGATAAATTGGACGTGCCGTCGCTCAAGGAAATC
>CALDID010000123.1 GCA_937901865.1 uncultured Treponema sp.
TATTTCATTAATCGTAAATCATTTCTTCTTCCAGCATACCTTTTGTAACACTACCGTTGTAAGTAACTTTTCCATCAGAAGCCACAACTGTATGCCCTATCAAATAGGTCAAAACCGCACTCAAATCACTTCCAAGCGGTTCATCGATTTCATAGAAACCATATCCGCTTGAAAGAGTAACAACTGAAAAAATAGTTGTTCCTTTTACAGAAACTTCTCCTGTTGAACTGTTGTAAGAAAAACTTACGCTTTCCCATACAGCCGAGTCCTCGTCTTCAAGTTCATACCATTCACCAACAGAGCCAGAAGAATTAAAGACGACAATTATATCATCGTTTTTTGCTACTTCGCTATATGTTGAAGCACTTTTGACTGTAGTAAACATCTTTCCTGCTAATACACTTGCAGAAGGTGCTGAAGAATTAGAGGAAACTTCCTCATCGTCATCATCGTCGTCGTTCTTGCAGCTTGTAAGGCTTGCAACCAAAAGAGATGCCGCTAACAAAAAAGCTACACCTTTGCTAAAAAATGTCTTCATCATACAAAAGACCTCCATAAAATGTTGTTACTTCGACAATACTGTAAAAAAAAAAACAGTCAATAGCTAACATTGTCTTTATACGTTAAAGATTGCTTGTATCTGGTTGTCTATGATTGACAGAGGTCTATTATTTTTCATATAATCGCAAAAATACATTTTTCATATCTTCACATCTTATAAGGAGAAACTTCAATGGCTTATTTTTTTGATGAACCGTCTCACACTTTCGGCGAGTATCTTCTTGTGCCCGGCTACACGCCTGCGGATTACACGCCCGACCGCGTTACCCTCAAAACGCCTGTCGTGCGCTTCAACAAGAAGGACGGCGAAAACTGCCCGCTTTCTATGAACATTCCGATGGTTTCTGCCGTTATGCAGGCCGTCTCCGATGACAAGCTCGCGATTGCGCTTGCAAAGGAAGGCGGCATTTCTTTTATATACGGCTCTCAGTCCATTGAAGACCAAGCCGCGATGATTTCTCGCGTCAAAAGCTACAAGGCTGGTTTTGTTACTTCCGATTCAAATATCCGACCCGAAGCCACGCTCGAAGAACTCGTTGCGTTGCAGGCAAAAACGGGACATTCCACCGTTGCGGTTACGGCAGACGGCGAAGCGCACGGCAAGCTCCTCGGCATTATCACGAGCCGCGATTTTAGATTGCATCATTGTCCTGAGGGCGCAAAGGTCAGCGACTATATGACGCCGCTCGAGGATTTGATTACGGGCAAAGACGGCATTACGCTGAGCGAGGCGAACGAGTTGATTTGGGCAAACAAAGTCAATCAGCTTCCGATTGTGGACGGCGACGGCAACCTTGTTTCTCTCGTCTTCCGAAAGGATTACAGCACGCACGAAGCGCACCCGCTCGAACTGCTCGACAGCAAACAGCGATACATCGTCGGTGCGGGAATCAACACGCGCGATTATATGCAGCGTGTGCCAGCTCTTTTGGAAGCGGGCGCGGACGTGTTCTGCCTTGATTCAAGCGAGGGCTACAGCGAGTTCCAGAGCCGTGCGCTCAAAGAGCTTCACGAGGCATATCCGAACATCAAGGTCGGTGCTGGCAACGTGGTTGACCGCGACGGTTTTATGTTCTTGGCGGAAAACGGCGCGGATTTCGTGAAAATCGGTATCGGCGGCGGCTCAATCTGCATTACGAGAGAGCAAAAGGGCATTGGACGCGGACAGGCGACGGCGACCATCGAGGTGGCAAAGGCTCGCGATGAGTATTATGCAAAGACGGGCATCTATGTTCCGATTTGCTCTGACGGCGGTATCGTGCAGGATTATCACATCACGCTTGCGCTGGCGATGGGCGCGGATTTTGTTATGCTCGGTCGCTATTTTGCGCGTTTCGACGAAAGCCCGAGCAACAAACTCGTTATCAATGGCAATTACGTCAAGGAATACTGGGGCGAAGGCTCGAACCGTGCGCGCAACTGGCAGCGATACGACCTCGGCGGCAAAAAGGGCTTGAGTTTTGAGGAAGGCGTTGACAGCTACGTTCCGTATGCGGGTCATTTGCACGACAATGTGGCGCTCACGATTCGCAAAATCACGCACACGATGAGCAACTGCGGCGCGCTTTCGATTGAGGAATTGCAGCAGAAGGCGAAGATTACGCTGGTTTCGCCCGTTACGATTCAAGAGGGCAGTGCCCACGACGTTATCGTAAAGAATACGTCTATCCACGCAGAATGAAGCACAGCCTCTTTCAACACACATAAGGTGTTTTGCAAAAATCAACTTGCGAGAAATCATAAAAAAGCCATACGGATTAGCAATTCTCTCCGTATGGCTTTTTGTTTATAAACGCTGTGCCTGTTATCAATCAGCCTGAGACTCCCACAAAACACCCAATGGGTGAAAAGCAGCCTCTGGCTGTGTTATGAATCGGCTTTAGGCTGTTTGCGGTAGATACCTGCGCCGCTGTTGCGCTTCGTCGGGGTGTGAATACCTGCACGGGCATTCGATGAATGAAAGCCCTTTCTGCCCTTGAAGTTTTTTTCTCCACGCTCGCCGCGTTCTCCCCTCTCACCTCTTTCACCGCGCTGCCACGGCTTATCGCCGAACCTGCCGCCGCGAGAAGAACTCTTCGTGTCGATGTGCATATGAGGAATGGAGTGGTCGCGCTTTGACAAATCCAACGCCAGCTTTGCGCTCTCCCGCGGCAAACTCACCAGCGAGAAACTTTCTGCCACGTCGATTCGGTCAACCTGACGGTTCGGGATTTTGAGCAATCCGCTGAAATACGACGCAATTTCTTTCGGGTTAAAGCCGTCTTTTCGTCCCAACTGCACAAAAAGGCGCATTTGATTGCTTTCCTCTCGGCGCGAACCGTATCGCTCACCTCTCGCTTTTTCGATTCTCACCTTTGCAATTTCGCCGTAACGGTTTCGCTCAAGTTTATCCCCAAACACTTCCGACAGCACGCACGCAAGGACTTTCTCCGCATCCGCCTTGTCTTCTTTGTCCGCTAAAAGCTCTTTCGCCATTTTCAGAAAATCTGAACTTTCGCCGATGATTTTTTCATTAACAGTTTTCGCCTCGATGCTCGCCTTGAGAGCGACAAACAGGCGGTCGCGCTTCACCTTAATAACCTCGTCGATTTCGGGAATTGGCTCTTGCACCATCTCGCCTTTGCTTGCACGGCGAACCGCAGAACGCAGGAAATTAAGGCGGCGGCGTTGCTCTTCGGGACGCACAAACGTAACCGCACAGCCCGATGAACCAGCGCGTCCCGTGCGTCCAATGCGGTGTACATACGTCGCGCCGTCGAACGGAAGCGCATAATTTACAACGTGCGAAAGCCCCGTAATGTCGATTCCGCGCGCTGCAACATCGGTCGCAACAAGAATACGAGTTTTGCCGCTGCGGAAGCGATTGAGGATTTTCTCTCTCTGATTTTGCGGAATGTCGCCGTGAAGAGCCGCAACTTCGTAGCCTTTTTCGTCGAGTGCGCGGCTGACCATATCGGCTTCCATTTTTGTCTGCGTAAAGACAAGCCCGTAAAAATCGCTCGCCATATCGATAAGACGCACAAGCGCATTGATTTTGTCGCTCTCGCGCACCACCCAATACTTTTGGTCGATTAACAGCGGCTCTTCGCTAACGCCCTCTTCTTCGACAATTTCGTAATCGCCCATAAACTTTTGCGCGATTTTCATAATTTCAGGAGGCATTGTCGCGCTGAAAAGGAGGATACGGCTCTCGGGATTTGCGGAGGTAAAAATCTTTTCGATGTCGTCAACAAAGCCCATATCAAGCATTTCATCGCCTTCGTCCAAGATGAAATAATCGATTTTGCTGATGTCGAGCGTGCCGCGGTCGATGTGGTCTTGAATGCGCCCCGGAGTGCCGACGACGATATCCACGCCGCGCTTTAAGTCGCGAATCTGCTCGCCATACGATGCGCCGCCGTAAAGGACAGCAACACGCGGATAGCGGCTTGAAGAAAATGAGCGCAACTCGGTACACGTCTGCATTGCAAGCTCACGGGTTGGCTCAAGGACGATTGCGCGAACATGGTCGCTTGCTGTGCGTATTTTTTGCACGAGAGGAAGACCGAACGCGGCTGTTTTTCCCGTGCCTGTGCGAGCGCGCGCGATGAGGTTTGCGTCCCCGTTCAAAAGGCGCGGAATTGCGAGAAGTTGAATGGGAGATGGCGTGAGAAAGCCTTTTTTGCTGATTGCGTCTAATACAACCTCGTCAAGACCTAAATCTGCAAATGAGATTTCGTCAGAATCGTCAGATTGTTCTTCTGTGTCTTCAGAATCGATGTCGTCGATTTCGCTTTCTGCGATTTCGTTGAGAACCTCAGAGTTCTCGAGAGCTTCGCCTAGCTGCTCTTCGTTCATAAAACAAACTCCTGTTTATGCAAAGAGCAACATGGCTCATACGCGTTATTGAGGTACTGCCCAAGATTATTATTATGTATTGTGAAAGTAAAAATAAACGATGCCCCATGCATTAGAAAAGTAGATACTGCAATATACTGTATTTTTCAAATAAAAGCAACAGGCATAGCCTGCTTTGTCAAGAAACTACACACTCAATTCGCTCTTTAGTGGACAGTATAGTCACTCTTTAGCGTAGCAATGTGAGAGTCTTTAGTGTAGCAATGTGAGAGTCTTTAGTGTAGCGATTGGTCGCTCTATACTGTACTGTGTGTTAGTGAATCATAACTTGAATGATATACTCATAAAGGTCATAAAATTGTCAAGAAACTGCAAGAAATGTACCTTGACCGCAAAAAGTCTAAAGTGTATACTAAAAACATCTCACATAACAGGGGTTTGAATAAAATGCCGTATTCTGAACCGACGACTCTTGCAGTTATCGCGTGTCCTGGCGGGCAAGCCTTCGCTTCTGAAGTAGTTGCTCACCTCCGCCACATGTACAAGCATCGCTTCAGCTTGAAAAGCGACGTGATTTCTAAGCGTTACAATCTGGATAAAGCAGAACTTGTAAAGCAGATGAATTTGGACAACGATCTGAAGACGTCAGACTTGTGTATCCGCGGTCCGATTGAAAAATATCGCCCGCCTGTCTTTGAAATCAAGACTCGTTTCACCTATTTTGCAAATGGGGAGTTCAAAACCGAGCTTCTTGAAAGTGTGCGCGGCAAAGATGTGTTCATCTTTCAGGACGTAGAAAATCACGAAGTGATTTCGCTTAACGACGGAGCGACAAAACAGGTGCTGTCTGTCAACGACCACGTTATGACGCTTCTGGTTACTATCGACGCAGTGCGTCAGGCGGGAGCAAAGCAGATTACGCTCGTTGTTCCAGCGTATCCGTACAGCCGCCAGCACAAAAAGAAGGGAAGAGAGGGACTTACCGCAAGTCTTTTGGGTCATTTCTATGAGTTTATGGGCGTTACTCGCTTAATCACGCTCGACATTCACTCACGAGAAATCGTAAACGCTTTTAACACAACTCATCTTGAAAACCTCCACGCTTCCTATCAGATTATCCGTGAGCTTTCTAAAATCGTCAATCTTCAAGGCGAAAACAAAGAAAATCTTGTAGTCGTTTCTCCAGACACAGGCGCGATTGACCGCAACAAGTTCTATGCAACAGGCTTGAAAGTGCCGCTTGCAATGATTTACAAAGAGCGAGATTACTCGGTCGTTACGCAGGACGCAAAGAACACGAACATCAAGAGCGTAAAACTCTTAGGCGATGTTCACGGTAAAGTCGCATTTATGGCTGATGATATGCTCGGTACGGGCGGCACGTTGCTCAAGGCTATGGAGTTCTTGCACAACTCAGGCGCGACAAAGGTTATCGCTGCGATTTCATTGCCGTTTTTCACGGGCAACGCAATCAAGCAGTTTGACGAAGCGTATGAAAAGGGCTTGTTCTATCGTATCATCGGAACAAATGCCGTGTATCACGAAGAGCTTTTGAAGCGCGAATGGTACATCAGCACAAACGTCAGCGGCTTGTTCGCAAACGTTATCACTCGATTGCACCACGACCAAGGCTTGAGCGATTTGCTTGAAAACCGCGACATCATCGAGCGCTTGATTAAAAAAGCAACCGATAACGATGAGCAACAAGAATAATCAGACAGTGCTTTGATATAAAAAAGACCTAAGAGCTTTTATCTTAGGTCTTTTTGTTTGCTATAAATCTTTTAGAATAGCCTTTATCTCATAGCAGAAAGAATAGAGGTCGTTGAAAAGCATTTGATTTTTTGAAGCGCAATCGGTAAAAAGCTGCACTGTTTGCTCGTTGAGTTTTTCGCTCTTGTGAACATTGTGGATTACCGATTTTATAAACTCTGCGCTCTCTGATATGCTCTCGCCAATGTGTTCTACATTTTCATTATTCGCCTTGTTGAGATTTCTCATTCGGTCAAACCGTTCAAGCGTTTCGCTCGCCTCTCCAGAAAGACTTGAAAGAGATTCCGCATTCTTTTTTGTACCCTCTTCCATATCGTTGATAGACACTTTGAGCTTTCCGACATCTTGCAAAATCTTCTCTGTCGTCTGTTTTATGCCTGCCGAAAGCCGTTTGACTTCGTTAGCAATGATACGAAAGCCAGCCCCTGCCTTGCCTGCGTGAGCCGCCTCGATTGAAGCATTGAAAGACAAAAGATTTGTTTGGTCAGAGATGTTTTGAATCGCATTCGCCAGTTTTGAAATACTGTTCGTCTGCTCTATGAGCGTCTGAAACTGGGAAGCGTATTTTTTGTGCTCATTCTCGATTTTTGTAACACTGCCGCGAAGCTCTTCGATAGAAGCATAAATCTTGCCCAGTCGCTCGATGTTTTGATTGGCATTCGCCGAAATCTCTTTTGTCTTTTCCTGCATATTTTCGCTCGATTGCATCATCTCTTGCAGCATAGACTCTTGTTTTTGTATAACTTCGCTCTGCTTGTCGCGATTTGCAATATATGAGCTCATAAACTCTCCGCTCATAGCCTCTTTTGCAAGGTATCGAATGAGCGAATCAGCCACATCAAGACCGCTAGAAATCAATTCTTCCCTTGTCATTTTCAACCTCCGATAACAAGCGTTACAAGCGTTTGATTGCAGTGTACTCTGCCTTTTTGTTCACCATAGCAAGAAAAACCGCAAAAGGTCGGAAAGGCTGTTTTGTATTTTTGAATTATCTTTTCGCCAATTCGCTCGCGCGCAAAATACATCGTGCGAGTAATACACGTCAAAAGCAAAGTGAATTTCGGATTTTTTATCGCTTCCCGAATCCCGTTACACGTTTCGTCGCATTTAGCTAAAGGGTCGCCAATGTGCATAAGCTCAAGCGTTGTGTTTGGAACGACACGAGCAAAAAGAGAGATTTTTCCGTCTGGAGTAAATCCTGCAAGTGCCGCATTCAAAAGCTCTCCGTTCATATACCGCCCGAACGGATTTTCAAAAGTGATGCCTTCTGCTTGTTTTTCGCTCACTCCGAGTTTTTGCGCATATACGCTTTTTGCCGCCTTTCCGTCAAACTTTGCGACAATGCGATTTATCGGGTCAGACTGCGTTACAAAAACAGATTTGCCCGTCGGGTTAAAAATATTTTCTTGCCGTATATCAAAGGGAAGAGGCGTTTTTACAAACAGAAAAGCAGCTCCATCTTGAGTCGTTTTTCCGTTGACGCTGACAAAGGTCTTTGCTTTATTTCCCGTAAAGCCTGCAGTGCCTCCTGCAAGCTGAAAAGAATCGTTTTGAATGATGGAATAAAAGTTTGTAAGAATAGACTCTTCTGCATTGAATACCCCGTTTATAAACGCAAGGGCAAAGGCATTTTTGTGCGATTGAGCATCACCGCAACGAATAGAGCAAGCGTTTAAGGCAGACACAATTTCTTTCTTGCTTGCTACAGGATATTTTGAACCATTTTCAACAAGACACGCCTTGACCTTTGTAGAAGAGTCGCTCATAGTAGTTAAAACGACTGTATCATTCAAAAAACCAGAAGGCGCAATTTCACCAGCAGTGCTCGCTCCGATTACTTCACTTTGAGGAAAACGAGATTTTATCTCAAGTGACAGAGCTTGAAAATCGTAAGAAATTGCCGCCATAAAAATAACTGCATTGTATTCCTTAGGCGACTTTTTTAAATTTGCGCACAGTTCAGCAACAGCAGCCTTTACATCTTTTTGACGAGAAACAACAACCTCTTGTTCCATAAAGGTCTTCTCCTTGATATAGTGTTGTTTCTCTTAATCGTATCATAGTTTTGCAGAAACGCAATTAAAATTTTGTCATATTGACGGATTTATGCTATTTTTATTCTTCGCATTGAAAATTGCAACAGTATACTGATAACGCTATACACAGCGCAAATCGTGCAAGCAAGCATAGGAGAGTAATAGCCGATTGTTTCGATGAGGGCAGGAAAAAGAGAAAACAAAGCAACCAATATAATAGAAACAACTGAGCCTATTAACAAAAGATTTCGTATTATCAGAGTAAGCGTGATATATGCTAAAGGGAGGGCAAAAAGCTCTACGCTAGAAAATACGCTCACCTCACCAAAAGCATTATACGGCACATACAACGTGAAAAAACCGAGCATAAGAGGAACATACGCATTCGCTTTTTCGCTTCTATTCATTTTTGCACATAAGAAAAACACCAGCGGACACAAAACACACGGCAAAAAGGTATGAACCACATAACTTCTAACTAAGTTAATCCAAAACACTTCGATATGTTCACTTTTTGAAAAAAAGATAAAAAAGCGAATTAAAAACACAACCGCAGACAAAAAGAAGCCTGTAAAAGCGGCGGTATACTGCTTTGTATCGTCATTATGAAGCACATAGAAAGCGCAGAATAATGGAATTGCTAATAATAAGAATAATGTCATACACAAACTGTATCATAAAAATAAAAATAAGCCAATTACATTGAAAAGGGTTTTCACAAAGTCAGTATTTTTTGTATACTGTAAACACCATGATTTCTACACTTTTTACCCTCGCTGGCAGCTTATGTTTTTTGCTGTACGGCATGAAAATGATGAGCGACGGTATTCAAAAAAACGCGGGGCAAAAATTGCAATCCGCGCTCGCCGTTGTTACCGGAAACCGCTTTGTCGGGCTTTTAACAGGTATGATTCTTACGATGATAATTCAATCATCGGGGGCGACAACGGTTATGCTTGTGTCGTTCGTGAATGCGGGGCTGTTGACGCTGGAGCAGTCCGTAGGCGTGATTTTCGGCGCGAATATCGGTACGACGATAACCGCGTGGATTGTTGCATTTTTCGGCAATGGCTTTGAAATAAAAGATTACGCAATCCCAATTTTCGGCGTGGGCTATGTAATTTTAACGCAGAAAAAATGGAAGATTGAAGGCGTGGGAATGGCAATAATCGGCTTTGGTATGCTGTTTATAGGCTTGGGCTGGCTTTCGGATTTGTTTAAGAACGCGACGGGCATTAACGATTTTGTGGCGAAAGTGCAGGGCTACGGCGCGATTTCTACGGCACTGGCGGTGGTTATCGGCATTGCAATCACGGCTCTCATTCACTCGTCGAGCGCGATGACGGCGATTGTGATTACGGCGGCGGCGAAAAATCCTGCAATTTGGGAATTCGGAGCGGCGATGGTCATCGGAAGCGAAATCGGCTCTACGGTTGATTCGATTATGGCGGCGGCGAACTCAAAGGCGAATGCAAAGCGCACGGCGTTGATTCACGTTCTGTTCAATGTGGCGACGGTGGTTATCACGCTGATTTTCTTTAAGCCGTATTTGCGTTTTGTGGATTTCCTCGTTCCCGGCACGGTGCAAGAAAATATCGTCTATCATATCGCTATGCTTCATACGTCATTCAAAGTCATTGGAACGATTCTGTTTATTCCGTTTGTCAATCAAATTGCAAATCTTGCCCGAAAAATCATCAAAGACGACAAAACCGAAGATGAGATGGTCTATCACCTCGAATTCAACGAAAAAACTGCGCTTGAAACGCCAGAAGCCCTCGTCTTTAGCGCACAAAAAGAAATCGCGCTTATGGCGGATATCGTGGTGCAGATGTTCGACGCTGTGCAATGGGGATTTAAGCACCGCGACGAGAGTTTTGAAACAGAACACTACAAAGACCTTTTAGCGCAGGAAGATTACACCGACCAAATGAACGAGCAGCTCACGAATTACCTTGTGCGCTGTTCCCGCCTCGACATCAGCGAGCAATCGCAGAATACCGTTTCGATTATGATGCAGATTGTGCAAGAGCTGGAGAGTATGGCGGACGAATGTTTGAACATCGGTATGCTTATCAAAAAGTCGGTTGACAAGAAAATGCAGTTTTCTTCCGACGACCTTGAGCGGCTTATGCCGTATGTGGAGCTGGCGCGAGAATTCCTTTACTTCGTGTACAAAAATATCGGCAAACACCTCAACAAGAACCAGCTTGCATACGCAGAAGACCTTGAGCGGCAGATTGACGACGAGCGCAGACGGCTCAAGAAAATCGCACGCAGCCGATTGGAAACGGGAGCGAACGTCAAGGCAGAGCTTTTGTATATCGACCTTGTGCGCCAAATCGAGAAAGTGGGCGACCGCTGTTTCGGCATTGCAGGCGAACTCGCGAAAAACACCACCGCACCGCAGGCTTCATAAATGGCTTTTCGCATACACAAACGTTTTTTGATTATTTTCGCATTCGCTATTTTGGCGTTCGCCTCGTATTGTGCGTGGGATTATTTCGATAAAAAGGCAGAATACACGCCGTACCGAGATTTCTATGAGGCTGTTCTTTCGGGTACGGTGGTCAGCGCAAAAATCGACGGGGAGCGCATTTATTTCCGCACCGACGTATATGCGACGTGGGCAAAAGCCTACCCGTTATACACAGAAAACCCCTATTCTCCCACATTGCGCGAAACATTGCTTCTGCACGGGGCAAAAATCGAGGAATCAAAGGATTCGGGAGAAATCGTATCTCTCATTCTCGACAGCATTTTTTATGTCTTTTTCTTTGGGGTGATTTTCATTGCATTCCGCAAATTCATTTCGCCGAACACGTTTAAAGTTGTGCGAAAAACTCACGTTATGTTCAGCGATGTGGTCGGTATGGAGCCGCTCAAGCGCGATATGAAGCAAGTGATGGACATTATGCTCCACCCTGCCGAATATGCTTCGCGCGGAATCCGTATGCCAAAGGGCATTTTGCTTGAGGGCGAGCCTGGCAACGGCAAGACGCTTTTTGCAAAGGCGTTGGCAGGGGAAGCGAAAGTGAACTTTATTCCTGCAAAAGCGACGGATTTTGAAAGTATGTTTATGGCGATTGGTCCGATGAAGGTGAAATTGCTGTTTAGAAAAGCGAAGGCAAAAGCTCCGTGTATCGTTTTTATCGACGAGTTCGACGGAATCGGCACACGGCGCAATTATTCGGGAAGCGCACTTGAAACAGAGAACACGCGTATTGTAACCGCCCTTTTGAACGAGCTGGACGGTTTTGAGGAGACAAAAGGCGTGCTTGTGATTGCGGCAACAAACAGCATTTCAGCCCTAGACCCTGCGCTTATTCGACCAGGAAGATTCGATACAAAATTCCGCGTTCCCTCTCCGAACGAAAAAGAGAGAGAAGAACTCGTTTTGCTGTACACAAAAGGAAAACGCCTCGCAGAAGAGCTTTCTGCAAAAAACATCGCCGCAGTTTTTGCAGGTGCGAGCTGTGCCGAAATAGAATCCGCATTGAATCGCGCCGCCCTTCTCGCCCGACAAAACAACCGCGACGAAATCACCATGGACGATATAAGGCAAGCACAGGGTAAATAAAAACAAAAGCCACCTACAAGATTTTATCTCTCAAAGTGGCTTTGTTTTTGTGCTATTGAAACTTTATTCCGCAGTCGGCACTGTGCCTGTATACACCTCAAACTCGTCCATTCCGTCCCATAGCGCAGACCCGTCATAGAAGAATTGAATCTCATCTTCTAAATCTTCTGTAACCGTTTGGTTTGTTTCGCCGTCTGTATATGTACTTTTGCCTGAAAAAGAGCAACTTATGATACCGTCATTGTTTGTAACTTTTCCCGAACCTGTTGTACTCCAATCAGAGCCTGTAAAAACAGCGGTCAGTATATAATCAGAGCTAATAGTGATGCTTTTGCCGTCTCCTGTGTATTTTCCGACAAGGCTTGTGCCGCTCGTGCGAGAAATTTTTTCTGAGTCGTAATAGCTTCCATTTGCCAATACAATATTGTACTTCTCAAAAAATCGTGAAGTATAATCTCTTTCTTGAATAGAAGTCGGAGTTGTATCGCCTTTTTGCTGATACCTAACGCGAGTTTCAGTGATTGAGCCGTCTGTTCCAAAAACGTAATAGATTACGTCATATTGCTCACTGATACTTTCGTCTTCTAAGCTAAGCGTTTTTCCCTTTAAATCATCTGCTGTAATCTCTGTTACCGTAATCGTCGCTTCAGTCGCGCTATAACTATTTTCCGTCATCGCAACTGAAACTGCGGGAATTGTAGCAGTAACTGAATCATCTGCCGACGCTTCAAGAGCAAACGTTTTTTCGCTCGATACCGTTGCTAATTTTCCATCACTGCCAAGAGCTTTTTCAACTGTCAAGGTCAAAGTAATTGCACTAGAGCCGAGTGCAGAAATATCTCCTGTGTAACTTCCGCTGTATTTCACAACGTCGCTCACAGTATAAGTCCATGTGCCGCCACTTGCAGAGCTTGTCTGTGTAAATGTATACACGCCGCCTGCTGAATCAGTCAATTTTGCGCTCACTATGCCTGTAGCAGAATCAGTCGTCGCAGGCGAAACACTACCACTCGTCGCAGTTTCTTGCGTTGTCGCAGTTGTTGCAGCAGTTGTGTCATCATCATCGCCCCCGTTGTTGCAAGCCGCAAACGCAAATACCCCCAATGCCAATAGAAGCGCAAAGCCCCCTTTTAGAAAAAACTTCTTTGAAGATAAAGTCATAAAAGACCTCCGAAACGTCCATTCAAAATGAACGTTTAAATGAGGCATTTTTTTAGTGGGTGAACATTGAAAACGGTTCTTTTAT
>CALDID010000124.1 GCA_937901865.1 uncultured Treponema sp.
AGAAGAAGCTTGTCTTGAAAGCCCTTATATTGATCAGATAATGCTTGTCGGGCAGGATGAATCTTCTTTGGGCGCTTTGGTTGTACCGTCTGAAGCTGCACTTGAAAAATGTGGAATTCTCGCTAAAGACCTTAAATCAGGTAAAAATTTATCAATAAAAGACCAGACATTGAGAGATTTGATTAAAAAAGAAATTGCAACCTACATAAAAAATAAACAAAATCTTAAAAATTTTGAACAAATTAAACAGTTTGAGGTTTTAAACGAAAACTTCAATATGGATAACGGCATGTTAAGCCAAACTTCAAAAATTAAGCGTAATAATATTTTTGAAAAATATAAAGCAACAATAAGTGAAATGTTTGATAAAAAATAAAATCAAGAATAGGGAAAAATGAAAAATACAATATTTGAGCATTCGGAAGTGGCGAAGCAACTCGCAAATCATAAATTACCAGAATACAAGGATTTAGTTAAATTTGATGTTTTCATGAACCAGCTATTGGAAATTTTGGATGAGTATTTATCTATATTTACTATTCCCGGTGAACAAAAAATCCTAACAGCCTCAATGATTAACAACTACGTTTTTAAAAATATTATTGAGCATCCGCAGCAAAAAAAATATTCCCGTTCGCATGTTGCGTATTTGATTGTAATAGGTATCTTAAAACAGGTTTTGCCTATATCCGACGTTGCGGAAATAATAAAAATGGCTTTAAAACAGTACGATATTGAAGTTGCATATAAATATTTTGTGTTAAATCGTTCAATGACTTCATTTTGAACTGTGTACATTATGTAGCAGAAAATCGTAATGGCTGTAGTAAGCGTAAGAATCTGGTTTATAAAATCGAGTGAATAGCGTGCAGTGTTTTTTCGAGGCGGAATGCCCGTTTTTTGCTTTTTGCATAATCAGCACATCGTCTTTTCTTTTTGCGAGGGCTAAAAACATCGAAAGCAAAAATGTCATAATGACAATCCATTCCGAAAGCGGAATATTTCCTGCAAAACTGCCGCCGATAAGCCGCAAAACATAGCCGAAAGAGAGCAAAATTACATCAAGAATTGCAATATTTTTCAGTCCGAAACAATAAAGAACATTCATAATGTAATAAATCAAGATAATTACTGCACATTTTACCGCATTTTTGCTAAAAAATAGTGTAAAAATAGACAAAAATAGCAAAACTATCATAATAATTACTGCATTTTTCACAGAAATCGCGCCAGAAGCAATAGGACGCTTGCATTTCGTTTTGTGTTTCCTGTCATTTTCGACATCGCGAATATCATTCAAACAATAAATGCTACTTGCCGCAAAGCAAAAAGAGCAGAAGACGAAAAATGTCTGTAACACAATTTCTATTTTTCCTATACTTCCGTTGAAAAACAGCGGCATAAACACAAACAAATTCTTTATCCAATGCTCGATTCTGATAAGTTTGATAATTGTATAAATCTGTTTCATTTATCTGTAAATTTCACTCCTTTGCTATGCTTGATACTCGATAAAGGTTTTATTGATTTTTCCATTTTAGCTAATCTTTTTGGAAATATCAATAAAACTTGTGCGAAAAATGGCTTTTTCCATAAAAATAAAGCGATGAATTTCTGGGAACTTGTTGATGAAGAGTTGAAGTATAAGAATATAGACAGAAAAAAACTTGCTTCGATTGCGGGGTTTAATGTATCGAATATCAGCAAAGGTATAAGAGAAAATAATGTTCCGTCTGCAGATACTGCGGTTCGCATTGCGCGAGTTCTTGGGGTTAGTGTTGAGTACTTGGTTACTGGAGAAAACAATGAATGGAGCAAAAAAGTATCTTCCTATGAAGAGGCTTTATTTCAAAAATATAAAGGAATGCTACAAAAAATCGAAAAGCTGACTTCAAATGAGCGCGACGGCATACAGCTTCTTTTAGATAAACTTTGCGAAAAATAAGGAAAAGAACGACTGTTGGAAAAATAGATTTTCTCAGTGCGCTGTGCTATAACGGGGGCTTGGAGAACGCTATGGAAAACAGCAGATTTTTACCGATTGGCATACAAGATTTTGAAAAGCTCAAGGCATGGCGGCTATGTGTATGTAGATAAAACTCGATATATCTATGACCTTGTGCGATTAAGCACACCGCATTTTTTAAGCCGCCCGCGCAGGTTCGGAAAAAGCCTGTTGCTTTCTACCTTTGAAGCGTACTTTTTTGGTAAGAAAGAATTATTTTCTATAACAGAGTATGTGTTCCTTACAATAACAGAGTATGTGTTCCTTACAATAACAGAGTATGTGTTACTTACAATAGCAGAGTATGTGTTACTTACAATAATAGAGTATGTGTTATTTACAGTGAACGAAAGTGATTACTTACAGTAACAGAGTGTGTGCTATTTACAATAAACAAAAATGATTTTCGCGAAAAAGAAAAGTGATTTTAGAAAAAAAACGAAAATGATTACTTGCTGTAAACAAAAATGATTTTTGACAATAAACGAAAAAAAATTTTGACAGCTTTATGAAACAAGGGTGTGTGCGTTGAAATAGGAACGCTTTTCGTGTATAATTTAAAAAATGAGTAAAAAGCTAAAAAATACGCTGTTTTTAGAGAATGAGCAAAGAGTAAACAGCTTGATTGTAAAAATAATGTGGATTCTCACTCCTTTGCGTCTTATTCCTACGATTATGAAAATGGTTGGTGTTAGTCCCGATTCTGATATCGTTGCAACTGGGGTGAATACACTGATTTTGATTGTACTGCAAGCGTCTGTTACTATTTATAACCATCGCAAAAAGCAAAGCGCAAATACAAAGTATTTTATTCTTTGCATATTTCAGTTTGTCGTATTAAGCCTTAGTTTGCAATCAGGCGTTGAAGTTTCTCTTTTGTATCTTGTCGTTCCGCTCGTAACGCTGTTTTATTATGATTTATCGTTTACGGTGCGCATTTCGATTTTGAGCTATGTTTGTATGATTTCAACTCTCGTTTTTCGTGCTATTCATCTCGGCACTTCTCATTACAGCAATATGCCTCGTATCGTTTGGATTCGTGCGTATGCTGTTGGAATGACGATTGAGTACACGCTTTCAACGGTTGTGATTTTGTTTGTTGCACGCTCTATTCAAAGCACTATGGGCGCACTTGACGAAAAGGAAAAAGAGGCGCAAAAGGCAAAACACGAAGAGAGGGCAAAGTCGTTAAATACGCAATTTGACCAGCAAAAGATTATTACAGGATTTGCAAACCTGGTTGAAACTCGCGATACGTTTACAGGGGAGCACATCAAGCGCACGAGAGCGTATGTCAATTTGATTAGCCAGCGTATGAAAGATTTAGGCATTTACCCCGATGAGCTGACCGCAGAAGACCAAGAGTACATAACGCAGGCCGCATCTCTTCACGATATTGGAAAGATTTGTGTTCCTGACCACATTTTGACAAAAGCAGGAGCTTTGACCGATGAAGAACGGGAAAAAATGCGGGAACATTCTGTAATTGGCGAGAGAATTATAAGAGAAAACTTGTCTTATTTAGACCCGAAATATGTAGATATTGCGTGCAAAATGGCTCGGCATCATCACGAGAGATGGGACGGCAATGGGTATCCTGACGGGCTAAAGGGCAAGGCGATTCCGCTTTGTGCGCGCATTATGTCTGTAGCAGATGTGTTAGACGCGCTTTTAAGCCAACGCTCCTACAAAATGCCGATTGCGCTTGAAGACGCTTTGAGGATAATGAAAGAGGCTTCTGGCTCTCAATTTGACCCAGAGTGCATAAAGGCATTGCTTGAGTGCGCTGATGAGATTCCAACGCTGCAAAAAATAGATATTCCTGCAAAGAAAAAGGGCGAAGTGCTAGAGGAGCTTGAGGTTATTGATGAGGATTTAGGCGAATTAGAGGCTCTTGACTAATCTTTTTAGGCTCTTTTTAGCCACTATTCATCATCGTCATCAGGCTTTTGCAAGATGAACTCAACTCGTCTGTTTTGCCATCTGTAATCCCAGTTATGTGTCGCAGGGTTTTTGCTTCCGTTACCAACCGCTGTTAAGCGAGAGGAAGCAATGCCGTTTCTCTTTAGCCATTCCATAACAAACTTTGCTCTCTCTTCTGAAAGCTGTTGCACTTCTGCTTCTTCGCTAGTTGTGCCTGTAATGTTGTTTGCATTGCCTTCGATAGTAACAGAGTAATCGCGGAATTTCTGTAAGATTTCTGCAACACGGCTTAGAACTCGCTGATTGTTATCAATAGTAGCTTGGTCAAGTCCGTGATTTATCTTGTCGGCTTCAGGTCCTGCTTCAACTTCTGCAACGCTCTTAAAGTCTGCATTGTTAGAGCGGAATATGATAGAAGGAACTTGCAATTTGAGCTTATCGCCAGAACGAATAACAAGAACATCGACTTGAATAAAGCCCTCAAATGTTGCGCTTTTGCCAAGGCTGTCGGTTACGGTGAAAATATACGGATAATCGGTTGCTGATTGCACAAGCTCTCCGCGTGCGTTTCTGCCATTCCAAGTGAGCTTTTCAACTAAGTCTTTGCCGCCCGATGTGCTCCAGAACGTTTTTCTTGTTTCGGGGTCTTTTACTTCAAAGCTCCATGAGGCAATCGGTGAATAGCTTTGTGCCTTTAGCTGAATGGTGAGAATGTCCTTTTTGCCATCTCCGTCTGGGCTAAATCGTTTCGGAGATGTTCCTGCGGCAACGACAGGAGGCGGATTGTTGACCTCTGTACTCACCTCTTCAAGCACAAGCTCTGGCATAACCTCTTCTTCTTCCTCCTCTTCCTCTTCTTCTGCATTGCCAAACGAAAGCAAAATCTCCTTTGCGTCTTTTTTCATAATACCCTCAAGGTTCACGATGACAGGGGTGAATTTCAAGTCTTTTTCGCCAAATGTCGCAGATTCTACTTCTGAAATTTGATACATTCCGTTTAAAAATGCGTCTTTGCCCGTCGCTCTAAACTGAATTATGTTTTTTGTATCTGTCGCACTCGCAATTAAGGCATACTCTCCGCTGTTATCTCCCGAAGTGCCGATGACATTGTATTTTCCGTCTTCAAACACGACGCTTTCAGAATTAGCAGTGTACCAAATGGGATTTTTCTCAAGAGCTTTGATGAAGTCGGTTTCTTTCTTTTTTGTAGAAGCCTTTTTGAACTCTTGTTTATAGTTCATTTTTTTATATTTGCCGTCCCACAACGTGTTTTCGTTAATCGGCATACGCACATCATCTTGAAGCCTGACAGAAATGGTGTCGGAAGCGTCTAACGTAATATCAAACTTTCGCTCTAGGGTTGAAATGTCTAAGTTTATAGAAGAAATGTACATTCCGTTGTGCCGTAAAGAGCTATTTACCCAATTATAAACGGATTCTTCGTCGTTGATTAAGAAGATGATTTCTTTTGCATTGTAATCAAAGAAAAGATAGCGCATCTCTTCCCCGTTTACATTCGCTTTGTACCACATTCCGTCTAAGAACTCTGAAAAAGTGGCTGTTGTGCCGTTTAAAATGCGCTCTAGCTCTTTTGCTTCCAATCGGCTTCCCGATATGCGCAGCTCTTTTACTAACGTATATCGCCCTGCATTCGAGTTCCAATCGTATTGCCGCTGTATTTGGTCGTTGCTTCCTTTATCTTTATCAGAAGTATACACCCAAATCGGATAGCTTGCGCCTTTTGCTTGCGCCATTTCGTACGATTCAAAGCGGTCTGTTTGTTGAATAAAAATAGTTCCGTCTGCTTCAAAGTTTGCAATTTCGTGAACATTTAAGCCGCCGTTTGCCTTTGTGGTGATAAAATATGCTTTTAATATAGAAGAACCTGTATCTAAAAAACCTTGATACAAGAGTGCATTTTTATGCTCTCCTGTGATGTCGGTGCAGCTGAGAGAAAAGGTGCGTGCTTGTGTTATATCGGTGGCGATTTCTCCGCTTCGCTCATAGCTTTGTGTTTTTTGATTATACAAACTGATGATTAAAATAATATAGGGGCTAAAAGAGCGTTTAATAGCGACAACTTGGTCTTCAAAGCCGTCTTGATTAAAATCTGCGCTTACCGTGCTTACTAGCGTTTCTTCTCCGTTTAGCTGAATAAATGCGCTTTGCATTATATTGTCGTCTTCAAGATTTATTGATTCTATATTGTCGCTGACTTGTGTTTTTGCAGCTGGGGTAATTTCACCTGTTCTAGCTATTTCTACAACGGCTTCTGTGTGGTTTTTGCGATAATAAACATAAAAAGCCATAAGGAAAATAGCAAGAATAAATACAATGGGAATCAGCTTTCTCATAATAATCGCTATCATATATTTTTTACTTAATTTATACAACAGCCCACAGCTAAGCCCTTATAGTTGCTTTTAAAAGCGAGGGAGGTACTGACGGAAAAATGCTAAAGAATGATTTTTTAAGCACGGCAGGGATAGAAAGAGCGTGTATACTATAAAATATAATAAGTTTGTCAGCAGGGGGACTAAAAATGAAAGACAAGAATGATACTATACACAAAAAAGTAACATTCGCCACTTATTTTAATCAGCACAAATGGCTGTATATTATGCTTATTCCTGGCGCGATTTATTTTCTTGTGTTCCGCTATGCACCAATGTTTGGTGTTATTATGGCGTTTCAGCAGTATTCGCCGTTTCAAGGATTATTGGGCAGCAAATGGGTAGGACTTGCACATTTTAAAACGTTCTTTACGGGAGCTGACTTTTGGATGCTGTTGAAAAACACGCTGTGGCTTTCGTTCTTGAGCTTGATATTTTATTTTCCAGCACCGATTATTTTATCTCTGTTTTTGAACGAAATGAAAAATCAGGTGTTTAAGCGCACTATTCAGACTTTTATCTATGTTCCGCACTTTATTTCTTGGGTTATCGTTGCTTCTATTACATACACGCTTTTCAATGTGTCTGACGGAGCTGTTAATCAGGCGTTGACGGTTTTGGGCGCAAAAACAGTGAACTTTTTAGGTCTTCCAGAATACTTCCGTCCGATGATTATCGGTCAGCAAATTTGGAAGGAAACAGGATACGGCACTATCATTTACTTAGCGGCTCTTTCTGGAATTGATATGGAGCTTTATGAGGCGGCTCGTGTTGACGGTGCTGGCAGATGGCGAATGATGTGGAGTATTACGCTTCCGTCTTTAAAATCTACTATTATTATTATGCTTATCTTGCGTGTTGGTTCTATTTTGAACACAGGATATGAACAGATTTTCTTGATGAGAAACGCTCTTAACGTATCTGTTGCTGAAGTGTTTGATACCTATGTGTATCAGAGAGGTCTTGTAAACTCTCAGTATTCATATTCTGCTGCGGCAGGTCTTTTCAAGTCAATCGTAAGTATGATTATGGTCTTGACGGCAAACTACACCGCAAAACGTGCAGGCGAATCTGGAATCTACTAAGGAGATGAGAAAATGAAACAGATGAAAGTAAAAGAAAATTTGACCGATGTTATTTGGGATAAAGTTTTGGCTTTGTTTCTCATCATTGCAGCCTTTATCACTGTTGCACCATTTATCTATGTTGTTGCAGGTTCGTTTTCTACCGAAAAGGAGCTTACAGAGCGCGCATTCTTTCTTATTCCGCACACAATTTCGTTCAACGCCTATAAATACATTGTGCAGACAGGCGAAATCTTCCGCGGTTTGAAGAATTCGATTATCCTAACGATTATCGGAACGTTTAGCTCTTTGTTCTTCACGTCTACTTTTGCATATCCGCTTTCAAAAGTGCATTTTAAGGGCAGAAATCTTATTCTGAACTTAGTTATTGTAACAATGCTTTTTTCTGGCGGTCTTATTCCGACTTTCTTGGTGGTAAAGCATTTAGGTTTGTATAACCACTTTGCAGCATTGATACTGCTCGGTGCAATTAGCCCGTTCAATATGATTATTATGAAAGGATTTTTTGCAGGTATTCCTAACGAGCTTGAAGAGGCTGCTATTATCGATGGATATTCAGACCTTGGTGTATTTGTAAAAATCTTCTTGCCGCTGTCAAAGCCTGTTCTTGCTTCTATTGGTCTTTTCTGTGCTGTTGGCTATTGGAACGATTATTTTAGCGCAATGATTTACCTTTCTGACAGCTATAAAGAAACGGTACAGATTGTTTTGCGTCGTATTGTTTTGCTTGCTTCTGGTGGCGACCAAATCAATAATTCACTCTTCGATTTTGATATGTTCGGTGCTCCTCCTGACAAGGCGGTAAAAATGGCTTCTACAATGGTTGCGACAATTCCAATTCTTTGTGTGTATCCGTTCTTGCAAAAATACTTTGCAAAAGGCGTTATGGTTGGTGCTGTTAAAGGCTAAGCCACAGGCTTTTTTGGTAAAAACGCATTGTATGCGTGAAGTTTTTGTACTAGTGGCTGATGAAATTTTAGTGGTGAATTGCAGATAGTAGTTTATCATTTATATGTGTTGTTTAATACAACGGGTTAAGGTTATAGAGGTTTTATAGGAGATTTGCAATGAAAAGGTTTGGAAAAAGTATTGCAATGGTAACAACGGCAGCAGCTCTTGCAGCTGTTCTTGGTCTTACGAGCTGTGGCGAATCAAAGAAAGCTATGACTGGCAAAACTGGTCGCCCTCGCGTTACATTTATGCTTATTGATTACGAAGGAAGCCCTTTGACAGGTGAGCATGCACAGGCTGTTTTCGATAAGATGACAGAATGGACGAACACTGACGTAGAATTTACATTCGTTGCAAATGATAGCTACGAAGAAAAGTTAGGCTTGGCTCTTGCAAGTCCTGACGATATGCCGATGATTATGCACGCTGGCGGTATGAACCTCGGTATTGTTGATGCGGCAAATGCAGGTGCTTTCTGGGATTTGAACGAGTTTATTTGGGATAGCGCAAAGTATCCTAACTTGTCAAAGGCGAACAAAGATGTTTGTAAGAGCCTTACAGTTGGCGGAAAGCTCATCGGTGTTTACAAGGCTCGCGATATTGGACGCTATGGCTTGGGCTACCGCACAGACTGGGCTGAAAAACTGGGGCTGAGTGAGCCAAAGACAATCGAAGATGTCTACAATATGATGAAGGCGTTCACAGAGCAAGACCCAGATGGCGACGGACTTAACAATACATACGGTTTGGCTATGTGTAAATACACAGGTCCGTTTGATATTATTCAGTCTTGGTTCGGCTGTGGAAACGGTTGGGTAGAGCAGGGCGGAAAGCTTGTTCCTGTTCATCAGACAGCAGAGTATAAAGAGGCTCTCAAGTGGATGAAGAAGATGTATGAAGAAAAGCTCATCGCTCCTGACTGGGCTGTTCGCGATACTGCTACATGGCAAGACCAGATTAAAAAGGGTGAAGCAGGTATCTTCATCGACGTTATGGACGGAAGCCGCCGTATTTGGGATTATTTTGTAAACAATAATGTTCCTTCTGTTGCAGATGCTTCAAAGATTGCAGGAATGACTTTGGTAGGTCCAATCAATGGAAAGACGCTTGCAACTTCGGGCTATAACGGATTCCTTCTTGTTACAAAAGCTGCAAAGACAAAAGAGCAGGTTGAGGCTTGTTTGCATTACATCGATAAAATGTGCGACCAGGAAATGCTTATCCTTGCTTCTTATGGATTGGAAGGCGTGAACTACAAAATCGATGCAGATGGATATATCGAGCAGCTTACCATTAGCGACCCAAGTGCTGCAAAGGCATATTCTGCTTTGAACCAGACTCAGTGCTACATTCCGACTATGCTTAACTCTGCAAAGCCTTCTCTCAAGAAAACAGAGCGAATGGAAAAGCAGGTTGAAGTGGTTGAAAACAATGCAAAATATGCAGTGTTTAACCCAGCTCTTTCTTATCTTGGAAACTCAATGACGTATTCTACAAACGGAGCTATCCTTGACCAGATTTTAAGCGATGCACGCACTCAGTATATCTGCGGTCAAATCGATGAGAACGGATTGCAGAGCGCATTCGACCGCTGGAGCAAGCAGGGCGGAGCTGACGTTATAAAAGAAGTGAACGAGCAGTATTCTTCTAACAAATAAGGCTTAGGCTCTTTATAAATAAAGGCTCACTTTTGAAAGGCGGGACAAAAAAAGTTCCGCCTTTTTGTTAAGCGATTTGCATAAAGATTTTTTTGATATTTTTTGATAAAGGGGAAAAAATGATAACAGACTTTAGTATAACAAATACGACTGAAGATAGTGTTCGCTTGCATTGGAATAGCATTTGCAACGTAGCGAACTATACGGTTTTGTGGGCAGATACGAATGAAAAGACGACAAAATTCAGTATTGCAGCAACAACGAGCTACACAAGCTATGTGTTTTTGCGCTCGACGCATATCCCGTATTATTTCAAGCTAAAAGTTACCTATAAGGACGGCACAAGCGAAGAAAGCGAAGTTATAAGTTCTCCTGTGGTAAAAAAATTTGACGAGCAGCTTGAAAAGCTTAAGAGAGGACTTATTGCGGTAAAAGCGAAGACTGGGATTTTCTTGAGCTGGAGATTGATGAAGTGGGAAGTAGAGGGCTATAGCGACACTGGCTTGACGGGAAAAAACTTCATTGTGTACAAGAATGGAAAAGAAATAGCTCGTGTCAAAGACAGCACGAACTATATCGATAAAAGTGGTGAAATGAGCGATGTATATTGTGTCGCGCCGTATGATGAGAAAAGTGGAGAAATCGGGGAAAAGTGCGAAGAGGTGAAGGCGTGGCAAAACGGCAAGAACTACTTTGAAATCCCTATGCAAATACCTGCTGGCGGAGTAACTCCTGCGGGAGAGGCGTTTGAATACACGGTGAACGATATGAGTGTGGCGGACGCAGACGGCGACGGCGAGTATGAATACTATGTAAAGTGGGACCCGACGAACTCGCACGATGTCAGTCATAAAGGCTATACAGGGCATTGTATTATCGATTGCTACAAGCTCGACGGTTCTCTTTTGTGGCGAGTTGATATGGGGCAGAATATAAGGGCTGGCGCGCATTACACACAATTTATGTGCTATGATTTTGACGGCGACGGCAAGGCAGAAATGGCGGTAAAAACTGCTCCTGGTAGCTTTGTGATTCGCTATAACGAAGACGGCAGCGAAAAAGACAGGCGATATATAACAATTCCTGAACGCGATAGAAAAAATGGCGTTACGGACACGACGAATTATGTTCGTTCTGCAAAAGAGTACCGAGAACATTTGGTAGAAATGTTTATGTCTTGGCGCGATATGGAAGAAGTGAAAAGCGGAATGTGGCCGAAGACTCTTGAGCAATGCTTTGGTATAAAAGATAAGTATTCGTATCCGCTTTGCAGGGAAGACGCATCTGAATTGGTTGATTATTTTATCAATGTGTTTGCGCCGAGCCGTAGCGAGCGAAATCATCTTGAAACATTTGAAGGCTTTATATATGAAGGTCCTGAATACCTTACGATGTTTTCAGGAAGCGGAGAGGAAATTGAAACGATAGATTACCCTGTGCCGCGAGATGATGACGGGCTTCGCTGGGGAGATTATGCGTGGGTGCGTATAGAGCCGTGTAACCGCGTGGATAGGTTCTTGGCGTGTGTGGCGTACCTTGACGGAGAAAGACCGTATTTAATTGAGGCGCGCGGATACTACACAAGAGCGACGGTAACGGCTTATAGCTTCTTTGAGAGAAAGTTTAAAGAAGTGTGGAAAGTCGATTCTGGATATATGCCGATGGATAATCCGTTTAATCCGACGAAGACTGCTGCATGGGGAACAGACCCTGTTTTTGGAAAATTGGCAGGGCAGGGCGACCATACGCTTTCTACTGCGGACGTAGACGGCGACGGCAAACAAGAAATCATCTATGGTTCTGCGTGTATTGACGATGACGGAAGCCTCCTTTATTCAAGCTATGGCTATCGGCAAACTGATAAATCGTTAGTAAAGTTTGGGCATGGCGATGCGCTTCACGTTGCTAAAATCGACCCTGACCGCTCTGGATACCAGATTTTCAATGTGTATGAAGAAGGCTTGGCTGCACCTTGGGGATTTGCGTTGCGAGATGCAGAAACGGGGGAGGTCATTTTTGGCGAGCCTGGCGATAGGGATTATGGCAGATGTATGGTTGGCGATATAGACCGAAGCACAAGAGGCTATGATTGCTGGGTGTATGATGTGCGCGATTGCACGGGAAAGATAAAAGAGGGGGCAAAGCTCATGGGGACGAATATGAATATTCGCTGGCTTCCTGATATGACGACGCAAATCACCGACGGCAATGATATTTTCGGCTCTCATCAAGGCGTGATAAATGACGCGGAAAAAGGTGCTGTGCTTGTTCCTGAAGGCTGCGCAACGAACAACGGAACAAAGGGGAATCCTTGCTTAGTGGCGGACGTGTTTGGCGATTGGAGGGAAGAGCTGATTTTGCGAACAAAAGACAATAAGGCAATTCGCATTTACACGAACACAGATGAATGTTTCCATAAGATTTTTACGCTTATGCACGACACTATGTATCGCACCGGAATCGCATGGCAAAACGATTGTTACAATCAGCCGTGCTACACGAAGTTTTATTTCGCACACGACACGAATTTCAAATACGTCTTGCCAGAAATGCAATTACCAAAGGCGTAAGGAGAGTTGATTAAGATGATAAAACCTAAGACGGTGTATTATTGCTTTCCTGAGGGAAAACATAAGGCGTTGACGATGAGCTATGATGACGGCTGTGCAGAAGATAGACGGCTCGTCGAGATTTTTAACAAGAATGGTATTCGTGGCACATTCAACATAAATGCAGGGCTTCGGGATTATCCTGAAAGACCGAGAGTACAGCTTGACGAGTTTGCAGAATTGTATAAAGGGCACGAAGTTGCAAGCCACACGCTTACACACCCGACGATTGAACGATGTAATTTAGCGCAAGTGGCGACACAGGTTCTTGAAGACCGCAAATTGCTAGAGCAAGCTGTTGGCTACGCAGTGCGGGGCATGGCATATCCGAACGGGTCTTATACTGATGAAATCAAGCGGCTTTTAGGCGATGTGGGAATCCGCTATTCTCGTATTGTCGGCTCTAGTGATAATTTTGCACTTCCTCGCGATTTGTATGAATGGAAAGCAACGTGCCACCATAATCACAGACTTGCTGAATTGTGCGATGAGTTTTTAGGCTTGCACAAAAAGCAGTATTTGTATTTGATGTATGTGTGGGGGCATAGCTTTGAGTTCACGACAAAAGATAATTGGAAAGTTATCGAGGATTTTTGCGAAAAGGCTGGCGGCAAAGAAGATATTTGGTATTGCACTAATATTGAATACGTTGATTGGCAAGACACGATGAAGAACCTTGTTTTTGCCGCTGATAATAGCTTTGTATATAATCCGAGTTTTCAAGCGGCGTGGCTTTCGGTTGACGGCGACATAAGAAAAATTGACGGAGGCAAAACGGTATGGCTGTAAATTACACATTGAGAGCAAAAAGCGGAGAGAGCGTGCCGTTTCGATTTCTCGAAAACAGAGAGCTAAAGGGAGAAGGTGCAACTACTTACGCGCAGTTTTCAGCGTATTGGCAACAAGGCTCTCTTTTTCCTGCGGATTTGACCTCATTGGTTTTGTCTGAAGAGAATTCAACGAAAGAAATAAAAGTGCAGTCGCGGGCTGTGGCATTTTATCCCGACGGTAGCGCAAAATGGACGGCGCATACGGCTGATTTTGGCGCAGAGAAAAAAAGCAAAGTGAATGCGGTGGCAGAATTCGGCAGAGCCGCGCCTGCAATTCCAGAAGCGATGACGTTTATCGAAGCGAGCGATAGCATTTTAATCGATACGGGCGTTTTGCAAACGGTGATTTTCAAAAAGTCGCAAAAGAATGGCGCATTTTTAGGAAAGACTGTGGTGAACGGGCGTACTGCGGTTTCATCGGCGAGGCTTGTCTTTGTTTTGGAAAACAGGGAAGAAAGCGAAAACGCAATCTCTCGCACAGAAACAAAGTTCATCGGTGAAGTGGAAAAAACGACGATTGAAGCTCGCGGGCCTCTTGAAGCAGTTGTGAAACTTGAGGGAAGCCACGTTAATGCAGAGAGCGGACTCAAGATAATGCCGTTTGTTGTTCGCCTCACGATACGACACAATGACCCTTTTATTCGCATTGAACACACGTTCACTTATGACGGAGATGAACAGAAAGACTTTATGAAAGGGGTGGGAATTGAGCTAGACACCCCCATCACTGGCGAAGTGTATAACAGACACGTTTTGTTTTCAACCGATGACGGCAGCTTCTCTGATACACAAAATCGCGTATGGCACGAAAGCAGCAAGTTGCTTTTGAGTTGGCACCCGAAAATTGCGCCAGAGATTTATCCTGACCAAATTGCAGGCAAAGCATTGCTGTTTAATCCGTGCGATAGCTCATATCGGGCTGTAGCGAAAGTGCTTGCCTCTATTCCTGCGTGGAGTAGCTATAGAATATACGCCGACAGTGCAAGCCATTTTTCGATTAAGAAAGGCACGGGCAAAAGGGGCTGTTCGCTCATAAAATCGCTTGAAGGCAAAAGAACAAATGGTGCGGCGTTTTTGTGCGGAGAGGACGGCGGCATTGGAGTGTGTATAAAAGACTTTTGGCAAAAGTATCCGTCTTCTATTTGGTTTGATGATGTTGCTACAAATGCGCATACGTCGATTTGGTTTTATTCACCCGAAAGCGAGGCTTATGATTTCCGTCACTACGACGATGAGGGACATTCGGGAAGCTATTACGAGGGATACGACGATTTCGGCGCGACACCGTTCGGCATTTCTAATACAAATGAAGTGCTAATCGGCTCATTCTTGCCGAGAGCAGATGGCTATATAGTGCCGAGCGAAAGCGAGATGAGAGCTTTTGCCACTGAAGGACAAAAGAGTGCGCTTCTTGTTTCTCCGAGCGAATATTATCACGACAAAAAAACATTCGGCATTTGGAGCTTGCCCGATACATCGAGCGAGAAAAAAGCTCTTCTTGAAAAGCATTTAACCGACGCAATAGAGTTCTATAAAAACGAGATTGAACAGCGCGGCTGGTACGGCTTTTGGGATTACGGCGACGTTATGCACACTTATGACAAGTGGCGGCATTGCTGGCGGTACGATATGGGCGGCTACGCATGGCAAAACACAGAGCTTGTTCCGACGCTGTGGCTGTGGTATTCGTTTTTGCGCACAGGACGAGAGGATATTTACACGATGGCAGAAGCGATGAGCCGACACACGAGCGAAGTTGACATCTATCACATCGGGCGTTTCAAGGGCTTGGGCAGCCGACACAATGTGATTCATTGGGGCTGTCCGTGTAAAGAGCCGCGAGTTGCAATGGCGGGACATCATCGCTTTGCGTATTATCTTGGTGGCGATAGGCGATATGAAGATATTTTCGACATCGTAAAAGACACAGACTTGACGACGCTTGAAGAAGACCCGCTTCGCTACTTCTATGACAAGCCGAAAATGCAGTATCCAACACACGCAAGAAGCGGTCCTGATTGGTCAACATATACTTCAAACTGGCTGTGTGAATGGGAGCGAAAAAACGACAGCGTTTACAGAGATAAAATCTGCACTGGCATTGACGATTTGAAGAAAGCTCCGTTGAAGCTCATTTCTGGCAATAATTTCGAGTATGACCCGAAAAGCTCTCATCTGCTTTACATCGGCGAAAACAGCGCAGGCGGCACTCATTTAACGATATGTATGGGCGCGCCAGAAACGTGGTTTGAGCTTGTGCCGTTGCTCAATGATGCACAATGGGAGAAAATGCTTGCCGATTACGGAGTGTTTTATTTTGCGACAAAAGAGGAACAGCAAGAAAAGAGCGGTGGCTTAATCGGAAAGAGAGAGTTTAGTTTGCCGTTTATGGCGAGTGCAATGGGAGCGTTTGGCGCGAAATATTACGGAGATGAGAAACTCTCGCGCACGGTGTGGAATGCTTTGGATACGGCGTTATCGAAAGAGGGAAACACGGGCGGAGACGCAGGAAGCGACTTTGTGAGCAAAAAGGTTGAGAGCGCGGCAGGCGAGATTGACGAAATCGATTGGATTTCAACGAATGTTGCAAGTCAGTATTGCTTAAATGTGATAGTGTGCCTTGAACTCATCGGGAAGAGCATTTAGTTCCTATATGAGTTGCTCTAAACAGTACGCTTTTTCGTGAAAGCAATGCGGATAAAATGCACTATGCGCAAATTGCACAGCTTCCGTTAGAGCAAGTGCAGAGAATTGCCGATAGTTTGTAGCTTTAGGGGAATAAGAGCAAAAGAGCAGGGACACTATCGCCTCTGCTCTTTTTCCTTATCTGCCGTGTCTGCCGTGTCGTCCGCTGTGATTATCGCTCTTGTTACTGTTGCTATTGTGTGAATTCTTTTCAGACGAGCTATGACAAGTTTCATCTCCTGTGGCTATATAGGGAGTTACTATCAATGTTCTATCTTGCTCTGTGTTTTCCATTTCTGATTCGATAAATGTATCTTCATCAGAAATGTCATTTGAACAACTGAAAAGCAAAAATGCTGATAAACTTATAGCAATAAAAAATGATGTGGCTTTTTTCATAAAAGCTCTCCTATACGAAAATAATTATTGGAGAGTATATGTGATAAAAAAACAAAGTACCATAAAGTTTGACGTAAATTTTCAAATATCAATATCAAAATATGTTTTGACTGCTTGTTTTCCTTGTTTTACCGTTTCAGTATCGCCTAAATATTCAAAAAATAATAAGCCATCTTTTAAAATGCTTATGCCTGTATCAATATTTCCATTTCGAGCAATGAAAAAGCCATAGTTTGTAATGCAAGGAGCTAAAAGAAATTTACCATAGTTTGCACATATTTTTATGCTTTCTTTCATAAGTTTTACTGCTTTTTTGTAGTTCCCAATATCATCATAAAGACTTGCAAGATTTAATATGATAGCAGGATATATTTTTGCTTTTTCCTCTTCATCAATGATATTATTCTCAATATAGTTTTTCAGAAATTCAAAAATTGCTATTGCTTCTTTTTGTTTGGATAGTTTTATATCTGCAATAGCAATATTATTGATAATGGTAATTTCTGTTGCTGTAAGAAAAATTTTTTTACTATATAAATCTTCAATCTGAAAATTGGGGTGCGTTAGCAAAAATGCATCTAAAAGTGATTTTTTTTGTTCAAACGTATATCCCAATTTTTTTGCTTTATTAATCAGTGAGAATAAAATATAATTTTGCTCTTCAAACTTATTCATTTTTTCTGAGCAGTTTTTGTATTCATCTAATAATGTATCAATGTCGTTATTGCCATTTTTCAGAAAGCAAAGTGAAATTTCTGTTTCTAAATTATCTCGTTGTAATTCAACATCAGTTGCAGGAACATCGTTCACAGGGGCTTTATAACCGCAACGTTGATAAAGAGATTCGAGAAGTTTCCTGCTTGGAACTTGATATCCGCTTTCTATGCGCGAAAGTGAAGGAATTGAACAAAGTCCGTCGCATAAATCTTTTTGCGAAATTTTTCTTTCTAATCGTAGTTTATAGAGCCGTTTGCCTAAAGGAAATATATTCATAGCTCTATGCCGTAAAGTTTTACAATGCTGCGCTGTTCGATTTCTGTGCCGAAATAAGAGAACATTTTGAATGAATCGTTGATTATTTTTAGCCCCTCATTTTTATTCTTTGAAAAATACGTTGCAATGCCTCTGTACATAACTAAAGGAGGCAGATATAATATTTTACCGTATTCAGCGCATTTCGTAGCTCCAAAAAGGCTTGTTTCTATCGCTTCTAGGTATTTTTTATTTTCTGTGTATAGCCTACAAAGATGAGTGAGTATCATTGTGTGATATTTTGCTTTTGCAATGCTATCCATAATGTTTTTATCAATATATTTTGCAATATACTCAAGCATTGGAATTGAAGATTGTATAAGTGCAATATAGAAAAAAATAAGCAATTCAGATTTTGAAAAATGAAAGTCTTTTTCTTTGTTGTTCAGCACGTCTTGATAATCGCTATGAGTTAGTTTTAGTGCATAATTTAGTTTTTTAGCAAGAAGAGTTTTGTTTGCATTGTGGTGCAACGCAAAAATGGCAGAATAAAGCAAAAATATTTGCACTTCAAACTTATTCATTTTTGAGCCGTCATTTGTATATTGCTCTAAAAGCTCTGCGAACTCGAAATCTCTTTTGTTTATTTTTTGTTCCAACAGAGATTCTATATTGTAGCGAATGATTTCAGATTCTGTTATTGCAGCATTATTCAATGGAGCTGTATAGCCTAATCGCTCAAAAAGCAGCTCGATAATACGTTTAGAAGGTAATTCTTTTTCAGTTTCAATTCGAGAAAGCGTTACAGTGGAGCAAATACCAAACGAAAGGGCTTCTTGACTTATTCCTTTTCGTCTTCGATATTCTTTTATCAGTTTTCCAACTTGATACAATTCCATAAAAAGCTCTCAAAAAGGTAAAATTTACGTCAAACTTTATGGTCTTTTTTGTTTTATCGAATTATCATAAAACCATAAAAAACAAAACGACTTCTGTGAAAAGCCGTTTTGAAAAAGTATCGTTTGCACGATTTCCAACGCTGTTGACGATACCATATATTTTATAAATCTTCAAGACTTTTTTATATAAAAATGGCTTGAAGTAAGGATTTTACAATGGCAAGTTTGAAAGAAAACGTGCTTGCTTCTGGTTTTGCCTTAATGACAGAAGATGAATTGTATGCCGTCAACGGCGGCAGAATGTCTAGAACGGAGATTTCAGCATATTCAGCAGCAAAGATAAACGACCGTCAAGATGATTTTCACACTTATACGCCGCCTGTTCATGAGGTTGTTTATAACAATGGAATGCGACGTATTGAGATTAATTAAGTAATTTTTATGCAATACGTTTATATTCTTATCGCAGTTTGTCTTTTCGCCTCCTGCGAGCGAAGGGAAGACAAAAGAGTGTATGAGCCGTTTTTGCCGACAGAAAAATCAATCACGCTCTCGCAAGCAAAAAAAGATGTTTTTCAGTTTGCGAGGCTCATAGAAAATAAGTACGGCTCTTATGAGTTTGCACAAAAACACGGCTTTGATGTGAAAAAGGCAAAAATAGATGCGCTTGCAATGTGCGAAAAGGCGTATAGCGAGCGAAAAGAGATAGATACAAGCGTCTTTGCACATATCTTATCAGACTGCTTTTTTGCTATAAACGATAATCATTTTTCGCTCTATCTAAACACAGAACCTTTCAGCGATACGCTGTATTTGTGCAAGCAGACGTTTGCTTATTTTTCAAATATCTATGTCAAGAAAATCGACGGTATGTATAAAGTCGTCTATAGCGGAAATGCAAAAGTTGAAAAGGGGGATACATATACAGATTCTCCCCTTTATCTTTTTTCCTATCCATCGGTTGGCGAAAACGTTTATCGCGTTTGCTGTATTTCAGACAACAGCAAACTAAACGAAAAGGCGTTTTGGTTTAACGGCAAGCCGAAAAAATGTTTTGTGAGCCGCAGCATAAAAAACAAATCTTCTTCCGATGAAATTGAAATACGAGAGATTGCAGGCGAAACATTCTCATATATCTCTTGCTCTAGTTTTTATTTTTGTGATTATGACAAAGGCGAGCCGTCTGAAGAAGAGAGTTTAGTGATAAAGCAATTCAACAATGCGATAAAAAATGCGTTTGCAAAAGATACTGTCATTTTTGATTTGCGCAGAAATACAGGCGGATATGTTTCTATTGCAATAGATGCGCTGAACGAGGTGATAGACGATTTTTCGGGCACTCTTTACATTCTCATCGGAAAAGATACCGCTTCTGCTGCCGAAATTGTGCCGTATAAGCTAAAGAATTACCCGTATATCCGCGCTTTTACTGTCGGTGAAAAAACTCGTGGTGCAATCACGACAGGTGCGCCGACTCCGTTTTGCTTGAAGTATTCTCGCATTATTGCAACTATTCCCCTTGAGCATATTGAGATACCGAGAGGAACTTTTATAGAAGGCTTAGGAATTATGCCAGATTACTGGGCGTTTCAGGGCGATGTCGTCGCAACCCTCTACGCGCTCACAGGCAACGAAGAGGTAAAAATACTTTTATCACGAATTGAATAAAACTCCCCTCTCTTGCTAGGAGAGGGGAAGGGGGAGAGGTCTAAAACACCCTCTGGGTGCTACTTGGCTGCTTCAAAGATGATGTCGAGCAAGAAGACGAAAGCGAGCACCCACGTTACGAGCGGCACATCTTTCGCCTTTTTCGCGAAAATCTTTGTCAGCGCGTACGCGATAATGCCGAACGCAATTCCCTTTGAAATCGAGTAGGAAAACGGCATCGCCATAATCGTGATGAACGCAGGAATTCCCTCCGAAATATCCGTGAAGTCGATTCCAATCACGCTTCTCATCATCAAAAATCCCACGAAAATCAGCGCAGGAGCAGTCGCCGCCGACGGAATGAGCGCAAAGAGCGGACTTAAAAACAATGCGACGAGGAACAGCAGAGCCGTAACCACGCTTGCAAGCCCCGTTCTCGCTCCTGCCGCCACTCCCGAAGAGCTTTCCACAAAACTTGTTACGGTCGAAGTGCCCAAGCACGCGCCAAACACCGTGCCGACCGCGTCCGCCATCAGCGCGCCTTTTGCGTTCGCCACGTTGCCGCTTTTGTCTTTCAAATTCGCCTGTTCCGCCACTCCGAGCAGCGTGCCGATGGTGTCGAAAAGGTCGGTGAACAAGAACGTGAAGAACACGACGAAAAACTTGACCGTAAAAACGTTCTGCCACTCGAAATGAAACAAAATCGGGCTTTCAGGCGCGCTAAACGGCTTGAAGTTTTCAGGGATTGTCGTAACGCCGAAGGGAATGCCGAGAATCGTCGTCAGCACAATGCCGAGCAAAATCGCGCCAGGCGTTTTCATCGTGTAGAGCGCAATCGTGATGACCAAGCCCAAAATCGCGACGAGAGCGGAGGCGTGGCTCATATTCAAATTGACGAACGCGAGCGGAGTTCCTGCCTCCCCCGTCGTAATGCCCGCGTTAGAAAGCCCGATAAGCGTGATAAAAAGCCCGATGCCCACCGCGACCGCTTTTCTGAGATTGACGGGAATTGATTTGATAATCGCTTCCCGAATCCCGAAGAGAGAGAGCAATATGAACAAAAGCCCCTCTAGCAAAACCGCCGTAAGCGCAAAGGCTGGGCTGCATTTCATCGACATAACAACGGTGTATGTGAAAAATGCGTTTAGTCCCAAGCCTGGAGCGAGCGCAATCGGCAAGTTCGCCAAAAACGCCATCACGAGAGTCGCCACGCACGAACTCAACGCCGTCGCCGTGAACACTCCTCCCCAGCTCAATCCCGCAGGTGAAAGAATTGACGGGTTGACAGCCAAAATATAGCTCATCGCCAAAAAAGTGGTGATGCCGCCGACGATTTCGCGATTGACGGTTGTCTTTCGAGATGAAAGCTGAAATCTTTTTTCTAGGAAACTCATTTTTTTGCCCTCTGCAAAACAGTTGTGTTTAATTTTGAAATCGAAACAGAAATCTTGTTCGCCAAATCCTCGTATACCGCAGGCTTAACGAGCGTAACCACGCTTAAATACGGCGTGAGCTTGTCGTTAATCGTGCTGACGAGGCTCTTTTTCACCTTTGAAGCCGCCAAGCCGCTCGTCGCAATGCCCGCCTCGCTTTTGTGCCGCGCGTCCTGAAACGCATCTTCTGCCGCCTTGATGTCGTCAATCGCCTCCGCCACCTCTGGCAAAGCCTCCAACGCCGCCGCGACCTCTGCTCCCTTCAAATCCGAAAGCAAAGACGCAATCTGCCCCGACTCATTCGCATTCGAAAGCCGCGTAATCCCCGTGTACTTGTCGAACACCGCAGACACACGAGCCGCCGCGCTTGCCTTTGTCGCGTTCTTGAGCTTTTTGAGTGCCTTCGCCAAACTCGCCGCGTCCATAATCGCATTGTCGCGAGCCGCGTCGAATTCTGCCAAATTGATGACGACTTTGTCTTTTTTCGTCGCCGCAATCAGCTCATCGGTCGCCTTTTTCTCGTCGGCAAAAATCAGCGATAAAATCTCGTCTTTCGCCTCTTCCTTCGCCTCTGCAAAAATCTTTGCATGCTCCGCGCCCAAATCCGCCAGTTCCGCAATCTGCGCATTTGCGTTTACTTTTACAACAGCCATATTTACTCCTGTCATTGAGATATGCTAAAAGTATAGCCCTTGAAAAAAAGATGTGCAATACGATTCTTTTGCAATATCGCGCCGCCGCAATATGTTTTTGTGTAATCTTTTGCAATATCGATTGAAAACACACTGCTTTTTGCCGTTATTGTGCAATATTTTTCAGATGCACAATGTTTTTACAAAATATTGTGAAATGTAAGCACAAAGCACGCTGCTTTTCACTGATATTGCGCTATATCGAGAGAAAACACCGTGAGTTGCCTCTCGATTGTGCAATATTTCCCACAAAGTAAAATGTTTCCCACCATTCTCGTCCCGTATCGCCCCTACGCACAAGGAATTTTAGGAAAGACGCAAAAAAATGCCTCGTTTAAATCAACGTTAAAAGTTGCCACTTCATACAAAGTGTATACACTAATTCTAGCGCAGTAATACACAGATTTCAATTTTATGCCACTAAAAAAATGACTAATTAAAACGTTCATTTTGAATGGACGTTTCGGAGGTCTTTTATGAAGAAGACTTACAAATGGATTACTGCACTTTTGTGTGTCGTGGCAATGGTTTTCTGCTTCACTAGCTGCAAGCAACATGACGATGACGACGATGATGACGATGATGACGAGGTGGTTGTTGAAACAAAAGTTTCTATTTCAAGTTTGTCGATTACAGGAAGCGATTTTGTTCCTGTAGGAAAGATGATTTCACTTACAGCAAGCAAGAATGACAGTGCAAACACTGGCTCTATTTTGTGGAGTGTCAGCGATGATTCTGTTGCATCAATTTTTTATACAGAAGATAAGTGCATTGTTACAGGTGTTAGTGAGGGGGAAACGGTAGTTTATGCCTATAGTTCCGAAAATGCGAGCGTTTACGCAAAGCAAAAGATAACAGTGCAGGATTACTCCTCAGAGAAAGAGGGAACTCTCACTGGCTATGGCGATTATGTAATATATAAGTTTAACGCTGACAGCGATGAACCATATTCTATTACGCTCACAGATGGCAGTGGTGCAGATATGCGATTTTCAGCGAGTTTGAGCTCTTCAAGTTTCTCGAAGAGTAGTGACGACACTCTTTTTTATGATGAGGCAAGCGGAACAAAAACTTTCACGCCGACAAAATCTTCAACAGTGTATGTGAAAGTTACGCCGTATGATTCAGATGGAACTGGCTCTTACACGCTCAAAGTCAGTGGTAAAACTCAAATTAAGCTCGAACAGGATAGTATCAAAATATATTCGGCTACGCTGCAAGGAACGTTTACAAGGAAAGATGAAGATGATTACAAAGTTTATTCTTTCTATGCAGAGGAAAAAGAAACTTACAAAATAAGTTGGACGTGTAAAGATGATGAAGCAGTAAAGGTTAGTGCAAAAGGTACTTACTATGGCTGGACTGGCTCAACTAACTATGACTATTTCAGTGATGAAATGTACTCAAGCAAGACGATAACGCCTGAGCGCAGTCAATATATTTTTATTACTGTGAAGCCGTCGGACGCAAGCAATGCTTCGTTTTCTCTTACAGTTTCCTGTACATCATCGATAGACGGTATTTCCTTACTTTTGGATAAATCTGTTACCAATAAGATACTTACACTTAACTTTACTCTGCCAGAAAACCATTATTATACATACCGTACTGAAAAGTTCTATGCGACAGCAGGAAGGACTTATACGATAAACTGGAACAACACAAGTAATGTAAGCGTATCGGCAGGCACTAGCAGTTCTTCTCTTACAGACTACTTCAGTGAAAATACATCTGGCTCGTATTCGATAACACCAGATACAAGCGGATATGTTTATGTACGGTTGACCAATACAGGTGGCAGTAATACAGGTTCTGTTACTCTATCAGCCACCTATAAATTGGACGGTTTAGTATATACATATTATGCAGCCTTTGATTAAAAAGTTTCAAGATTAGACCTGTTCGGAAACAGTATGTCATTGCCGTACTCGGCTTTATGTCATTGCCGTACTTGATACGGCAATCTATTGCAATATAGGCGTTTTGAGAAAGAGGCTGTGCCTCAGATTATCGGGTCGAGCCCGATAATGACAATTATCGAACAGGTCTATTGAAAAGAAGCCGCCTGCAACATTCGGGCGGCTTTTTGCTTATATTGTTTGATACTTACAAGACAGGGTGTGCCTGTTGACAAAACTGCGCGTGGCTGCAAAAATGAGAAGCGGAGGAAACTATTATGACGCTCGTTATACCAAACGCAGATAATCGGCTTTTCAATCTCATCAACGCAATCAATGCCTGTAGTAAAAAGCAATATAAGGTTTTGAAGGAAAAGGACACATACCCCGTTTCGCTTCTTGAAAGCATTGCGCAGGGCGAGGAAGAATATCGCGCACAAAAGGCGGCAGGAACTTTGAAATTGTATAACTCTGCTGAAGAAGCATTTGCGGATTTATAGCGTATGAAATACAAAATCTTTTTGCCGAGTCGCTTTAAAAAAGATGCAAAAAAACTTTCGGCAAAGCTAAAGGAAGAAACGCAAGCACTCATCAATAAAATCGCTTCGGGCGAGCCGCTAGAGGAGAAATTTCAAGACCATCAGCTTTCTAGCAAGCTAAAAGAATATAGAGATTGCCATGTGCGTTCAGATTTGGTTTTGATTTATAAAATCGAAGAAGAAGTTTTGCTGTTGAGTGCGTTCAGAATCGGTAGCCACAGCGAAGTTTTCGGCTGAGCTGACAAAACAGCCGTTGCTGCGGTTGATAAAGCAGGCTGTGCCTGTTATGATAAAAATATGGACGAAAAAATTGCAAAACTGCAGCAGATGATTGATGAATCATCTTCGATTGTGTTTTTCGGTGGGGCTGGCGTGTCTACCGAAAGTGGAATCCCCGACTTCCGCAGTGTCGATGGATTGTATCATCAAAAGTGGGATTATCCGCCCGAAGAGATTTTGAGCGCGCACTTCTTCCGCAATAATCCCGCCGAGTTCTATCGCTTCTATCGCGAAAAACTCATCATCAAAGGCATTAAGCCGAACGCCGCGCATTTGAAACTCGCAGAGCTGGAAAAAGCAGGCAAGCTCAAGGCGATTGTAACGCAGAATATCGACGGCTTGCATCAAGCGGCGGGCAGCAAATGCGTCTATGAGCTTCACGGCAGCACGTTGCGCAATTATTGCACGAAATGCGGAGAAAGCTACGGCATCGACTTCATCGCGCAAAGCGAGGGCGAGCAAGACAAAATCCCTCACTGCAAAAAATGCGGCGCAATCGTAAAGCCTGATGTGGTGTTGTATGAAGAGGGACTTGATAACGACGTGATTGAAGGCGCGGTGCAAGCGATTATCGACGCGGATATGCTCATCATCGGCGGAACGTCGCTCACGGTGTATCCTGCAGCTGGTCTTATCCGCTATTTCAAGGGAAAAAATCTGGTGCTCTTGAATCGCGACCCCACACCTACCGATTCAATCGCGCAATTAGTCATTCACGATTCAATCGGCAAAGTGCTTAGTCAGATTGTTTTACGATGAGAGAGTAAAGGCGGTCTAAATCCTGTGCGCTGTAATATTCGATTTGCAAAGTGCCGCCGTTTAGGTCGCCTTTCAAGCCCACCTTTGTGCCTAAGGCTTCGCGGAACTTTGTTTCGATGGCGGCGATGTCTGGGTCTTGCGCTCTCATCGTTAGTGAAACGGGTTTCGCGCTTTTTCTTGAAGCCTTTGCCGCGCTTGGATTTTTCATTTCTGCGGCGGCGTTCTCGGCTTCTCTCACCGTCATATTTCCGCCGACGATTTTGCCGAAAAGAATGTGCCTATCCATATTGTCATCGACAGACAAAATCGCCCGTGCGTGTCCTGCGCTGATTTGCGACGAGGAAACCGCGCTTTGTATGTCTTCTGGCAAATCGAGCAGACGGAGCGCATTGGTAATCGTTGAGCGTTTCTTTCCCACTCTGCGCGCCACTTCTTCCTGCGTGATGTCAGAAAGCTCCATCAGCCTTTTATACGCCCTCGCTTCTTCTATCGCGTTTAAGTCCGCTCTCTGAATATTCTCGATGAGGGCGATTTCAAGTTTTTTGTCGTCTTCGTACTTGCGAAGCTGCACGGGCACTTTTTCAAGCCCTGCAAGAATAGCCGCCTTTGTTCGCCTCTCGCCTGCGATGATGTAAAAGTAGCCATCTCCTGCGTCTTCTACGGTAATCGCCTGCAAAATGCCGTGCGTGCGGATAGATTCGGCAAGTTCGGCAAGCGTTTCCTCGTCAAAATCTTGTCTTGGCTGGTGAGGATTGGGCTTTAGAAGAGATGCTTTTATCCAAAGCTGACCATTTTCGTCGGCTTCCACCCCGTTTGGAAGATTGCGAGCCGCTTTTTCTTCGTGGCTCTCTTCGACACCTTCTTCCATCATAAGTGCGTCAAGACCTTTTCCTAATCCAAACGTTTTAGCCACGGCTCATAACCTCTTCTGCTAATTTCTCATAGCTTTTTGCACCCAAACAATTCGGGTCGTATTCGCAAATCGGCACTCCGTGTGAAGGGGCTTCGCTCAAGCGCACATTTCGCGGGATAACGGTTTCAAATACTAAGTCTTTGAAATATGATTTGACTTGATTGACAACATCGTGCGCCAAGCGGACGCGGCTGTCATACATCGTAAAGAAAATGCCGCCGATTTGCAGCTCTGGGTTAATGCCTTTCTGCACTTTTTTCACTGTTTGCAAAAGAAGCGTGATTCCCTCGAGCGCGAAATATTCGCATTGCATCGGCACAATAACCGCATCGCTTGCCGCCAGTCCGTTAAGTGTGAGAATGCCAAGCGAAGGGGGACAGTCGATTAAAATATAATCGTATATATCGTGTACGGGAGCGAGTGCGTTCTTCAAAAAATACTCTCTGTCTTTTTGCTCAACAAGCTCAATGGCAGCTCCTGACAAATCGATTGAAGCGGCGATTGCGTCGAGATTTTCCACTGCGGTGTGATGAATAACCTCGTCTGTTGTTGCGCTCCCTGCTAAAAGTTCGTAGACGGTGGGTTTTTCTTTAGGGAGTCCCACACCGCTAGACATATTTCCCTGTGAATCGAAGTCCACGAGAAGCACCTTTTTTCCTGCGCGTGCCATATATGCACCGATATTTACGGCTGAAGTTGTTTTGCCTACTCCGCCTTTTTGGTTTACGAAAACAAATACCTTACCCATGATAAAATGAGTATATCATTTTTTGAATAAGTTGTATACTGTGCCACAGTTACTTTTGTAGGGAGAAAAAGAATGATAGTGAGCGCGACGATGTCCAAGCCTGCAAAGAGCGTGGTTGACGAGTTGGGAAAGAATTATTGCAAGATACGATTTTTCTATGATGCAGAGAAACAGCGGTATGATGCGGAGTTTTTCACCGAAAAGCAGGCGTTTCAAAAGGTGTTTTCTGTTGAAGAGTTCGCCTCGTTTATGGAAAAGCACAAGGGCTCTACGTTCAAAAACGTGGTTGAACGCAGTGAAAGCGAAATTATCACGACGCTAGCAAATAAAAAGGGAAAAATCACCGTTTTGCGCCAAAACTGTTCTGCACTTGATAAAGCGATTGCAATGGGGGGCAGCGGCAACAAGAACTTGAATAGAAAAAAGAATTACATCATTGCAGAGGGAAAAGCCGTGCCGTTCCTTGTTGAGCTGGGGGTGATGACAAAAACGGGGGAAGTGGTGAAAGCGAAATACGACAAGTTTCGGCAGATAAACCATTTTTTGACGTTCATCGATGATGTGTACACAGAGCTTGAAGCGGCGCATAAAAAACTGCACATTGCGGATTTCGGCTGCGGAAAATCGTATTTGACATTTGCGATATATCATTATCTGCACGAAATCAAGAAACTCGATGTAGAGATTTTCGGTCTTGACCTCAAAGCCGACGTTATCGAGTACTGTTCCGCTCTTGCCGAAAAGTTGGGCTATAGCGATTTGCATTTTGCGGTCGGCGATATTTCAAAATACACGAAGAGCGATGATATTGATATGGTGATAACGCTGCACGCGTGCGACACGGCGACTGATTACGCGCTTTCGTATGCGGTCTCTCATAATGCAAGGGTGATTTTAAGCGTGCCGTGTTGCCAGCACGAGCTAAATGCGCAATTCGACAAGAACAAAGCAGAGATAAGCTCTCTTTTTGCGCCGCTGATGAAATACGGGATTATAAAGGAGCGATTTTCGGCTCTTGTTACAGATGCGCTTCGTGCGGAGTATCTGGAAAAGGCGGGGTACGGCGTGCAGCTGTTGGAGTTTATCGATATGGAGCATACGCCGAAAAACATTTTAATTCGCGCCGTGAAATCTTCGAGAAAAGCGGTACGCTCTGAAAAAGATATGACACAAGTGCACTCACTTGAATCCGCCCTGTGCATAACGCCTACAATACAGGGATTGCTTGCGTAATGCTGTGTGTACAATTTAGAAAATCCGTGATATGCTTTTTGCGTGCGAACGTTTTTTATAGGGGGCGAATATGATAGAGAGCGATGAAAGAGAAGTTGGTGAAAAGACTGGGGTCGTAGCGATTGTGGGCAGACCGAGCGCAGGAAAATCGACGTTCTTAAATACGGCAAGCGGGGAAAAAGTGTCGATTGTGTCTTCTTATCCGCAAACAACGCGAAACGCGATAAAAGGCATTGTCAACGATTCTCGCGGACAGCTTGTTTTTATCGATACTCCAGGTCTTCACATGAGCGACAAAAAGCTCAATTTGAAGCTAAAGAGCGTAACCGTTGAACAGCTCGACGGAGCGGACGCGGTGCTTTATATGGTGGATTGTTCTCGCGACGAGGGCGAAGAGGAGGCGTTAATAGCTTCTCTTGTGTCTTCTTATCAGAAAAAAATGGTTATCGGCATAAACAAAATCGACAGCAACAAAGCGAAAGCTGAGCGCAGTAGGGCTTTTTTAAAGACGCTGTTGCCAAAGGTGAGCGATGAGCGAATTATCGATTTGAGCGCAAAAGAAGAGCAGAACGTGGACAAAGTGCTGACTGCTCTTTTTGAGTTTGCTCCTGTCGCGCCGCATTTATACCCGACGGAATATTACACAGACCAAGATGTTGATTTCCGTATCTGCGAGGTGATTCGTGAGCAAGCGATGAACCGCCTTGAGCAAGAAATACCTCATTCGATTTTTGTTGAAATTGCAGATATGGAGATGAAAAAGGCGAATGAAATGTGGGTGAGGGCTTTTTTGTGCGTAGAGAGGGAAAGCCAGAAAGGCATCGTTATCGGCAAAGGCGCAAGCATGATAAAAACGATAAGAGTGGAAAGCATAAAAGAGCTTAGAAAGATTTTCTCTTATCGCATTGACCTTGATTTGCAAGTCAAAGTAGTGAAGAACTGGCGACAAAAAGACGTGCTTTTGACTAAACTCATAAAATAACAGACACAGCTTTTTTGTAAAAAATTGCTCTTTAGCGTACAGTATAGACTGATTTATGCGTACGCTAAAGAGAGTCCAATCGCTAAAGTAAAGCCACTCACATCGCTACGCTAAAGAGTGGCTAAACCGTACACTAAAGAGCGACTTTACTGTACGCTAAAGAGTGATTTGAGCGTACGGTTTAAAGCAAAAATATAAAACAAAAAAGGCTTCCCGATTTCTCTCGAAAAGCCTTCGCAAAATAGCCAACACTGCGACTCGAACGCAGTACCTCATCATTACGAGTGATGTGCTCTACCAGGTGAGCTATGTTGGCGTGTGATTAGAATACTACAAAAAATATCCTTTTCAGTCAAGTACACAATTCGTTTTTTTGGTATTTTTTGATTTTTTTTATAACGAATTAGCCTAACAACACATCGAGCGTCATCATCAACACAAAGCCGATGGCAAAAGCGATTGTGCCGATGTCGCTATTGTCGCTATTGCCTGATTCTGGCAATAATTCTTCTATTATAACGTATACCATTGCGCCCGCTGCAAACGATAAAAGAGATGGCAGCGCGTGAATGATAATGCTTGAAAGCAGTATCGTCAAAATGGCGGCGATTGGCTCGACAATGCCTGACAATGTGCCGTAGATAAAGGCTTTGAGCTTGCTGCCTCCTGCGCTTTTGAGGGGAAGAGAAATGATTGCGCCTTCGGGGAAGTTTTGCAACGCGATACCAACAGAGAGCGCAAACGCTTCCATGATGGTGATATTGCCGCTTTGCAAAAATCCTGCAAAAACAACGCCGACCGCCATTCCTTCTGGGATATTGTGCAGCGTTACGGCAAAAACAAGCATTGTTGTCTTTTTGAGCTTTGAGTGTACGCCTTCGACATGTTCTGACGCGCTGTGCAAATGCGGTACAATTCTGTCCATCAAAAGCAAAAACGCCACCCCAAGCAAAAAGCCGATACTTGCCACAATAGGAGAGCCTTGCGATTGCTCTATGGCAGGAAGCAACAGCGACCAAACGGCTGCACTCATCATAACGCCGCTTGCAAAGCCCAAAAGAGCTATGTTCACAGAACCTTTGATTTCGTTCTTCAAAAAAAACACGCACGCAGAGCCGAGAGTCGTTCCTAAAAAAGGCAAAAGAAGCCCTATAGCAAGAATTATTGTAATAGATGAAAAAAAACTATTCATAATTTTATTATATTGTAGTATGATAGAATTAGAAAAGATAATAGACATTTATTGAGAAAAAAAGAGCGAAAGACAGAGAGAAAAAAGAAAATAAAGCTATGAAAGCACAGAACTACTATAGAATTTGCTTTTAGTAGTCGAAGTTATAGGTAGGATTATTTTGCTATTTGCACATTTGACAGCGATTTAATCGTATGATATAATGCGTAGCACTATAAGAAGTGGTGGCGGGAGAAATACAAGTGGCACGGTCAAAGAAACACAAGAAAAATATACTCTCTGTAGTATTCGGCTTTTTGCTGAAAGTGATTTTAATTATTCCAAAAGGTGTTTCTAAGTTTTTCAAAGTATGCGATTCTAAATTGACTATCATGATTGTGCCTCATTCAATCGGTAAGGTTGTCAATTTCAGAACAAATGTTTTTGCACTTATATTCGGTATTCTGCTTATTGTGGGCGTTGCCTCTTCTTTCTTTTATTTTAATCATCAAGCAGCGACATCGAGCGAAGAGATTGCACGGTTAAGAGAGGAGAATAAACAGACTCTTGCAAGCCTTGACGAGCTTCGCGACGATAATAATAATCTTATTCAAGCGGCAAAGCGATTTGAAACAACGCTTTCTCAGTCGCTTTCTCTTCTCGGTATCAAAAATACAACAACAACTTCTAAAAATGTCGGCGGAAACGGAGATTTGTCTTCTCTCTTTGATAATAAAGAAGATGTTGCTGGCACACTGCAAGAAACGGCGGATATAAAGCAGCTTACGGCGTATCTTGAAAATGCGGTAGAGCCGATTGAAGAGATAAGCAAAATGCTTGAAAATCAAGGCACATTGTTTTCTGATATTCCGAGCGTGTGGCCAATCAAAGGCGGCATCGGGCATGTGTCTATGGCATTTGGTCAAAATGTACACCCTATCACAGGTCAGTGGTATATACATAAAGGTATGGACTTCTCTACATATCGTTCTGGAGACCCTGTTATTGCTACTGCAAACGGTCAAGTCGTTACGGTGGGGTATGATTCTTCTTTTGGAAACAACGTTATCATTAAACACAAGCATGGTATGTACACTCGTTACGCACATCTTAGCACTATTCGCGTGAAAAAAGGTCAATTTGTGTCGCAGCGAGATGTAATTGGAACTATTGGAAACACTGGTGTTACGACTGGTCCTCACTTGCATTATGAGGTTCATATTGGTTCTGATGTTGTAGACCCTGCTAAATATGTAACGATGAAAGTTTCAAAGTAAGGATTATACTGCATTATGCTGAAAAATGACGACATATCGAATAATACTCTTATTAGTTCAGGTGCTTTTGTACATGGCGATGTAAAGGCTGGCGGTTTTGTCAGAGTTGAAGGCGACGTGGACGGCAATCTTGAAACGACAGGAAATGTAATCATCACAGATAAAGCTCGTGTTCGGGGCAATGTTACGGCGCGTTCGAGTGTTATAGGCGGAATTGTGCAGGGCAATGTAGTTTCGCCAGAGGGATTGAATTTGCTCTCTACTTCTGCGGTATTAGGCGACATCGCAACAAAACACCTTCAAATTGCAGACGGTGTTGTCTTTCATGGGCATTGCATTGCGCTCAAAAATCAAGACAAATATAATGCTGCTTTTACGCAATATGAAGATAAGAAGATGATTCAAGCTCGCTCTATTATGAAACCGTTTTTCACGGAGACTGACTAAGCAATGCCGTCTATAGACCCTCTTGGACAATCATTATATTTTCAGGCGACGGCTTCTTCTCAACAAGCATTGTTGCAGGCGAAAAAAAAGAATGAAGCCGAGAAGACAAAAAAATCTAGCTTTGCTTCTATTTTTAAAAAGGCTCAAGAAGAAAATGAACTTATATCCGAGGGGCTTCCTGTTGAAATTGCAGGAATGGAGATGGAGGAAGCGATAGTCTTTTTGAAAGATAATGTGGATATGGCAGGGGAAGTCTTGAAGCAGTCGCAAACTCCTGATACATTTGCTAGGTATAAAAAAGCGGTGTCGCAGTTTTTGCGCTATGTAGAAAAGAATAATTTTGAAGTAGTGGTAGTACAGCGCAGAGGTTTTAATAGGCGCAGGGGGCGAAGATTAGACCCAAGGGTGCAAGTAAAAATCATAAATCAAAAACTTGACCAACTTGCTTCTGATATGCTTTTTAATCATAGGGACAATTTAGTTTTATTGGCTAGGTTAGAAGAATTAAACGGACTTTTAGTTGATATTGTGGCGGCATAAGGTCGGCTACTAGCAGGTAAGGATAAGGAAAAATGAGCGATATTTTTGAAAGCGATATGGATAGAGCAGAGGATATTTCTGCACTCGAAGATAATGAAGATTATGCAGAGGATAGCGAAGATTTTGTTTATCCTGACAACTTATATAAAGTAAAAATCGAATACAGTGTTGAGGGCGTATATGTGCAGAAAGGCGGCAATATGGAGCTCAAGCATGGTGATTATGTCGTCATTCCCACAAAGTACGGAAAAGATATTGCTGTCGTTCTCGGCAAAGCAGACCACCCTGTAGGAATTAGACCGAGCGATATAATTCGTATTGATAGAAAAGCAAGCGAAAAAGACTTAAAGCATTTTTTTGAGCTTCGTGATAAAGAGGCGAATGCTGCAAAAGTGTTTAAAGAGAAAGTGAAGTATCACAATCTTGATATGAAGCTGATTGCAGTGCATTTTTTGCTTGATGAGCAAAAGACTCTATTCTTTTTTAGCTCTGATAATCGAGTGGATTTTAGAGAGTTGGTGAAAGATTTGGTGAGTGTGTTCAAAATGCGAATTGAGCTGCGCCAAATAGGAGTGAGGGACGAAAGTCGTATTACAGGCGGGCTTGGAATTTGTGGCAGACCGTATTGCTGTAGCTCGGTATCTGATAAATTGCGACCTGTGTCTATCAAAATGGCAAAAGACCAAAATCTCTCTCTTAATTCGTCAAAGATTAGCGGTCAGTGCGGTCGTCTTCTTTGCTGCATGTCGTATGAATATGATTGGTATGCAGAGGCTAGAAAAAAATTGCCGCCAGAGGGAATTAGAATTTCCTATGACGGCACTATGTTCCGCATAACAGAAGTAAATCCGCTCACCTCAATGATTAAGATGCTCGGAGAAGACGGAAGACTTGTCGAAATCAATGCAAAACGATTCTCCCGCGACGGAAACCGTTGGAGAGTGGTGTAAAAGCTATCGAATGATACAAACTAAATGCTTGCTATCCTCTGTATAAGGGGATTTGTCAAAGCCTGAGTAGAATTCAAAACTCTTAAAGCCTGCTTCTTTTGCAAAGTCTTCGATTTCCTCTTTTGTCAAAGGATAGATTTTTTCTCTCTCAAGTACAGGTAGCATTTTGCCCGTGCTGTTTTCTACTGCTTGGTTCACATAGACGTTATCATCATCTTCATTCAAAATATCAGTGAACAGCGTTGCTCTTATGCTTTTGCGTGTTGGCAAGTGAATGACAGCTTCAGGCTTAATCGCATTAAAGTTAATAAGAGAGAGAACAAGAGAGCCGTCTTGCGCTAAAAGCTGTTTGCAATCATAGAAAAACTTTCTCATAAGTGTATAATCGTGAACAAAGAGAATTCTGCTTTCTAAGCACGCAATGATATTGTAAAAATTTGAGCCTAAAAATCTTGTCATCTCCACAAATTCCATCTGGAAATAGCGAACAGACATCAGCTGTCTTCTTCTCCTACGGTTTGCAGAATCAATCAAAGCTCTTGATGGCTCAACTCCTGTAACGTCAAGACATTCTCTCGCTAAGTGATGCTCAAATTGTCCAGTTCCGCAACCGATGCGCATATATTTCGCAGGAGCGGGATAGCTATTGATTAGCTCTTCAAAAAACGCATTTTGCTCTTCCGAAATAGGAAAAAGCTCTTCGTAATATTCTACAAGGTTTTGAATTGTTTCCATAATATATATTATACAACATTCTGCAATTTCTTCAACACACCTAGAAATATATACGCATTTTTGATAAAATCAGCATATCAATATAGCATTTTAGCGAGGCATATATATGAGGATTTGCAAACTTGGTGAAGATGTGTTAAGAGAAAAGGCTGTGCCTGTTACAGAAGTAACGGACGAGATGAGAGCGATTTTCAACGAGATGTTTGAAACAATGGTCAGTGCAAACGGCGTTGGCTTAGCTGCTCCTCAAATCGGGCTTTCTGAGCGGTTCTTTGTTATCATCGCTGATGATGAGGTTCGCCGTGTATTCGTTAATCCGCAGATTATCTATAAATCAGAGGAAACTTCGAGCTATGAAGAGGGCTGCTTGAGTATTCCTGGCGTGTATGAAGAAATTGTGCGTCCGTCAAAAATCACCGTGCAGGCGTTGAACGAGTTTGGTAAGCCGTTTACCCTTGAAGCAGATGGAATGCTTGCTCGCATTATTCAGCACGAATATGACCATCTCGACGGTATCTTATATATTGACCGCGGAGAAGCTGATTTTAAAGAAAAGACGGTGGAACAGTTCAAGAAGAGAGCTGAAAGAGCTGCAAAAAAGGCAGAGGCGAAAGCTCGTAAGCAAAAGAGCATTGCAGCAAAATTGGAAGCGAAAAAGAAAGGTGCGAAATGAGTTTACGGGTTTTATATGCTGGTACTCCTGAACCGAGTGCGAAAGTGCTTGAGTATCTAATCGAAAATCAAGGCGAAAAATATGAGATTGTCGGTGTGTTGACCAATCCTGCGAGCGCAAAGAAAAGAAGCAGCGCACTTATTCCGACTGCTGTGGCGTGTGTGGCAGAGAAAAACGCTCTGCCTGTGTTTACGCCTGAGCATTTGGATTCTCACTTTAGAGCGCAAATCGAGCCTTTGAAAGCTGATTTATTTGTCTGCTTTGATTATGGACATATTTTTGGCCCGAAGTTTTTATCGATGTTTTCTCTTGGCGGAATAAATTTGCACCCGTCGTTATTGCCAAAGTACCGCGGTTGCACGCCTGTTCCTTATGCAATCCTTAACGGAGATAAAGAAACGGGAATAACGCTACAGAAAATAGCTCTTGAAATTGATGAGGGCGATATTGTAGCGCAGGAGTCATTTCTCCTTGATGGCAGTGAAACAACAGATAGCCTTATGGACGGCATTGTCATAGAAAAAGGCAAAGTAATGATAGAAGAAACTCTTTGTAAAATTGCCTTATCATTTGACGGAGAGAAGTACTCGATGATAGAAGGGAAAAAACAAGAAGGAGAGGCTTCGTATACACCTTTTATCTCGCGGGAAGATGGAAAAATTGATTGGTCAACAGCGGCTGATGCTATTGAAAGGAAGATTAGAGCTTATACATCAAAGCCGTCTTGCTTTACTACAAATGGCGGAGTTGAGCTAAAGATATTGAAAGCTCACGTTTATAAAGGCGATGAGACTTCATTTGCGCTTGAGAGAAAAAAAATTGGTGAAGTTATTGCTTTTGTAAAAGGCGATGGCATTTTAATAAAAACGCAATCAGGTTTGCTATCTGTAACAGAGTTGCAATGGCAAGCAAAAAAGGCTGTTGATTATAAATCGTTTATGAATGGCGCAAGAGGCTTTGTAGGAAGCGTTTGCGAATAATTATTGTAGAAGAGGTCGTTGAGGTCTTTTATGGAAGAAATGGAAGCAACAGAAAAAAAAGTAAAAAAGCAGCACCCTGTTTTTACTTTTTTTATAGCTGCGATTAGTGCCGTTATTTTAACAGGGGTCATTTCGCTTGCAGTCTTTGCATTGGCTGTTAGGGGAAGTGAAGAAGTTTTAGTTCCAGATGTTGTAGGAAAAGAGCTCACAAGCGCATTGCAAGAAATGCAGTTAAAAGAACTTTATCCGCGCCTTGTTTTGCGCTATAGCGACAGCGCAGAGGAAAAAGGAAAAGTGTTAGAGCAAAATCCTGTTGCAGGGTCTATCGTAAAAGCAGGAAGAAGAATAACTCTTACGGTAAGCCGTGGATATGTTGCAACTCACGTTCCTGATTACACGGGACATCTTTTAGATTATGCGCGCCTTAGTGTAAAGTCTATGACGTGGGCAGATGGCAGTGCGCTCATTACTATTGCGGACCCTTTGTATAAAACAAGTTCTCTTCCCGAAGGTACTATTATTTCTCAAGAGCCTGCGCCGTCTACTCCTATCACAGATGCGGTTGAAATGACTTTTGTAGTGAGCAAGGGAAATGGCTCATCAAAAACAGAAGTTCCTGAGTTAGTGGGAAAAGGAGTGAGCGAAGTTCTTTCTATTATGGAAAGCTCTAAACTCATTTTTGATTTTACCTCGCACATTGCACTTGAGGGAGAAAAAGCTGGTACGGTTACTTCTATGCAAAACTTTGATAGCAAGAGCATAAAAGAATACTCTCATGTCTCGGTCGATTTTGCTTTTCCTGAAATGGCTGAAAATGCAGAAGACGTAAAGAGCGTTTACGGTATATTTGAAGCACAAATCACAGAGTATCCGTATCCTGTGCCAATGACGTTGACGGCTGTGAGTAGTGAGGGAGAAACAATTACTATCGCTTCTATAATGCACAAGGGAGGACGGGTAACTATTCCGTATGCTGCTGCGAATGGTTCTCGCTTTACCTTGAATGCACCAGGAAAAGAAATCACGCAATAATTTTATAGTTTGATATAGAACGGGGGAAGAAATGAAAAGACCGCTTGTTTGTCTTACGCTAACGGGTAGCACTTTATCTGAAAATATCGCTACGATAGAGTGCTATAGGAAATATATCGATGTTGTGGAGCTGCGTGTCGATTTCCTAGAAGAAAATGAGCGGCTTTATATAAGAAACTTTCCTGCAATGGTTGGTTTGCCGTGTATCTTGACGATTAGACGCAAGATAGACGGAGGAAAGTTTGACGAGGGAGAAGCTGCGCGTACTGTTCTTTTTGCGAGAGCAATGGCGTTTGCGGAGCAAAACAGCAATAAGAACTTTGCGTATGTAGACTTTGAAGAGGATTTCCATGTGCCGAGTTTGCAAGATAGTGCGTTTGCGTTCGGTACAAGAGTAATCCGCAGTGTTCACGATATGAAAAATCCTATCACAGACATCGCAGGAAAACTGAACTCTCTTCGTACTACTGGCTATGAAATCCCAAAAATCGCCTTTATGCCGAAAACACTTTCTGATGTTACCAATTTGTTTCAGCAGGCGAAAAAGCTGAACTCGAGCGAGCAGATTCTTTGCGCGATGGGACATTTAGGCACTCCGAGCCGTATTCTTTCTGCAAAAACTCATTCATATTTAACGTATACTTCTGCGGTGGAATCAAATGATAAGTTGCAAAATTTGGGACACATGGACCCTATAACGCTTCACGACATTTATCATTTCCAATCTATTACCGAAGATACTGATGTGTACGGCATTACAGGCTGGCCATTAAAAGCGACGTTGAGCCCTGCTATTCATAACGCAGGATATGTAAAGCGGAATATAGACGCTGTGTATATTCCGATACGCAGCGAAACTATTGAAGATGCGATAGAGTTTTGTAATGAAGTTGGTGTGAAAGGGCTTTCTGTTACTATTCCTCACAAAGAAAGTGTTTTGGCTGACTTAAAAGAAGTGTCATCGCAGGTGGGGGAAATTGGCGCGAGCAACACTATCATAAATAAGGGCGATTATTGGATTGGCGACAACACAGATGCGCTCGGTTTTTCAAGAGCTTTGCTAGAGTTTACGAAGTCAAAGAATTTGGCGCATTGGAAAGTGGCTCTTATTGGTGCGGGCGGAGCTGCAAAGGCGGTTGCTTATGCGCTCAAAACGCTTGGAGCAAAAGTATGCGTATTCAATCGTACTGCGTCCCGTGCGAAGCATTTGGCGGAGCAATTCGGAATGAAGTGGTCAACACTGAGCGTCGAGAATGAAAAGGTGCTAGAAAAGTATTCTGACCTTATTGTGCAAACAACGAGTGTCGGAATGGGAAGCTCTGCACCTTCTTCAAGCAGCAATGACCCGATTTATTTTTATGATTTTACTGGGCATGAAATGGTATTTGATATAGTGTATGTGCCTGAGATTACTCCGATTATGGCGAGAGCCGAAAAGGCTGGGTGTCGGGTATGCAATGGCTTTAATATGCTAAAATACCAAGGATATAAGCAATTTGAATTGTTTACAGGAGAAAACTATGAAGAGTAAAGATGAGCAAAAGGTGCTTGCTGCAACTACAGCAATCGACACTCTTATTCAAAAAGGCAAGATTTTCAGCGGAATGAAAATAGGTCTTGGAACAGGAAGCACTGCAATTCCTGCCGTTCGTCGCCTTGCCGAAAGAATCAAAGATGGCACGCTCAAAGATATAAAAGCAGTTGTTACGAGCTTTCAGACGCAAAACGAGTGCATTGAGCTTGGTATTCCTGTGTATACGATGAATGACAAGGCTATTGGCGGACATCTTGACCTTGCAATAGACGGGGCTGATGAAATTGATTTGAACTCTGATTTGATAAAGGGCGGCGGCGCGGCTTTGCTGAGAGAGAAAATCGTTGCGTATAATTCTGATACATTCGTTATCGTGGCAGATGAGAGCAAAAGCGTGGAAAATGAGGGAACTGGATTTCCTTTGCCTGTAGAAATCATTGGTGAGGCGATGACTCCTGTTGTGAATGCTCTTGAAAAACTTGGTGCAAAATGTACTTTGCGCGAGGGTGTGAAAAAGTGCGGACCTGTTATCACTGATAACGGCAACTGGATTATTGATTGCAAATGGGATTCGCCTGTTATTCCTGTTGCGCTAGAAGATGAAATCAACGACATTCCTGGCGTTGTGGAAAACGGATTTTTTACAAAGATTCACCCCATCGTCTTTATTGCTCATTCTGATGGCTCTGTAGAAGAAAGAGAGTAATCAGTAGTTTTTTTGAAAATACAAATCTTATAAAATACAGGGGGGAAGGTGTATATCTTACCCCCCTGTATTTTTCTAATCTTACCGACTGTATTGACAGGTAGCGCAAAGGCGCGATATATTTTGTTATTATCACAACTGTATTACAAGGGAGATATATTTTAGATATGAAAAAGATTTGTATTATTTTGAGTTTGTTTTGTGCTTTTGCAAGTTTCGCACAAAGCGAAATGGACGAAGAAAAGCCCGCGATTGAGCAAGAGGCTTCTGCGGATATAAGTGCAATTCAAACGGCAAATGCACTTGCAAAATACGGGTATGAAAATAATTCTGCTTCTGCATTGATTGAAGCGGCGGAGATTTTAGCACAAGTACAAACGCAAAAACTTGAGGCAACTGCCGAGGTGCAAGGAACAAACGCTACAGGTGAAAAAGAAGCAATTAAGGACGGATATACCGCTGAAAAATTGCTTTTGGACGGCAAGAAACTTGCAGGCAAAGACAAAGCTCTTTCAAAATGGATTGCAGAAGTTGAAAAGCTCGTGAAGAAAAGCGGAACAAGAGGGGCTGATGGAGGTCCGAAGAGTCAATGTAGTTTGGCGTATGGCGGAGGCGGAAAAACACAATACAAAGTGCCTTTCTATGCAAATGAACCTGCGGAAATCTATATTGAATCTATTGATTCTGCAGATTTGGATTTGTATGTCTATGATGAGAATTGGAACTTAATCACAAAAGATACAAGTTATGCTTTGGATTGTTATGTACGTTGGTATCCTCGTTGGACTGGACGATTTTATGTTATTATACAAAATAAATCACGGTGGAATAGTTGTTTCCAGATTTTTACTAACTAGTTTTTTTGTACTCAAATATCGCAGATGCTCTTTTCTGCGATATTTTTTGTAAGGTGATTAACTATGAAATCGATAAAATTTATTTTTGTACTGTTAATTTCTTTTTGTTCGTTGCTTTTTGCACAGTCAAAAGATGATGAAGCTTACTCATTGTTTTCAAAAGGTAATGAGTATTTTAATGCAAAGAATTATGATAATGCTATTGTTTATCATAAAAAGGCACTAGAAATTTATAAACAGATTTATGGTGAAACAAGTTTATATGTCGCAGATTCTTATTTCAACATCGGAAACGCATATCTCGGAAAGAAAGATGTCAAAACTGCAATTATTTATCACAAAAACGCTCTAAAAATCTATGAACAAAAAGAAGGTTTTTATCATTCTGATACAGCGAGTATTTATAATAGTATGGGCTGGGATTATTTGGAAATTGCAGATTATAAAAATGCTCTTATATGTTTTGAAAATGCTTTAACTATTTTTAAAGTCTTTGGAAAAAAATATGATAAAAATACAAGCTATTCATATTCTAATATTGGATTGGTTTATGAAGCATTAAATGACTATGATAAATCTTTATCGTATTATCAGCACTCATTGAGCATTCTTAAACAAATTGCAGATGAAAATGATGTAACACTTGCTAATGTTTATGAAAATATAGCTACAATTTATTTTAAAAACGGCTCTTATGCAGAGGCATTAGATTACTATGAAAAATCTTTAACAATTTACAAAAATGTACTTGGGGAGCAGCATTTTTCTACAACAGAGGTTTATGAAGGAATTGGAGAAGTCTATTTGCGAAAAGGTGATTATGATAGAGCCTTGTCGTATTTTGAAGAATCTCTTGCAATAAGAAAAAAAATTGCACCAGATACGCTACAAATGACGTATTCTGTAATTTCTGAAGTCTATAAAGCAAAGGGTGATTACGAAAATGCTCTTGAGTATCAGAAAAAATGCATTGCTATTTACGAGAAAAAATGGGGTGTAAAACATAAATATACAGCAGATGCGTATTATAATATTGCGCGTATTTATGATGACATGGGAGATGACTCAAAAGCAATCGTCTATAATGAAAAGGCTCTAGCTATTTATATAGATTATTATGGAGAAAATTCTTTAATGGTTGCTGATACATATATAAATCTAGGAAATAGTTATAAAGCAACTTGGAATTATAGGAAAGCTCTTACCATGTGGGAAAATGCTTCGAATATATACGAAAATATTTTGGGCAATAATCATAAAAATACAGCAACCGTTTATTACAATATGGCTGGTATAGCTTGTCAACTAGATTCTCAAATTGCAGTTTATTATTGGAATAAATTTCTTAATGCATTGCAAAATTCTGAGGATTACCGAAAGAATATTTTTGAGACGAACGAAATGCTTTTTGTAGGTGTAAAAAACATTGAAGTACTCACAGATAACGAAGATTCCGAGCTGAAACAATTAAAATTGACTTGGAACATAAAAGATAAGTTTAATCCTGATTTCGTTAGAAAGATTCTTTCTTTTGGTGAAAACACTGTAGAACGTGCTAGACTTGATATATCTTCGTTGAGAACAGATTTGCTAAAAGCAGCTCTGCCGATTTATTATTTTGGGGTAGATTTTGAGGCACGAAATAATAATCCTGCAAAGGCTTTTGAATATTCCGAAGCTCTCCGAAGTCGTGGGTTCCTTGATGAAATAGGGCTTGAAAGAGCTTTATTGCTTGATGGAGTAACAGATATTGAGCAGAAAGAGATAAAAAATCTTACAAACAAAATCTCTGCTACGAGAAAAGAAATAGAGTATCAGAGTAATCTTCAAATATCAGAGAGGGATACTCAAAAGTTATCTCAACTGGGAAAAGAACTTTCTGATACAGAAAAGGCTCTTGCAAAACTCGATGACGCAATTGGGAAGCGACTGCCTGCATATTCTCAGCTTAGAAATCCATTGCCTGCGAAAATAAAGGACGCTCAAAAGTGGTGCGGAAAAGACAAAGCGATTGTCGAATACGTTTTGTGGAATCCTGCTATTTTAGACGAAGCTGGGATTGATAGAACGTATAACACATTACAAGAGCAAAACCGAGAAGTCTATAAATTGCATTCATATTGCATTGTGATTACGAAGAAGCAAGTTGTTGCTGTGCCGCTCGACGATGATTTTGATTTTACCGAAGCTGTTAGAAAGCTCCGAGATGGCGTTATACCAAAGCGTGTAAAGCCGACTCCCGAAACAGTATTTGAAGATGTGCGAAATGATTTGTATGCAAAACTCATTGAACCTGCATTGCCATATATTAAAGGGTGTAATCAACTTCTTATCGTGCCTGACGGTAGCCTTGCTTTCTTGCCATTTGATATATTGCGAAAAGATGAAGATTCAAAAATGCTTTGCGACCAATTTGCAGTCTCTCTTTCGCCGTCAGTTTCTGTGAGTATGATTGCTGATAGCTCAAAGACGAAGGGACTTGAAATGCTCGCATTTGGCGGTGCTTGGTATGATAAAACGCTTTCAGCTGAAGAACATCGCAAACTTTTTGACACGCAAGATATGACACGGGGCAAAAGTCGCGGATTTAAGTCATCTACAGAAGCTGTAACGGCAGAAAATGTAGCAGAAGATTTTTCTATACAGTTAAACGGAGAAAAAATCGCTGTTGCTGATTATTTCAAGCAGAAAAATATGAGTTGGCACGATTTGCCTGGTACTCTTATTGAATTGAATACACTGAAAAACAAAGCTGTCGGCTCAAAAAAGTATCATCAATTTGTACAGGAAAATGCTTCTGAAATGCAAGTGAAGCTCCTTTCAAAAGACAAAACACTTGCAAAATATCCGATTTTGCATTTTGCTTGTCATGGCTATTTTGACAAAGATAATTCAGATATGTCCAGTATTTTGTTTTCAGAAGTGTCGGGTAAGCTGTCTGCGGTATCGAATGAAGATGGATATTTAACCATTTCAGAGGCTTCGACATTGAATCTCGATGCGGATATGGTTTGTCTTTCGGCGTGTGAAACAGGCTTAGGCGAGATAAAAACGGGAGACGGTATGACAGGGCTTTCAAGAGCGTTTATGGTTGCAGGTGCGCGACATGTTGGAGTAAGTCTGTGGCAGGTTAATGATGAAGCTACTGCGCAATTTATGGCGAGTATGTACAAGAAAATTGAGAAAAAAGGTATGACATATTCGCAGGCATATCAGCAAACGAAAGTTGAATTCAGAAAAAGCGACGATTATTCTCATCCGTATTATTGGGCTGCTTTTGCTTTGTACGAATAAAACACAGGGAGTGTGAAAAATGCTCCCTGTGTTTGTGTCAAAAAAGTGCTTTATAAAGATTCGATAATCGTAAGAGAATAAGGCTTTACTTTGTATACAAAGTCGTTGCTTAATCCGTCGAACTCTTCTTCATAAGGCACGATATTTTCAGGATTGTCAAAGGTGTTCTCATCTGCTTTGTCGCCTGAAAGAATAGTTACCTTTGCTTTTGCAGGGGATTGAGAAGAAAACTTTGCTCCTTTTAACAACACTTGCACATCTTGTTCATTCTCTGAAACATTGACAATCTTTATAATCGTCTTGCCGTCTTTTGTCTGTCCGACGTGTGCATAAAGTGGGTCAAAATTGAGAACATCGGTAATCTCTTGTGTCAGTTTGCCGTCAAGATAGCACTTTGCATTTTCTCCGCGAACAACAATTTTTAAGTTGTACCATTTGCCTGTTTCAAGAGAACCTGGCTTTATGTCGAATTGTGATTTATCGCCTTTCAGAACTCCTTTTTCAATGGCGTTTTGCGTATTTCCCCAGCCGCCTAAGTTCCACCAATAAAAATTATTGCCCTTTACGCCGAAGTTAATGAGGAAACCTTCTGCTCCGCTCACTTTTTTCGCTTTCAGCTCTAAAGTATAGTTTTCTATATTGCTAACATCTGCTTCATTATCCAATGCCATAAAAGCAGGCTCTGCACTAGAAGTTTGTGAAATGACACCGTTTTCAATGCTCCATTCGCCGAGTCGATTTTCGGTTTTAAACAAATCGAGGTTGCTTTTTCCTGCTGAAGTGTACAGCACTTTTTTCGTGTCGTCGTCCGTCACTTTTATGTCTTTGAACTCCGCGTTCGTCGCCCAAGAACCGAGTGCAATAGTGCCTCCGATAAACTTTTTTTCAGCACCAGATTTCGACTGCGTTACGATTGTCTTTACAGTGCTGTCGCTTTTGTGGTTCATAAACATCGACTGCACATAATAATTTGGAGTGCCGTATACATCAGAACTATTGAACCAAATTGCGTCAGGAGCCCATTGCACAAATCCTTCTCGCGCAAACAGCGGGGCATAACTCGCAATTTCTACAATATCGCCGTTTCGCTCTATGCTTGTCATATACGCCGCTTCAGTGAGGGAAGCAAAAAGATTATTGCGTCTGCCTTCAACCCAAGAAGCATATTCTCCGATAAAGACTTTCGGCTCGTTTTTGCCACGCTTGTAGAAATCGAGATTGTCATAGCGATTTCCGTTTGTTAAAAACCATGTATACGGATTGTAATAATGCTCATCGACGAGACCTGCGATTTTGCGTGTTTTGCGACCTTTTTGCCAAGTGCGGAACTGTGCCCAAGTATTCGCCCAAGCATCGCCTTGATATGTCCAGCCAGAAGAAATAATTGGCTTGATGTTCGGATACTTTTTCGTAATTGCCAGCGCAATGTAGCGATACCTCTCAAAATAATCCTGTCCCCAATCTTCGTTTCCGATAGCGATATAGTTGAGTTTGAACGGCTCAGGGTGTCCTGCTTCGGCTCTCTTTTTGCCCCATGTGCTTGTAGCAGAACCTGTTGCATACTCGATTAAATCAAGCGCATCTTGAGCATATTGCTTATACTCTTTTGTAGGAGAAATCTCTCCATCGTGGCTCATTCCGCAGCTCACAACAGGAATTGGCTCTGCTCCAATGTCTTCGCATAATCTGAAATATTCATAAAATCCCAATCCGTAAGACTGCATATACGGAGTAGATGGATTTGACCAGAAATTGACGCTTTCTTTTCGCTCTTCAACAGGTCCAATCGTGTTTTTCCATTGATAGCGGTCGTTGAGCTTATGACCATGAACAATACAGCCGCCTGGAAAGCGGATAAAAGCAGGGTGCATTGCTTCAAGCATTTCGGCAAGGTCTTTGCGCAATCCGTTAGGCTCGTTTTTGTATGTTTCAGAGGGAAAGAGCGAAACAAAGTCTACATCGAGATTTCCCGCTTGATTGGCAAAAAGTGCGATAGTACCGTTTTTCGTATCGCTAGCAGCAGTGAGTGTAAACTCAAATTTTTTCCATTCATTTGTGATTCCAGAAATTTCGGTTTGCACTCTGCTTTCGCTTCTGTCTTCTCCGATAGAAACCGTTATGCTTTTAACAGAGGCATCGGAGCTTCTAAGATAGACAGAGCCGTTATAAGATTTGCCTTCTTCAAGGAACATTCCACGATAGCCAGCATTTGAGAATCCGTCGCCAGCGGCTTTTGCTTGAAATTTGACATACGTTGGATTGTTCTCGTTTAAGCCCCCCTTTTTAGTGGTTTTCAGTCGGCTTGAGGAAACATTCCCTGAAATATTGATATGGTCGCTCCAGCCTTCTGTTGCCGAAAAGCCTCCAGCAGAGAACTCAAATGAGCGATTCTGCACCATTTCACCGTACAAGCCGCCATCGCCTGCATAGTTAATATCTTCATAGAAGATACCAAATAAGTTTTTGCTCACTTGTGTCTGCGGTGCGCTAAAATCTGCGACGATAGCGGCATTTTCTGCAATAGCAGGTATTGACAATCCCGCCGCTACAGCTAAAGAAGCAAAAAATTTATTGCTTTTTTTCATAGCAAAACTCCTTTTATTTGCCTTTCGGCAAGAAATATTCTACATAATAATAATGCGGCATAAATATCGAGTTGTCAAGGAAAATATCAAAAAAAATAAGAATCACTCAAAAACTTTTAAACAGTGTTCATAGTAAAGAACATTGCAGAGTATACTATTCTCGTATATAATAAGACTATGGAAAGAGAGCTCAAAGAAGAGAAGATTTTTCGCAGAACAGCAAAAGATAGTGTTTTTACGCACTTATTTTCAGAGCCGAAATATCTTTTAGAGTTGTACAAGACGTTGCATCCTGAAGATACAGAAGCTACAGAAGATGATATAAAAGACGTAACAATACGAAATATTATTACAGACAATATGTATAATGATTTAGGGTTTCGAGTTGGCAACAAGCTATTAATTTTAGTAGAAGCGCAGTCAACATGGTCGCCAAATATTTTGATTCGTGAATTGTTGTATTTAATGCAGACTTACAACAATTATTTTACTGAAAATGACGTGGATTTATATGCGAGTATAAAAGTGAAATTACCGAAGCCTGAATTGTATGTGATTTACACGGGAGAACGCAAAGAAAAGAGTGAGTATATATCACTGAAAGAAGAGTTTTTTCCGAATGAGAGCGAAGTGCAATTAGACGCAAGGGCGAAAGTTTTTTATGACGGAGCGAAGCGTGATATAATTGGGCAGTATGTAGCGTTTGCGAAAGTATGCAATGCTCAGGTGAAAAAATACGGCTACACGCGAGAAGCGATAAAAGAAACATTGCGTATTTGTATAGACAGCAATGTTTTAGCAGAATATCTGACAACACGGGAGGTTGAGATTATGGACATAATGACAGCGTTATTTGATGAGGACGAAATTGCTCGCCGCTATTATGACAGAGTGAAGCAAACTAGTTGGCAGAAAGGGCAAGCAGAGGGTTGGCAAAAAGGTGCGAGCAGTAAGGCTTTGTTGCTTGCAAAAAAGTATATGGTGGCAGGACACAGCGCAGAGGAAGCGGCAGATTTTGCGGAAATAGACGTGAGCTTACTACTATAGCCATGTTCGATAATGTACTTTAGACAATAGCGAAAGCATACTTTTCTTACTAATTACAAAGACACATCTTGCAAGATTTACATTCGGAAGTGTTACGGAAAGTATGCTGAAGTATCTGTTTATGTCATTCCCGTGCTTGA
>CALDID010000125.1 GCA_937901865.1 uncultured Treponema sp.
TGTTGTTTGACCGCGATATTGTACAGCAGTATATCACAATCGGGGAAATGACAGCGGAGAGCGGCAGTTTTTCGCGCGGAATCAACGGCGGAAATAACGGCTATGTTTCTCCACTTGACGGCGGACTTATGAAGTTTTAAGGCTCAGCCTTTTTTATAAAGGGAATTAGTGCATTTAAGCACAAGGAGAATATATGGCGGTATTAACATTGTCAGACAGATTGACCGCAGTTGAACTTATCAAACGCGGAGGTTTTACGGACGACCAGAGGGCGATTATTGAGGTAATGAGTACGACAAACGAATTGCTTTATGATGCGCCCGTGGTACAGGCAAACGAGGGCACAACGCACACGCACGTTGTGAGAACGGCATTACCGCACGGACAGCACCGCGCATATAACCAAGGTGTGAAGACGAGTGCAAGCGCGACAAAGACTGTACACGACGTTATTGCAGAACTCGGAGCGTACAGCGAAATTGATGTAAGACTTGCACAGCACGCCCCGAACACACAGGAGTTTTTGACGCAGGAAGCGGTGAGCTTTATTGAGGGTCTCGGACAAGACCAAGCACAAGATTTTGTTTACGGCAACAATGGCAAAGACAATGCGGAGATTAACGGGTTTGCAACGCGCAGGGCAAAGATTGACAATAAACTTTGTTTTGACGCAGGTGGCACGGGAAACAATCTCACTTCAATCTATTTGATTAAGTGGGGACACAACGGCACAAAGTACATTATTCCACGCGGCGCGTCGGGAATGGCAGTTACTCGCGACAACCGCGGTATTCAAGATGTGGAAGTGTACGACAAAGACGGCAAACCGACGGGAAAAATGAGAGCATACGTCAATTACTTTGGCGTGGAATACGGCTTGAGTGTTGCTGATGAGCGCACATTGATTCGTATTGCAAACATTGACGTTAACAAGACAAACGGTACAGACCTTGTAAAACTTGTGATGAAAGCCGTAAACAAAATGCCCGTTGGTGGCGGCAGTGTATCGCTTGCTTGCAACGGCGATGTAAAGACGATGTTTGACATTGCGGCAATGGAAAAGAACAATGTTGTAATGCAGATTTCAGACCCGTGGGGAACGAACATTACAAAGGTATGCAACGCCCGTTTGCGCCGTGTTGACGCAATCACGAACGAAGAAGCACAGGTGAAAGCCTAAGGAGGATAGCAATGTTAGGACATTCAGACGCGTATCTTGATTTTGGAACGCTTAGCCTTGCCGCAGGAACGCAGGAATTTCCGAATATCATAAAGCCGAAAGAAAGTAGCCTTTCGCGCTTTTATGTGTCGGTTACGTTTGCGGGGGCGAAGACTTCTGGCGGAAAAGCAAGCATATCTCTTTACGTTGCGAATAACGGAACAACGTATACAGAAGTTGCGAAGACGGCAGAGATTACCGACTTTTCAAAGAGCGCGTATATCGCCATTCCAGAGCATACGAACAAGGCAAGTTTTAAAGCAAAGTTGACTGTAACGGGAACTTTTACGGGCGGCACGGCAAAAGCCGAGATTGACACCTACACGGGCGTTTAACGGCAGACCGCTTTGTAAAGCCATAGTATAAATACTAAAAGGGAAATATCTAAAAATAGATAAAGTACCTTGTAGTATTTGTAGGAACGGAGGGGAAAAAATATGGAAATGGACGAGGGCATTGTTACACGTGCATTGATGAAGGCGGGACAAGAGCCGTTTACAGATGAAGACAAAGAAAAGAATTCTACACGATACCGCGCAATAAAGGGCTTTTATCTATCCACGATTGAGGAAACATTAGTAACGACCGAGTGGACGAGCCAAAAGACAAGAAAAAAACTTTCACGCGCCGAGATTGAAAACTATTCACGATACAAAAATGTGTATGTTTTACCCGTTGATTGTGCCAAGGCGGAAGAGCTTTTAGATAAGCAAGAGTTTATTATAGAGGGCAGATTTTTATACACCGACAGCGAAGACGCTGTATTGATGTATGTGTCGAATCATAAGCACAATTTTTATCATTTCGAGATTGACGAGGACGGCAATTTATGGGCTGTGAACGAAAAAGACGGAGATATTACAAAACACTTCAAACTTGTAAGCACAACAAAAGAGAGAGAGTATAACGCGACTACTAAACAATATAAATACGAAATAGGCGATTTACTTGCACTAGAGGAAGCCGACAGCGAGCCTACAGAAGCAGACAGGCTTTTTAAGGGCGAAAACAGAGCAGACGGCAGTATTGCGATAAAATATGCAAGTCCGTACGAAGACGAGTACCAAGCGGATTATAACAATATTACAGACGACCCACTTTTAGCGCAGTATATAGAAACACGGCTTGCAAGCAAAATTGCATTGAAGATTACAGGAAATATGCAACTATATCAAGCACTCTACAATGAAGCACTCATCATAGAAGCGAAAGCTGTTGAAGTTACGCTTATTCATTCTAAGAGCAGACGGCAGGGCGTGGACTGGTGGAGCGATAGATTAGGGCTAGGAGAATAAGATATGTTAATAACAAATTTTGCAAGCGGAGAACTTTCTAAAAAACTTGCGGGGCGTGTGGATTTACAGCAGTATTTTCAAAGCGCGGCACGCATTGAAAACTTTGATATACAGCCAACGGGAGGCGCATTTCGTAGAGTAGGATTTAAGAGAATTTGTAAACTTTATGATAATTGTCGTATTATTCCTTTTATCATAAATAAAAACTTTTCATTTCTTATCGTACTCTCTCCGAGCAAATGCTATATCTATAAAACCGACGGAACTAAACTAAATTGCTCTATCAAAAAAGCACAAGTATATAAAGCCGATGAATACGAGGGAAGTGGAGAGGCTAGAAGAATAGTACACCGTAAAGGCGAAGCGAAAACAGGCACAGACGGCAAACTCCTTTATGACACGGAAACAACACAAGGGTTTATAAGCACAGAATATAGCGACATTTCAACGATACAAGAAGTGCAATATGCGCAGAATTTCAATTTAATCATTTTTGTACATAAGAATTACAAGCCGTGGGGGATAAGATATAATATTGCACAGAATACTTTTACATTAAGTGAATTGCGCTTTGATTTTTCTCCAGATGTAGCATTATCAAATCCATATACCGCAGATAGCAATAAAGACCCATTCAGAACGGGCGGAGAATATATAGTAAAATATGGGCGATTATACAAGAAAAAAGACAATGTATATAAAGACGTTGACAACGATAAAGCGCAGGTAGTAACGAGAGGACGTTTCCGAAATCGGCACGAGCGTCGCGGAATTTTCGACATTGAACCAGC
>CALDID010000126.1 GCA_937901865.1 uncultured Treponema sp.
ATTTGAATTTCCTGCGCCGATAAAGCTTGAAAGAAAAATGCAAGATTTTTTGATTGATAATGCACCTGGTGGATATTTTCTTCCTAAAAAAGGTGTTGATTTTGTTACATCTGAAAAAAATCTTACAAAACGATATACTCAGATTGATGGTGAAATTCAATTATGCCAAAAGAAAAATCAACAGTTCAATTGGCATGGGGATTTTGTTTTTCAAAGTGAAGAAGGTACAAAAAATTTTTATTCGCGACCAAAAACAGACCTTGAAGTTGCACGCCCTCTTCTTACAACAATGCATAAAATGCATAGAGCGGGAGTTGATAATTATGTAACAACTGATGGTCGTTTAAGAAAACTAACACCGCGAGAATGTTTTAGACTTATGGGGTTTAGTGATTCTTTTGCGATTCCAGTTTCTGATACTTCTGCATATCAACAGGCTGGAAATTCTATTGTTGTAGATGTTTTAATAAATATCTTAAATAAGATATTCGAATCGTATCCTGCATTAAGACAGTAAGGGGAAGAAAATGAAAATCTTAGATGAAAACTGGTGTGCAAAAGAAATTTATGACACTATTATAACTGTTCCTGATTGTTTTGTTGTTAATAAAAATCAGTTGGGAACTGGCCATGGAGAAGCAAAACTTTATATAGGCTCAAAAGAAGCTATGAGAAAATTCTTTGGTCAAGAGGGATTTCATGTAAAATGCTTTATGCTAAAAAAAGATTTACTTGCTTATTTGGCAACAGCTAAGATTGAATATTTATCTCCATCTCAGAACTACATTGGAAAAGATGAATTTAAGAGTTTATGGAATGAGCGATTAGCTCTAGTCAATTCTCTTGATGATATTATTTGGTTTGAAGTGAACGACCAAGTTCAAATAGGTGGACCTAGAGGTTATGTGAATTCAACTGATAATGGCTACAAAATAATTCGTAATCTAGCTTTACCGTTGATTAGTTATATTTCAGTAATGATGTTGGTACAACCAAAAGGAGAACCTGCTTTTTATTGGAAACTATTTGTAGATTTCGATGCAATTGCTGAAAAGAAAAATGGTCCTTTAGTGTTTACCTATGGAAAAAAGAATATCGGAAGTGATAATGAGAATAAAAACGATACTAAGGTAAAAAAAGAGTTAGGATATGCACGTCAAGGACAGGGCAAATATAGAGAAAAGCTTCTTGAAGAATGTCCTTTTTGTCCTATTACAATGGTAAATGATGAAAGATTGCTTATAGCTAGTCATATAAAACCTTGGGCAGTTTCTGATGAAAAAGAAAAGATTGACCCTAAAAATGGTTTTATGTTTTCTCCTTTGTATGATAAACTTTTTGATAGAGGATTCATAACTTTTACTAATGATAAGCATATGATTTTATCAAATTGGATTACTCCGAAAAATTATGAACGCCTAGGGATTGTAAATAATACTTTTTATCAAAGATTGCCATTAGATGAAAAGCGTATTGAGTACTTGGAATATCATAGAGCGTCAGTTTTTAAGGGGTAATATAAAAATTGCTGTTATGTTAGAATAAAACTTGACAAATGGTATTTAAAATACCATAGTATTAGTGGGCTTTTTGTGTATGCAAAAGAAAAAAGTTGGTATTGCTATTTTAATTGTTTTTCTTGTTCTGTTTAGCCTTGTTTTTGTGGCTGCTTTTTCGGCATATATTTATATTAAAGGCGCAGTAAAAAGCGTGGTGAGTAAAGACGCGGTAGAGATGGGAATTGAAAAAACTGTCCATTTTGAAGTGCTTCCTGGAATGCCGACAAAAGATATTGCTGAAGAATTAGAAGCAAAGGGGCTTATCAGAAGCGCAGAAGTATTTTATATCGTTTCTCGTATGGGAAAATTACACTATAGGTATTTTGGCGGAGATAATGATTTTTCTCTAAAGAGTGGCAGCTATACGCTAAAAAACTCTATGGATATGATGGAGATAATGAGAGCGATACAGACTGGTAAGCAAGAAGATATTATCGTTGTTTTTCCAGAGGGGATAACGCTGTCGAAAATAGCGCAGATTGTTGAAAATCATAATGTGTGCTCTAAAGAAGATTTTATAGCAAGCGTAAACGATAAAAACATAATTAACGATTACGGTTTTGCAACTTCTTCATTAGAGGGGTGTTTGTTTCCAGATACGTATTTTTTTGTGCGCGATATGCAAAGCGAAAGTGTTGTGAGAATGATGGTAGATAATTTCTTTTCACATATAAATGATATAGAAGAATTTTCTTCGCTGTCGCGTGCCGAATTATACGACAAAGTTATTTTAGCTTCTATAATAGAAAGAGAATATAGAGTTGCAGAGGAAGCTCCTGTTATTGCAAGTGTATTTGTGAACCGCCTTGCAAAAGAGATACGGTTGCAATCTTGTGCGACGATTGAATATATTATAACGGAAATAGAGGGCTTGCCACACCCTGATGTAATTCATTATAAGGATTTGTGGATAGAAAGTCCGTATAATACATACAGGGAAAAAGGACTGCCTCCTTCTCCTATCTCAAATCCTGGTTTTGTAGCATTAAAGGCTGCCGCAAAGCCTGCAAAAACGAATTACTATTATTTTAGGCTCACGAATGTAGAAGAAGGGCGGCATACTTTTAGTGAAACGTTTGATGAACATGCGAATGTCAATATCACATACACGACAAAGGCGGCTAAGTGATAAATGGCAGGTCATGTTTCAAAGGCGTGTATCGATGAAATTATAGCAAGGACAGATATTGTTTCTCTTATCGGCGAATATTGTGATTTATCTTCTCGCGGCGATACATATTGGGGGTGCTGTCCGTTTCATCACGAAAAAACACCGTCGTTTTCTGTATCAGCAGTAAAAAAATTCTATTATTGCTTTGGCTGCCATGCAGGCGGAAATGCAATAACGTTTATGATGGAATACAACAAATTGCCATATATGGAAGCATTGGCAGAGCTTGCAAAAAAGGCAAATGTTGAAATCTCGTATGATGACGGAACTGTTCCAGTTATTGATAAGGGATATGAAAGACGAGAGCAATATATAGAGTTGTATACAAGGGTTGCAGGCGCATTTAACTATTTGCTAACGAATAAAGAGGGCGGGAAGTTTGCGCTAAAGTATATACTTGACCGTGGGCTTACATTAGAAACGGTGAGAAAGTTTAATCTTGGGTGGAGTCCGAACGACCCTCGTTGGTTGCATAGGTTTTTAAAGAAACAGGGGTTTAGCGATGAGTTTTTAGCAGGGTCGGGATTATTTAGCAAGAAGTATGCTGAGTATTCGATTTATGTAGACCGCTTTATGTTTCCCATTCGCGACAGAAAGGGGAGAGTCGTGGCGTTTGGGGGAAGGTTGTTGCACCCAAAAGATGAAAACGACAGAAAATATATAAACTCTGCAGATTTGCCATGGTATAAAAAAGGCGAAATATTGTTTGCGTTTGATATGGCAAAGCAAAGTATCTCGCAGTCAAAAGAAGTGATATTCTGCGAAGGATATATGGACGCGATTGCGTATCATCAATGTGGGTTTACAAATGCGGTAGCTCCGCTTGGAACAGCATTGACGATAGAGCAAGTGCAGATGATAAAGCGATTTGCTACAACTGTTCTTTTGTCGTTTGATAGTGATGAAGCTGGGCAAAAGGCAACAGAGCGAGCCATTTTGATGTGCAGACGAGAAGGATTGACGGTAAAGGTAATTCAATTAAAGCAAGGTAAAGATTCTGCTGATATTATGCGAGATTTTGGTGTTGATGCCTTGACAGCCGATGTAAAAAACGCCATAATAGATAATGAGTATCTTTTGTCGAAATTGTTGAATAAGTATTCAAAGAATACTCCTGACGGTAAAACCCGTGCTGCCTCTGAGTTTTTTACCTATATAGATGCTTTACAGTCTAGCGTGCAGAAAACAGCTAGTTTAGAGCAACTGTGTAGGGTTTTTAATCTCAATATGGAGGCTGCAAAAAAGGATTTTGCTTCTAGAAAATTGAATAAAAAAATGGGGCTGGAAAATCAGAGTGATAGAAGGGTAGATTCTGCTGATAACCAAGTAAAGATAGGTCAGGAACTACGGGCGTTATTTGCGATAATTTCTGATATTTCGAGTGCTTCGAACATAATACAACAGTTAACAGAAGATGATTTTGAAGATTTAAATATAACTGATATTAATATCCAAAAAGATATATTAGATTATATTAAGAAAAATAAAGAAAAGAATATTATCATTGATAAAAAAGAACAAAATATAATTGAAGAAAATAAAATTATAATTCCAGAAGAACTAGAGGATGAAATTGATAAAGAAGAAATTTTAAAACATTATCTACTTATAGATATTTTAGAATATATAACATCAGAAGAAGATATAAATAAATGTCCTTCTAATAATTTAGAAGAATTTAATAAATTATGTAATGATATGAAAATATATAATGAAAATAATTGTGAAAAAATAAATTTTGATGAAGCAGATAATATAAAATTAAAACCTGTAACTTTATGGGGAACAAAAGAAGGTTTATTTGAATTTTTTGATAAAAGAAAAATGAAGAAAACAATTGAATATTTCAAAGATGAAAATAAAATAGGAAGTGGTATAGTACTTGCTATAAAAGAAGATAAATCTTTAGCTTACATAATAATATGGCCAGGAAAAATGAGTTATATTTATAAACAATATGATGAACCACAAAAAAGTTTATTACTTAGTTTGGCAAGGATTGGTTTTTCTTTATCAGATAATTGCATTTTTTGTTTAAGTAAAGAACAAAAAGATGAATTTGATTTTCAAGCGGTTAATGAATTATATAATGTGAACGCTTTTCAAATCAGCGTTGGAGAAGTAAAAATTAATAATAATATTGATGATTATTTCAAATTAGAAAATAATGAAATAAAAACAGATTTTGAATCTAAAGAAGTCGAAGGTAAAATTAGTAATATTAAAATAAAAGGAAGTTCAATTTTTATATATATGCAAATAGAAGAAAAAACAGAATCGAAATTTTTTAATAATATTCCATATAAAAACGTAAATTTTAATATAGAAAATGTATTATTTCAAGAATCATTTAAATTAGATGGGCAAAACTTATCTAAATTTTTAAAAAAATTTAAATGCCTTTCAAAGATATTAAAAGAAAAAGATTATATTAATTTAGATAGTTATAGAGAGCAAAGATTTAATGAAATAAAGAAAAATTATAATGAAATATTTATAATGCTTAACAAAATTGATTTTAATAATATAAGATGTGAACAATGCCAAAAACTTAAAAATATAGACCCTAATATCATGGAGGAATTAGATTCTTCTCCAAATCCTTTTGGACAGATAATTTTAATCAAATGTGAACATCACGATTTTCTTCATATATTACACTTAACATGCTGTGGTAATAATAAAATAATTACATGTATAAGTAATAATAAATGTATCGTTTATGACAATGAATTAAAATTTGAAAAAATAATAGATTTTATCAAACTAAACTTATTAAATAATGATAATAAATTAATAAACCAAAACATTGAACAAAAATTAAACAATATGAGTATTCCTAATTTGAAGATGAAAAATAAAGATTTTAAAAATATTATAAATCAACTTCAAAATGAAATAAATACTTTTATGAAAAATAATAAAAATAAAATTTTGGACGTAGATCAATTATATAAAGAAAAAAAAGAATATCAATTAAAATGGAGAGAAAACATAATTTCGGATATAAACAACATATTTTATAAAAATGTTGGAACAATAACTGAATGGATTGAATTTTTAAGCATACATAATATTAATGGATTGAAAAAAGATATATTATTTACTTATAAAATTTATAAAAAAACTTTACCTAATTGCCAAATTAAATTATATACTTTTTACCCATATAATGATGCTAATGAACAAAAATACATAGTTAAATTCAAAGATTCAAAAAGATGGGATGAAGAAGAATTTGAAAATTATTTTGAGAAAGATAATATAAATGCTATATTAATTAAGAAAAATGAAAATGATTTAGAAGTTAAATTAAAAAGAAATAGACCGATAAAATTTAATGGTTGTTATGATTATGATGAAGATAATCAATTATTAATAGTTATAAATAAAGTAAATTTAAATAAAAATTTATATACTACAATCAATGATATAATTGAACAAATTAACATATATTTTTTAACAACAAATGATACAAAAGGATTTATAAATGAAAAATGGGTTACAAAAAAAATATTTATTATTTCCATTAAATATAATAGTTCAGATTTAGTGTCTTTATTTTTTCATGATAGTATAATATCCTTAATAAATTTAGATAATAATTTTAAAAATCTTAGTGATTTTAATATTGAGGATAATTATAAAGGATATAATCTCGATGAATTGCAATTTGTAATTTATAAAAAATTTTTATTAATTTTTCATTATGATGATATTTGGGAATGCGATGTTTATACTATTTTTTCTGATAAAGGAGGATTTTTCAATAAAATTGAATCCAAACAAAATTATTTTAATTTAACTGAAAAAAAATGTAAATTTTCGGTATGCAAAATTAAAAATGATGTCATTCTTTATTATTGTTTTATTAAAGACAATAAGTTAATCTTTGGTTCTAAAAAAGTTACTACTTCCTTATCAAAAATAGAAATTGAGTATACTTCTGAAAAAAGTGAAAAAGAAAATCAGTTAAATTTAACAGAAGGTAATTGTGCTTTAAATCATTTTTATCATTCCTTTAAAAAATTTCCTTCAATAGGGGCATTACAATATAATTACATTAAATCAAATATAAAAATAAATAAATTTTTTTATTTATCATTTTATGATAAAAATGGCGAGTTTGAAGCATATTTTAATGAATTAAAAAAAAGATGTATAAATGAAAGAGGACTTGATATTGATGATTTGAATTACCATTTTAAAGGAATTTTTAAAATTAATAAACTTCATGATATAATAGGCTTAGGCTCTCTAATTATTAAATTTATTGAAGTAATCCCAATACAAATAGCAAAAATTAAAAATTATTATTTTAAAGCAAT
>CALDID010000127.1 GCA_937901865.1 uncultured Treponema sp.
TGCTCAATCATCGTCCGAAAAAGTGTTTGAAGCTGAAAAATCCTGCCGAAGTTTTGACTTTGCACTTGACTTTGCATTTTAATATCGCCCCTTGTCAAAGCTATATTATCGAACAGGTCTATTATATCGCAGCTTACGAAGCTGTACAACAATTTAAATAAACCGAAAATATAGATATGGAAAACATATCTTACACACCAGAAGAGCCTATCGCGGCGATTGCAACCGCGCTTTCTCCGTCGGCTCTCGGCATTATCCGCACTTCAGGCAAGGGCTGCATTGAACTCGTTTCAAAGCTCTTTTCTCGCCCGCAAGCTCTCTGTGAAGCCAAGGGCAATACTATCGTTTACGGCTGGATTATAGAAAACGAAAAGAAAATAGATGAAGTTTTAATCAGCGTCTTTCGTTCTCCAAAAAGCTCCACAGGCGAAGATATGGCGGAAATCACTTGCCATGGCGGTCCTGTCGTTGTAACATCTATCTTTAATGCTCTTTTACGCAATGGCTTTAGAACGGCAGAGCGAGGCGAGTTCACCTTTCGCAGCTATATCAACGGAAAAACCGACCTCACCAAAGCCGAAGCCGTCAAAGAAATCATCGATAGCCGCACAGATACAAGCCGCAGCCGTGCAGTCGGTCGCCTTGCAGGCTCTTTGTTCACCGAAATCGATAGCGTGAAAAAGCTCATCATCGACACTCTCGCCGCTGTCGAAGTCGAAATAGAATACCCCGAAGACGAAGAAACAATCGCCGATGCTTACGATACATCAGACCTTGAGGAAGCAAAGAACCGCCTCAAATCTCTTTCTGACAGCTGGAAGACAGAAAAACTCTATCAAGACGGCGTGAGAGTTGTGCTGTGCGGAAAGACAAACGCAGGAAAATCGAGCTTATTCAATGCGCTTTTGAAAGAAGAGCGGGCGATTGTCAGCGACATCGAGGGAACTACTCGCGATTGGATAGAAAGTTGGGTTAGCTTTGACGGAGTGCCTGCGCGCCTTTTCGACACCGCAGGACTTCGCGAAACCGATGACGTTATAGAAGCGCGCGGAGTTGAGATGACGAGGGAACTTTCAAGCGATGCAGATATTATCTTGTATCTTGTAGATTCATTTTCTGGCTTGAGCGCGGAAGATGAAGCGTTTTTGAAAACAGCAAAAGAAAAATACGCCGTGCCGCTTATCTTGATTTGGAACAAAATAGACAAGCTCGGCTCAGACCTTCCTAACGCCACGACAGACCTCGTCAGCGAAGATTCACAAGTGCGTCTTTGTGCAAAAACGGGATTCGGAATAGATTTGCTTTCTCACCTTGTAAAAGAAAAGCTCTCTCTTCTTTCCACACTCGACAGAGGCGCGGCATTGGGAAGCGAAAGACAAAAAAAATGCGTAGAAGAAGCCTTTGAGCGCATAACACACGCACTAAAAGCCACAAAAGAGGGCTATGCGCTTGATGCCGCAGTGCAAGATATGGAAGACGCGCTCGATTCTTTAGGCGAAATCACAGGAGAGGTAACAAGCGAAGACGTACTCGATTCCATCTTCTCTCATTTCTGCGTCGGGAAATAATTTTCTCATCGTACTACTTTCCATTCCGTAATGTTCTTTTCGCTGCTAGAAAAATTTGCGCCAATCTTTATGAGAATACGATTATCAGCTTCATAAGGAGCGGCGTATCCTTGAGAAGCGATTTGAGAAAGGGCAGTTACAGCAGAAGAATCGCGCTTGAATTCAAAAATATAAACATAGTTTTGCGTTTCAACTATGCAATCTACCCTGCCTTTTGCCGTATGCTGCTCCACACGCACAAATTGACCTAAAAGCAAGAACACAATGTAAATCACATTCTGAAAATCGCGCTCTAGCATTGTATCATTTGCCCCTGCTGCATACGGAAGATTCGCAAAAAGCGCAATAAATTGAGAATGTAATTTTTCTGTATCCCCTTTTTCGAGCGCATCATCAATAGCAAATATATCCATTCCTGTGTTTTGTGGACGATACAAATAAACAGGCGCGAGATTTTCGCTGAATCCATATTTTACCTCTTCATTTGGATAAGAAAGAGTATAAATACGCCTTCTCGCTTCATAGTTCTTTATGGTCAAATATCCTGTTTGATACAATAGCGGTATAATATCTGGGTTATCTGGTCGATAGTCGCTGATTTCGTCTTCACTCGTGTATAGGCTGCCGTCGCTCAATTTGCGTGGGTCAAAGCCTGTTTCTTTCAAATGTTTTGCAAGAAAAGTCGGTGTTCCTGTGCTAAACCAATATTTCCCAAAATCACAGCGGCTAAACGCATTTATAAGGCTAAAAGGATTATAGATGTCAGGGCAATTTCTCGTAAAATGATACCCGTCATACAGCTTTTTAAGCCGAGAAAGACATTCTTTCTTTGTCAACTCAGTTGCAAAAGCGAGCTGCTCTATTTCTATCTCAAAATTACGCTCAAGTTCTTCCTGCGTTATTCCACACAAGGTGGCATATCTTGGGTGCATAGAAATATCTTGCAGTTGATTCAAATCACTAAAAATACTCACTCTGCTAAACTTTGTAACCCCTGTAAACAGCACAAAATGCAAATATCTATCTAATGATTTTAATTGCCCGAACATTCCCTTTAGAATATCTATGTTGCAATTCATAATTTCATTAGATATATTCATTGTTTCAAGCAAGGGCTTATCGTATTCATCTACCAAAACAACAACTTTTTTCCCCGTCTGTTCATTTGCCGCCGTGATAATAGTTGCTAATCGCAGACCAAACGAATCTATTTTCTGCTCTATGCCATATTTTTTTTCCCATTTTGCAAGATGATATTCTATTATTTTTACAAGCCCCTGTGTATCAGAATAATCTTGCCCATTAAAATCAAAATGCAGTACAGGATATTTCTCCCATTCGCTTTCTTGTTTCTCGATTTCAAGACCAGAAAACAGCTCTTTTTTACCAAGAAAATAAGATTCTAGCGTACTGATAAGAAGGCTCTTTCCGAATCGACGCGGACGGCTCAAAAAGTAAGCAACACCACTTTGCACAAGGTCATATATCAAAGCTGTTTTATCAACATATACAAAGCCATTTTCGCGTAATTTCTGAAAATCCTGTATGCCGATGGGCATTTTTCGCTTGTAATCCATATCATAATTGTAAATCGGAATACAACTATTTACAAGATTTATTCTAAGACGTTCTTTAAGACAGAGAATAAATGCGCCACGTCTACAGGTTTAGCCACATGCGCATTCATTCCTGCCTCAATCACTTCTTTTTTATCGTCTTCGCTTGATTTCGCCGTCATTGCAATAATCGGGATTTTCGCTCTTTCGTCGCCTAATGCTCTAATCTGCTTTGTCGCCTCAATGCCGTCCATCACAGGCATCATTATATCCATCAAAATAAAGTCAAAATACCGCACATCCTTGCTCATAATCATATCAAGAGCTTCTTTGCCGTCTACCGCACATTCTGCGTCAATCCCAGCTTCGTTTAATATGATTTTGGAAATCTCTCGGCTCGATTCGTTATCTTCGACAATTAACGCCCTCTTTCCTCGTAGCACGTCTAAAATCGCGCTCTTTGACGGTTTTGGCGCAGTGTATAACCGCGAAAGATTCTTTTGTAAGTACGACGGGAAAAGCGGCTTTGAGATGAACAAATTAACTCCGCTTTCTCTCGCTTCCTCTTCGATACTCTGCCAATCAAAATCAGTCAAAATTATTATAATAGCGTCCGAGCCTGCTATTCTCTTTATCTTTCTGACCGTTTCAAGCCACGCACTTTCTTTTATTTTCCAATCAAGGATATACATCGGTAAATCCTCTCTATTTTGCAAAGCCGTTTGCGTAAAAATCACCGCGTCTTCGCCTGTCGCGCAAATAGAAGCCTTTTTCGCCCCTGCATTCTTCATCATATCGCAAATATAGTTGCTCAATTCCATATTGTCATCGATGACGAGCGCGCTTTTTCCCTCAATTTCGTTTACAGAAAAGCCCTTGCCCTCTTCTGTCTTGAACTCTAGCTTTACAATAAACTCGCTTCCGTCTTTTTCAGAGCTTTGCACGCTTATTTCGCCGCCCATCATATTCACAATGCTCTTTGTTATCGCCATACCAAGCCCCGAACCTTGCGAATTCGTAGCGGACGGATTCACCTCGCGCGCAAACGGCAAGAACACATTTTTTTGAAACTCCCTGCTCATTCCAATTCCGTTATCTTTTATGCGGAACTCAAAAGAAGCGTATCCCTTTTGATTAAAGCCGTTTTCGCTTATCGTCATTAAGATTGTGCCGTTCGGCTTCGTGAACTTTATGGAATTAGAAAGCAAGTTTAGCAGCACTTGATTCAATCTCACTTTGTCGCACAAAATATCTTCGTGAACCACATTCAGCACATCTATGCAAAGGCGCAGCTGTTTTGCATTCACTTCGCTTTCCACTTCTGATTTTAAGCAATGAATTATATCAGAAAGATTTTGCGGTTCTTCGTTCAAATTCATCTTACCGCTTTCTATGCGGCTCATATCAAGCACATTGTTTATCAAAGCCAAAAGCTGATGAGCCGAGCGGGAAATCTTATCAAGATAGCTCGACACATTCTCTGCGCTCTCTAAATGCGTTTTCGCCAATGCCGTAAAGCCTAGAATTGAGTTCATCGGCGTGCGAATGTTATAGCTCATATTGTTCAAGAAAAGCGATTTTGCATTGCTTGCCTGCTCCGCCAACGAAAGCGCGTCGATAAGCTCCTCTTGGTGCTTCTGCTCTTTTTTGCGGGTCATCTCGATTTTTCTGATATACAAAATCATAAAAGCAAACAACGTCGAAAAGCACAAGAACCCAGAAATAATGTATATCACAATTATTTGGTTTCTCTGCCTAGAGAAAACGCTCAGCGGCACATACGAAACAAACTTCCATTGCGTGCCGTCAAGGTTCGAGATGGTGCAAAGGCTCTTTTTGCCGTCGTGAGTGGCGACAAAGGTGTATTCGTCGTATTCGTTTATGCGCTTTTGCAATAGCTCTTTAGAAAGCTCTGACTTTAAGCGGCTTTTTTCATAATCATCAAAAAAGTTTTCGCTCCCCACCGAATAAAAATCGTTGATGATGTAATAGCCGTCTTTGTCGATAACCGTGCTAAAGCCAACCCCGTTATAGCTTCCTATCTGCAGCATATTGTTCAGCGCGTTTATTTGCTGCACGATTATGCAATACGTCATCATCACGCCTTCAACAATAAACGGGTTAATTCGCCTGCCGATGAGTATATAGCTCGTCTTCTCTCCGCAGCGATAAGCGAATTGGTCGGGATTTTCTCGCCACAGCTTTGCTATCGTAGCGTCGCTCAATATGCCCTTTGCGCTGTACACTCTGCCCACTTCGCTCACTAAAATGCAATCTTCATAGCCAGAAATCGAGCGTATAGCCTCCAGCTCTTTTTTTACGTCTTTAATCGTCTTTGGATTTGTTTCTGCAATCTTTTCGCCGAACTTGCTCGCTATTCTCCACCAAATATTCAAGATGTTCTTAATTGCGCTTTTATCGTGAATCGACAGCTCATTAAACGAACTCATATTCGTTTTTTCAACGATAGCTGTTATGCTCTTAAACATCACGCAAAAAGAAAGAATAAAGATAAATGCAATAATTGCAAACGTGTTTATCAGTCTTTTCATTTAACTTCTCTTACAGCAAAAGTGTAGCCGAAATTTTTTTTCTTTTCAATCTATCTTTTCCCACGACGAGTATCGTAATCTTACCACGACGAGTATCGAGCATCTTCCTCGACGAGTATCGTGGACACTCCTCGACGACCGTCGTAATCTTTCCCCCACGACCGTGGTCATTTCTTTCCTACGACCGTAAATTTTTTTTCCCACGACCGTAGGCATAACACACTTACGAGCGTAAACGGTCTATACTTACGGCCGTAAATGCCACTCACTTTCGACCGTAAATATTTTATGCCGAACGCTATGGAGGATTTGTGCGAATGAAAGAAGGAATTATCCTAGTATTTTCATTTTGAGGTACTAAATTTATTCATACGCACTACATTAGACCTTTTCGGAAACTAAAAACTTTTGCTGTAGCAAGGGGCTTAAGCCCCTTGTCAAAACT
>CALDID010000128.1 GCA_937901865.1 uncultured Treponema sp.
TTAATTCTGCGTAAAAAACGGGTCGAGGTGAGATAATGACAATTATCGAACAGGTATAATTTTTTTTACGACTTGACAAATCGTTCTGGGAGCGTTGAAAATTTTTTTTTACAACTTGCCAGAAGTTTTAGGAGGCTTGAAAAAATTTTTTACGGCTTCCCCGAAGTTTTGGGAGTATTGAAAAAATTTTTTACGCACTCGCAGGAGTTTTAGGAGTGTTGAAAAAAAATTTTACGACTTCGCTGGCGTTTGGGAAGGCTTGAAAAAAAATTTAACGAGTTCCCTTGCTTTTTGCGATTTTTTCTATAAAATAATAGGTATGACTTTTGAAGAAGCACTGACAAAAATTGGCGTAAATACGAGTGATGTTTTGGCGAGATTCTCTGGAAACGAAAGTTTGATGAAGAAATTTATATTGAAGTTTCCACAGGATAAATCTTTTCCCGATACAAAGGCGGCTTTAGCCTCTGGCGACAAAAAAGCTCTTGAGATTTCGGCGCACACCCTAAAAGGCGTGAGCGGAAACTTGGGCTTTAGCGAATTGTACGAAACAAGCGCGGCGTTGGTGAACGCGGTGAGAGCTGGCGAAGAGGAGAAAATTAAGCCGTTGGGCGAAAAAGTGGCTCTTTTAGGAGATACTATAATTTCGATACTTTCCCAAGTGCAGCAATAAAAAAATTGAATCGAGGAGGATAAAAATGGGGGACAATTTAGGGAAAATCCTTATCATAGACGACATTGAGCTGAATCGTGCCATTTTGCGCGAGGCGTTCACTGAAACCTACGATGTTCTCGAAGCAGAAAACGGATATGTGGGCTTAGAGCTGATTGAAAAATATGAAAGCGATTTGACTGCGGTGTTTTTGGACATCATTATGCCTGAACTCGACGGTTTTGGCGTGCTGGGCGAGCTGGAAAGCAGGGAGTTTTTGCACCGCGTCCCCGTCTTTCTCATCACGACCGAAGCTACTGCGTATGTGGCGGCAAAGGCGTATAATTACGGCGTTGTAGACGTGATTTCAAAGCCGTTTAACCTCACGATTATCAAACGCAGGGTTGAAAACATCATCGAGCTCTATGCGCACAGAAACAAGCTAGAAAGCGTTATTTACAAAAAAGAAAAGAGCGAGATTGAGGCGAAAAACAAGCAATTTTCAGCTATCGCGCGGGGCGAAACTATCCAAAATGCGCAGTGGTCGATTATCGAAACGCTCATCGCTTCCCTTGAGGCGCACAACATCGAAAGCGGCAGGCACATTCGCAGAATCAGCAGGCTGACAAACGTGCTTTTGCGCGACTTAAAGATTTCGCACCCCGAATATAATCTTTCTGACAAAGATATTCACGTTATCACAAAGGCTTCTGCTTTGCACGACATCGGCAAAATCGCAATCCCCGACCGCATTCTCTTAAAGCCCCGCAGTCAAGGCTCGCTGAGCGAAGGCGAGTTTGCGATTATGAAGACGCACACGACGAAAGGCGTAGAACTTATCGAGGCGATTCGTGCTTCTCTTTCTGACGATATGTACACGTTCGCGCGAGAGATTTGCAAAAGCCACCACGAAAGATGGGACGGTATGGGATACCCCGACGGATTGGTTGGCAGCGAGATTCCGATTTCGGCGCAGGCGGTTTCTCTTTCGGACGCTTACAATGCTCTTGTGTCGCGCAGACCGTACAAAGAAGCGATTGGGCACGAAATGGCGGTAAGAATGATTAACGGCGGACAGTGCGGCGCGTTCAATCCCGACTTGCTCGAATGTTTTAACAAGGTCATCGACGGCATTTATCAAGAGATATACGCGATTGACTTTATTCAGTAACAGACGAAAATCTGTTTTCGCAAAAAAGCGCAGCGATGGATTGAGAAAGCCGCTGCGCTTTTCTTTTCAAAACACACATATACACGGAATGAGGAGGAAAAAATGTCGTTTCCAGAATGGATAACACGGCACGAACTGACGGATTTTGTTATTGAAGAGAATGCTAACTGCTTACGTCTTCGATACGAAATCTATCAAAAGCTAAGCGGCGATGAGAGCAATCAAAAAAAAGAAATTGCGTGCATTGAGATTCCGCAATTTTGCAATCACGGAAAAGAAAAACTCGGCGTGTTTCTCAAGGACTTCAGCACGCTGTTGTGCGAAATGCTGGTGAAGTGGGATAAAGACACGGTTGAACGGCTGTACACGGAGGCGATGAGCGAGCTATTTAGCGAAGATGCGGCGGATTATGAGCTGGGATTTTACGAGAAATTCGGCTTTTTGTACTGCACAATTCAGTTGAGCGAAGAAGGACACAAAAAAATCTATGGCGAGGGCAGAAAAGGGACGTGGCTTGCGAGGGAGCTGTCGTTTGCGTGGCTGCCTCCGAAAAGAACGCGGTTTCAAGACGTAGACCCCTCGCCCGCATGGAAGCAGATAGAAGCAAAGGCATTGCGTCGACAGCGGCACCCGCGCAGAACAATCTCGTTGCGTGATTATATTGAACTTTATGAAGAGAACGAGAAAAAGGAGGAGAAATGAAAGGCACATTCACCGCGGTGAGAATGGACGAAAACAACAAGGATTATGCTAAGGCTGTAAAGCGGGAACACGCATTATATGAGCGCGGAAACACAATCCGAAGCGAGTTCGACCGCGATTACACGCGCCTTATCAATTCGCTTGCCTTCCGCCGCCTCAAGCACAAAACGCAGGTATTCTTAGCGCCGACGAACGACCACGTTTGCACTCGTATGGAGCACGTTATTCACGTCAAATCCGTGAGCGAAACCATCGCGAAATATTTGGGCTTAAACACCGACCTCACCGCCGCCGTCGCTATCGGGCACGACATCGGACACGCGCCGTTCGGTCATCACGGCGAGGATTGTCTGAACGCGATTCTAAACGATAACAGCAAAGACAATTCTAAAAAAAACGCTGTCGGCAAAAAATTTTGGCACGAGCGCAATTCGCTGTTTTTCGCCGATTACATCGAAACGGTGCAAGACCCGAACGGCATTGAGCGCAATTTGAATCTGACTTATGCGGTGCGCGACGGGCTGATTTGTCATTGCGGCGAAATCGACCAACTTTCCATAAAGCCGAGAGCCGAGCCGATTGATTTGTATGCCATAAAGCAGGCAGGAAGCGTACAGCCGTACACATGGGAAGGGTGCGTCGTGAAAATCGCAGACAAAATTGCGTATTTGGGGCGCGACCTTGAAGACGCGAGGCGGTATCACATCATTGATATGACGGCGTACCGCGAATTGCGCGAGATTGTGGCGAAGACGCTCGGAGCGGATTTTTCAAGCACGGCGCAGGCGATAAATGCGTCAACTATCGTGAATGCGCTTGTGGCGGATTTGTGCGAGCATAGTTCGGTTGAAGCGGGGTTGTGCTTTTCGCAAAAGAAGTTTGATTTTTTGACCGAGCTCAAAAAGTTCAATATCGCATACATTTACAATCATTGGCGGCTTGTGGAGTTTGAAAAATACGCGACGCTGGTCATCAAAACGATTTTCGATATGCTTTTGCGCACGTTTCCTTTTGCGCCGTCGGGCAAGGTCGGGCTGTGCCTCAAATATTTTCCGCAGCTTCGCGATTCGTTTGAAGATTGGCTGGTGAAACATTCGAATTACGAGAGCGCAGGCACGTTCGACCGCACCAACGCGCTGCATTACGACACAGTGAGCGTGTTCGACTGCACAAACGAGAAAAGCTACATCAAGTGCATTATCGAATACATCAGCGGAATGACCGACCAATTCGCCATCGCGATTTACAACGAAATCATCAGCTTTTAACAGCCATAGGCCGTTTTGTAAAGCCATAGGCTGTTTTGTAAAGCGGAAATTATCTCCAGTCAATGCAATCTTTGTTGCTTTTACCAAGATTGCAATCCTCGCATAATGTTTGCAAATTATTCGGGTCTAAACGCTTTGACCAGTCAACAGACAAAGGCACAATATGGTCAACATGAAGCACAACGCCGTCTTTTCTGCCGCGCCCGCAAAGCTGACAAACCCCGTTATCCCTTTTAAGCACAAAATATCTCAGTTTTTGCCACTCAGGAGAGTTATACAAAATCTCTGCATTTTTGTGAGAATACTTGCTTTGCGCCGACATTTCTCCCACAACAGCATTTTGCTTTGCTTTTCTCCGTTCTCTTGTGCGGCGCATACTTTCCAGCCTTTCTTCTCTGTATGCCACAAAAGTTTTTATGATAAGTTCTTTTTGCTCTTCCTCTGCTTGCAGATAGCGATAGTACGCATCAAAGACTTTTTGATACCATGGGGTCGTCGGACGAAGAACTATCAATTCAGGTCTGTCTGTTTTTATGAACTCATAAACGTCTTTTGTCGAAGCAAGATTTGCAAGCCCTTTATCTGACAAAAACTTCTTTATGAACTTAATTTTGTTGTTTGTCTTTTTTCCCAATCCCATAGTTCTCACCTCCTACATTCTAAAGTTTGACAATTCTTCACCCAATTTATGAGCCTCTTCGATTCCAAGTTGAGTTCCAAGAGCTTTTTGAAACCGCCCTAAAGCCCAATCAGGTTTTTCATATTGATGTCCAATAGCCGCTAAAGCCCACGATGTTGCATTTGATTCAGGAATCTTTTTTGCGTCCATAAGAATGCGCCCAAGCGTTCTGAGCACTTCAAGAATAGCCGCTGTTGCGTCAGCCGTTGAAAGCCCGCTCAGTTCAACCGCAGAAAGAACGTGATTGACCAATTTTGTAGCATCAGCCTGCGCAGTTTTTATATCTGAAGCATATTTTGCAGGATTTGGAGTCGTCGCAAAATTATCTACGGAGTTGTGATTTTCCGTAATGTCGTTTTCCAATAAATAGGGATTGTCGTATCCTTCCAAGTCCAGATTTTGAAGACATTTGAGCGCATGATTATAATCGTCGTCTGTCCAATTAGACGGCAGATTTACAGCGTCTTCCAGCTTTTTCTGAAACTCAGCAGGATTTTTTCCTTGACAAAAATAACTAAGCGAACGCAAACTGAACCGCATTGCAATCTCGCCAGCCATTTTTTTTAACGCTTCTTTCTTTCTGTATCTTTCCTGTTTTTCAGAATTGGTCATACTCTTTCCTCTATATCTTTATAGTAACGTAACTTTTATTTAAAGTCAACAAACTTTTTTATAAAAAGTGAAAATCTATATAGATTTTGTAAAGTTTTGGATTTGGCGGCGAAAAATCTAAATAGATTTTAGAGATTTTAGAGATTTTCCCACAAAATCTATGTAGATTTTTTGCATTTTTATCTATGGGAAGGCTTTTACTAAATAGATTTTCCCAGTCTTTGCCTTTTTTCCCGCAAAATCTATGTAGATTTCACTTCTCAAAATTGCTTGTATTGATTGAATTCTATTTGAAATAGAGTTATTATAAAAAAATCTGGAGGTGTTTCAAAGGTATGCTGTCATTATCTCACCTAGACCCGATAATCTGAGGCACAGCCTCTTTCTCAAAACGCCTATATTGCAATAGATTGCCGTATCAAGTACGACAATGACAAAGGTCAAGCACGAGAATGACAAAAAGAAAAGCATATTTTCTGTAACACTACAAAAAAATCTTTTTGGAGGAAAGTCGATGAAATTTTTATCTGGCTTAAAAAACACGGTAATGTATTCGGCGGCAGAAAAGAGCTGCATGCTGTATGAAAAGCACACTGAATTGGCGGAAGAGCCAATGCTAAAACCACGGTTTGCTCACGTTTTGGCGCGAACGGTGATTTTCAATGATGCAATAAAGAGTGCTCGCGAGGTTATTGCTTTAGAGGAAGAAGATGCAGAGCGCGACAGGGCATTTACAAAATTGGTGAGTGCTCTTCGCGGCTATCGCGATTTGCCTTTAGAAGACAAAAGCGAAGCGGCTTCGTTTTTTCTTGAGATTGTGGAGCGACACGGCGGAAAGGCTATCATCTCCTTGCCAAACGACCAAGAAACTGCGATTTTGACGAGCATGGAAACCGAGTTCAAGTCTGAAAAGGCAAAAGAGCTTCTAAAGAAAATCGAAGGCGTTGACACCCTTTGCGAGAATGTGTTTTTGCACAACGCAAATGTGAAAGAATTGAGCGTGAAAAAGGCTCAAGTGGCGGCTTCAAACAAGGCAGAGGTGAGCGCAACAGAGATTAAAAAGGAGCTGGTAAGCTATTTCAACAAGCAGATTTTAGCCTATCTTGAAGTAATGAAAGATAGGCAAAGCGATGTGTATAGCGAATTTGCCAGCGAGATTTTTGCTGTGGTAAAAGCCGCTAACGACACCGTTCCAAAGAAAGCCGAAAAGAAATAAGCGGTTTTAAGGGGGCAAAACGCCTCCTTTTTATTTTTATAGAAAACAATAAAATCCTGTTGACAAACTGTAAATAGTTTTATAATACTCTCACTTATGGCAATACACTCAATTTCGCACAAAGCACCGCGCAATGCGTCAAGCGCGCTCAAAGATATGACGCAGGGTGAGCCGTTCAAGCTCATTATTTTTTATTCGATTCCGCTTTTGCTCGGCAGTTTGTTTCAGCAAATGTATTCGATGGTCGATACCGTTATCGTCGGGCGTATGCTCGGCACAAACGCGCTCGCCGCAGTCGGCAACACAGGACCGATGAACTTTCTCGTGCTGGGGTTCGTCTTCGGCGTGTCGTCAGGATTTGCGGTCATCACGGCGCAAAGATTCGGCGCGAAAGATATGAAGGGATTGCGCTGCTCGGTCGCGATGAACATTATGCTCAATGCAATGGCGGCGATTTTGCTCACGGCGATTTCGTGCGCGTCCGCGCTTCCGATTCTGCGCCTCATCAACACGCCCGAAGAGGTTATCGGCGACAGTTTTGCGTACATCATCGTTATCTATATCGGGATTGCCGCGACGGTTACTTATAATATGGCATCGTGCATTCTGCGCGCAATCGGCGACAGTAAATCTCCCGTGATGTTTTTGATTATGTCTTCGATTCTCAACATCATTCTCGATGTGATTTTGATTCATTTTATGGGTATCGCGGGCGCGGCGTGGGCAACGGTGATTTCGCAGGCAGTGGCGGGAGTAGCGTCGGTGATATATATGATGAGGAAATATCCGATTGTGCGCGTAACGCGAAAGGATTTTATCTGGGACAATTATTTTGCGATTCAGCATTTGAAAATCGGGCTGAATATGGCGTTTCAGTTTTCGATTACGGCGATTGGCGTGGTGGTGCTGCAAGGCGCGCTCAATGTGTTCGGCGCGGTGAAGATGGCGGCATACACGGCGGCGCAGAAGGTGGAGCAGCTCGTTACGGTGGCGGCGCAGACTATCGGCGTTACGATGGCGAATTACGCAGGGCAGAACTTCGGCGCAAAGCAGGAGGAGCGCATTAAGGAGGGGACAAACAAGGCGTGTTTGATTTCGATTGCGATGTCGGTGGTGGCTTTAGTTTTGGCGTGGACGCTTTCGGAGCAGCTCATCGGTCTGTTTATCAACAAGTCGCAGGACAATTTCCCCGACGTTCTCGCCGCCGCAAAGACGTATTTGCACATCACGGGCGTGATGTATCCGTTTTTGTTTTTGCTTTTTATTTACCGAAATGTGCTGCAGAGCATCGGGAAGGGCTTTTGGCCGTTAATGGGCGGGATTTTTGAGCTGGTGGCGCGCACGATTGCGGCGTTTACGCTCCCTGCGCTCTGGGGCTTCGGTGGCATTTGCGCCGCAGGTCCTGCCGCGTGGATAGCCGCCAGCGTTCCGCTCGCCGTCGCCTACTACGCCATTATGCGCCGCTTCAAAATCGGAGAATAGACATTTTTATAAAAAATGCTATAGAATTTTTTTAGAATAGACCTGTTCGGAAACAGTATGTCAGTTCCGTACTCGGCTTTATGTCATTGC
>CALDID010000129.1 GCA_937901865.1 uncultured Treponema sp.
CCCGAAAGGCTCGGTCGCATATAATCTTATCACGACTTATTGCAGAGGGAAATAGCTTTAATATGCAGTGCCTCTGTTTGTGATAACAAGTCTGTCGTGGTCTTAAAAGTTTTCTATTCCCCAATATCTTATTTTTTCTGCAAAGATATGCTTTTTTATTTCCTCTTTTTCTTGTATGACTTGCGCAAAAGTATAATCTTCGTATTTTTCACAGAAAGGAACTTCGATTTTTATTTTGTATAAACCTTTTAGACGATTGTTTCTATAATAAGGTGCAGAAAAAATGTTTGCCTTTAAATTTGAGTTCATCGAAAAATTTCTCATTTTCCATACACTTGTAATAGGTTCTTCGTTGTCTTTGAAATATAAAAATCGATATGCTTTTCCAACTAACATAAATAAAAATTTAAATACTTGTTCATCTTTAGGGTGAAATTCAAACGTAACAATATTTTTATTTGTGTTTTTAGGTTGACACCCATTATATAAAGCGATAAGATACTTTATCCCTTTTTCTAGCTCCGTTTCATCTGAATTATAGTCTATAGTTCTATTATAAAAATTACAATTTGCACAATCTGTATTATCCTCTAAGTATTCAATATCAATATCAATGAGTTTTCTATTGCTGTCTATTGACTCTTCGTTGTATATACACGCTTCTTGTATAATATTGTACAGCTCTTGCGAATCGTATTTTGCTATTACTTTTGCAATTATGCTTTCTAAATCTCTCATAGTATTTTCTCCAGTTTATCATTCACTTTTTGACTTGTCTTCTGTTTGAGGCATTCTTGTAATCTTGACTTTTGCATTTGTGTGCGGAAATGTTACGGTATAATCATAATCTTTGAGACTGTCGAAAAATGCTTTGCTTATAGGCGTGTCTTTTTGCATATAGATGATGTCGTTTTCTTTTAGATTTTTCACAAGATTCGGCAGTTCTGATTCATTGTAATATTTTACAAAGCAGATTTTTGCGTTTTTGTCTTCTCCCGAGTAAACAAGCGTTATTCTGCTGTCTGCAAATTCCTGTATATTTGAGAATGAATATTCGTTATCATAGAAAAATATGGCGAATAAAATCGCAATAAAAGCAACAATACCTATTGTTACACAAAGAATTATTTTCTCACATTTTTGGTTCATTTCAAAAACTCCAAAATATGCCACAAAGCAAAAAAGCGAAAATAAAAAAGCAATAAAGAGCGCAAAAATAACTAAAACGTTTTTACCATTCATAAACTTTTTCCTGAAAAACAGTTTCGCCAGTTGAGTTCGCATTGCCTAAAGAAATCTTTGCATATATAAACAGTGCGAACAAAACGAAAACGGTAAACAGCGTACAAATTGCAACACCGCTTGAGCCGAAAAGATGTAGCTTTTCTTTTGCAAAAACGGCAAAATCATACAGCAACAGACCAAATGCGCAAGCTGTAATAATAACGCCTGCCGAAATATTTATCTTTGAAACGGAATACGATTTTTTTGCAAGATATGTTTTATACAGCGATCCTGTTATTTCGTCTTCGAGCAAGTCCAAATGTGCTTCCCAATTTTCCTGCCAGTGCTTTGACGCTTTGCTTGAAAGATACCATGAAAAACTGAAAAACACTCCAAGCGCGGCAAGAATGACAAGCGGCAAATGCCCGTGTTTATTGTCATAAATGTCGGTCAGCACTTGAAAATAAGCGGTATAAATTACTGTGATAAAAGCCCAAAAATATGCCGCCCTCTGCCAAAACAGCCCGATTTCAAATTTGCGAATGTCTGCAGCAGCGTTGTAGGCTTTTTCCCGTTTTGATTTGTCAAACAGCGCAGCAACATCAGCGCTCAAAACATATTCTTTCTGCCCGCTTTCTGTTATGCACTCTTTCACGGAAAAATTCTTTTCTTCGGGGGCTTTGGGATTTCCTCCGTTAAACTTTCCATAGTAGCTAGATGGCGTTACAATCTCCCTATGCCAGCGAAAACTACTCATTTAGCACCAGCCTTTTTAAGCATATCGATGATTTCTGCATTTGGTCTTTTCACATGTTTTGCATATTCAAGAACAGAATGTCCGTCTTCATCTTTTGCATTAACATTTGCTCCTGCTTTAATGAGAGCAGAAACAATTGAACTATCATTATTGACTATAGCAAGCATTAACGGCGTTTGCCCATATTCGTCTTTTACATTGACATTTGCCTTTGCTTTTATTAGTGCAGAAACTATCGAACTGACATCTCTGTAGTGTTCTATCGCAATTTCTAGAACTCTTTGTAATGGAGTTTCATCGAATATTTCATGTTTTACGTTAACATCAGCACCCGCCTCTGTTAGTAAAGATACTAATGAGCTATCGAAATAAGAAAAACCATTGTCTTCTATTCCATCTATAACAAGATGCAGCAAAGTTGTTCCGTGGTCATCTTTCACATTAACATCAGCCCCTGCCTTTATGAGTGCTGAAACAATAGAAATATCAACCGCTTTCTCATTATATACTGCATCGCTTATCAATCTATATAGAGGTGTTTCTCCATATTTATCTTTTTCGTTAACATTAGCACCTGCTTTTATCATGGCTATAATTACAGAGTTATCGATAACCATGTTGTTATCCCTGTTCATTAGGTCTATAGCTTCAAAAAACGGAGTTATTCCCAAATCATCTTTCACATTAACATCTGCTCCCGCTTTTATAAGTTGCAATATAACTGGACGTAGTAATGGATCGTTGTCTATTACAACGTCGCTTAGTGCTGCTATTAGTGGCGTATAAAAAAATTCGTCATTATCGTTTACATCAGCACCGTGCTCCAGAAAAAATTTCACTTGGTCATTAAGTGTCATTTTATAAGGTCCTCGGTAACTTAAGATAATATTTATCAATATATCTTCATTAACTTCTGCCGCAAGACACATTTCTGCAAATACTTTTGGATCTGCTGTTGCTGTTTTGAAATTGGTATAATATCTCCATACGTCAGATAATATATTGTAAGTCAAATATCCTATTCCCAAAGCTTTCTTATGAAATTGTGTCAATTTTTCAAGCGCAAGTAAATCTTCTTTTTCATAAATCTTTTGTGCGCTTTTTAAGTTCTGAGCTGATTGTGCAAGAGCGATTTCAAGTCCTGCAAGAATTTTTTCTTCATTATCGCCCTTTTTAGTCGCAGATTTCTTTTTGTCAAACGTTACATTAAAAATTGCGCCTTTTGTAACAAGATACACACTTTCTGTATTTTTGCTTTTTGCCGTGTATACTCCCCATGCAAGATTTCCCTCGCGGAGTGATTCTGAATCTATTGCCCAATGGTTAAACGTTAGATTGCTTGATATAAAATGTTTTTCCTTATCGCCTTCACCTTGTTTTATGGTAGTGTATTTAAAATTTTGGGTGATATACACGATAAACGCATCTACAATGCTCTCTTTTGTTGCGTCAGTGTTGAATTGTGTGACAACTGTTTCTATATCGCCTGCAAAATCTTCAAGATATAATGCGGGGTCGAGTAAATCAGAGCTTGAAGCACTTTTGTTGTGCTTGGATTTTCTAATCTGAAATGCAATTTCACTGTCTTTTGGTGCAATAGAACCTTTGTACGACGCAAGCACTTTTTTGCTTTCCACGCTGACCGCTCTTAAAAGCAATTGATAACCGTCTGATGTTTTAGTCAGCGTTCCAAACAAAAGACAGTCTGCACCTAATGCAGAACCAACATCTTGGATTGTGTCGTCGCTTACAGCACCTGATTCTTGGTAAGTATTTTCTGCTTTTATAAGAGAAAGCGTCCTTTCATCTCGTTCAACAATGACGGCTTCTGCTAGATTTTCGAGCAGATTGTGTTTCATTTCTTCAACGATGTATTCATCAAGTGTGCTGTATCCTGAGTTTATGTCCACGACTGCAACGACAGAAGCTCGCTTGTCAAGCACTAAAGCAAGTTCCTTTGACGCTTCTGCTAAACAATTTTCTAGTGTTTTTTCTTTTGCAGAACTTTTTGCAACTCCTGCAAAAATACATAACACACTTAAAAGCAATATAATGCCCAATTTCTTCATATTCATAAAGGAATTACCTCAAAAACGTGATGTATTATGATAGTATTATATACTCTCTTTAGAGTAAGGTAAAGTATTTTTATTGCGCGAAAAAGTGAAATAATAGGTGATTTTACGGAATGTATGCTCGTTTTTGGTCAAGG
>CALDID010000130.1 GCA_937901865.1 uncultured Treponema sp.
AATCAATCAATCAATCAATCAATCAATCAATCAATCAATCAATCAATCAATCAATTGTGATGCGCTAAAAATTGCGTGTCAAGTGTCTTTGCCGACTTTTTCTTCTATTGCAGATATTGCGGCATAATGGGAGAAAAAGGCTATGGCAAACATCTTTTCAAAGGCAAAAAATCTTTTTCAGAGTGGAAAATATGGCGAGTTGAGAGAAAAATCGGTTGATTACATTCGCTATATTGCACTAAAATTCTGGTATGGTCTGACGTTTCAAGAAACCGACAGCAACATCAAAAAAGTAAATAAAAACTGGGTATTTTATACATATTTAAAAGCAAAATATAAGCACTTTCTTTCACGTTACAAGCGAATTGAGAACAAAACGCACGAATATAGCGATATAATTTGGTGGTGCTGGCTGCAAGGCGAAGAAAATGCGCCTGAATTATGCAAAATCTGCCTTGCTTCGCTCAAAAAGCAAATGCCAAACAAGGAAATCAAGATAATCACATCAAAAAATCTGTATGATTATGTTGATTTTCCCGATTTCATCAAAGAAAAATACAAAAAGGGAAAAATAACAAATACGCATTTTTCAGACCTTATTCGCCTTGCACTTTTGATAAAATACGGCGGAACGTGGATTGACGCTACTGTTTTCTGCACGGCTTATCCTGAATATGCGTTCAACACGCCGCTTTTTATGTTTCAAACGCGCGAAAAAAATGATGATGCGACGGCGGCGCAAAGTTGGTTTATTTCGAGCGAAAAAAATGAGCCGATTTTGACTTTAACTCGTGATTTGCTTTATGAGTATTGGCGAACAAATGATAAACTGATTCATTATTTTCTAATTTATTTTTTTATGCGAATTGCTGCTGATTTTTACAAAGATGAATGGAAAAATATGCCGTGGTTTTCTGATGTGCCGCCGCATATTTTGCAGCGCGAGTTGAATATGCCGTATAACGAAAAGCGCTGGAAACAGCTTTGCCGAATGAGCGACATTCACAAGCTCTCGTACAAAATTGAATTGTCTGAGTCGATAACTGATACATTTTTTCAGCATTTGAAATTTTACTGTTAATTTGTTAGTATAGCTTTATGAAATATTATAGAGTTCTACTTCCGTATTTTTTAATCACCCTTGTGGCTGCGATTCTTGTAAATAATATGTTTTACGGTTTTTCGTGGACAGATGAGGGGTTATATTTGTCAAACGTCCACCGCTTTTTTACTGGCGACCGATTTTTAATTGACGACTGGACACCAACTCAGTTTTACGAACCTTTACTTCTGCCTCTTTACGTGCTTTTTATAAAGTTTAACGGCGGAACTGAAGGAGTTTTCCTTTTTTTTAGAATTGCAACGATTATTTTCCAAACTTGCGTTTCTGTATTTTCCTATTCTGTTTTTTCAAAAAAATATCATATATTGCCGTCATTAGCTGCTGCGCTATTGCCTTTGATATTTTCAAGAGCGTGTCTTAACGGAGCGTCTTACTATACAATTGGATTTGAAACATATTTGCTCGGCATATTGTGCGCTTTTTCTTTTTTTGAATTATCATATAAAAAGTTTTTTCTAGTGCTATCTGGTATTTTTTTTGCATTTTCTGTTTTGTGTAATCCGTTTCTTGCTTTTCCCTATGTTGTGATGTCTTTATTTAGCATTACTCTGAATTCAACACGAAAATATGTAAAATACTTTTTTCTTGTGTGGCTAGGAACTTTTATAGTTGCTATTATTTATTGCATTACTGTTTTTTCTGGAAACTCAATAAAAGATATTCTTTTAGGTTTGCATTACACTTATAATGACCCTGCATATAAACATACTGCAATTTTAACAATAAAAAGACTGTATAAAATGCCTCGTCTTTTATGTTTCCCTTATATAATTACATATTTACCTATGATTGTGCTTTCTATTTTATATCGGCTCGAAAAAATACAATCGACAAAACGAAATATGTTTATTTTATTTGCAATGAATACGATTTTGTTTTTTGCGAATTGCTTTTATGAGTTCGATGTAGGAAGTGCAATAATATGCTTTTTTCATTATACGTTTTTTTCAGTGATTATTTTTTTGCCTATATGTAGTGCAAAAGAAACGCTCATAAAGTTTATAACAGAAAACAAGACCGAGTTGATTTATTTTATTCTTCCAGGTCTTATTCTTGCGTACTTTTTCTGTTTTGCTTCTGATACTGGTTTTGGTGTCTGTGCTATCGGAATGTGTATAGCTGCTATTGGTGAAATTTTTATTTATAATAAATATGTCGCTTCGATGGTAAAAAAATATGTAATAAACGAACGGGGGGGGGGGATTTATTTTATAAAAATATTGCCATTACTTATTCTTTGTTTAACGACATTATATTATAGAGTAAATAACATTTATCGTGATAAAAAACTTTCCCCTCATTTATTATTTTTACCAAACCGTGGAATTGGCATTGAGAAAATAGAACAGGGACCTGCAAAACATATTTATACAAGTGCTGAAAACAAAATCTATTATGATGAATTGTATGAGCTTTTGTCGGATTTGCAAGGTGAAGAAAAAACGATTTTTATCTCAGGTGTTGCAACGTGGGCATATATGTCGTTTCAAAATTTAGGCTGTGCTGCCCCAACAACTTGGAGAACTTTTTTTTATGATGAGCGTTTAAAAATATATTTTGATGAATTTCCGAAAAGAGTTTTCCCCGATTATGTTTTGATTCTTGATAAACGTAATCCGAGTAATGATGAAGATGTATCTGATTTTTCTTCTTCATACCTCTATTCAGAATTGAAAAAGAGAGGATACGAAAAGCAAGAAGTAAAAAGCGGAATTCTGTATAGTAAAAAAACTGATTTTGATATACAGTAATGATATGAAATACGTTTATGTACTTACTTCGACCGATAAAGATTTATATTATGAACAATGTTTGATGTCTGTTTTTTCACTTCGCCATTATATGAGGGAAGCTGAAATAATCATTCTTACAGACGATAAAACAGTTTCTTCTTTTGTCGGAAAAAGAGAAAAACTCAAAGAATATGCAAGTGATATTGTGAGTGTTACATTTCCTGAAAATGCAAGTAATGTTGAGCGTTCGAGAGTGCTAAAAACAACTATTCCAGAGCATATTACTGGCGATTTTCTTTTTATCGATTGCGACACGATTATTTGCGACAGCCTTTCTGACATCGAACAATATGATTATCCTATTGCCGCAGTTCTTGACGGGCATGTGATGCTAAGCGAGCATAAACATCGAGATTATTTCTTGAAGCGCGAGAAAAAGATGCATTATACAGGAACTGCAAAGCAAGGGTTTCATATAAACAGCGGCGTGATTTTGTATCGCGATTGTGAAAAGGCTAGAGCGTTTTTCAAAAAATGGAATGAACTTTGGGAGTATTCTTTCCGTGTAAAGCACGACCACCACGACCAAGGAGCTTTTAATGAGGCTTTTTATAATTGCGGCTTTGGAGATACACAACTTTCTGGAGTTTGGAATTGCCAAATAAGCCAAGGCGGATTGGAATTTTTGGAAAATGCGAAGATAATTCATTATTTTTCGAGCGAGGCTGCTGGAAAGAATTATATTTCTTATTACAAACTTGCTGATAGAAGTTTGCAGCAGCGCATAAAAGAAGCTGGAGAAATTCCATTGGATATTCAAAAGATGATTTTGAATCCGAAGTTTCAATTTACAAAAGTTCATCTTTTGAATGACAAGCGAATTATTCCAATTTTGCAATCACCGCTTATTTTTACGCTTGCAGAAATGAAAATGAAGTGTCCTCTTGTGTTCAATTTCTTAGAAGAAATTGTTGGAGGCACAAGAGGACTGGTAAAGAAAGTAATTACTCGGAAAAAGAGTCGATAAAAACTTTTTGTGAAGCAAAATCAAAAACAAGATAATTCTCATCGCTGAAAACTAAAGTGCCTTTTTCAAAAGGTGCTTTGTTTTTTGATTCTGCATAATTATTTTGCTTTATTGCAAAGAAAATATGATTATCTCCCTTGTAATAATTCTTATCAAGAAATCTTTTTGGTTCAAGCCATTTGTGAATTGCATAGCTTTTCGGCATTACATCGACATCATTAGAATTACTGTCGGCATCGAGTGTTGCAACTTCAATTTCACCATTAGACCAAAACCAAATTGGATTTGCAATGTTTGCAAAAGCATAGCCGAATTCGTAATTGTTGTTTTTTAAGAAATTACATACTTCTCCAAGCTCTAAGGAATTTTCTTTTAGCTGCATTTTTCCAAAGCATAAGTATGCGTTTGTCATAATCAAGACAGCTGCAGAAACTGAAAAACACCATTTTTTTACACTTCCAATGTCTTTTTGCTCGATTACAATAGCAAATAGTGGAATAAAGAAACAGAAAAGCATTGTAAGATAACGACCGACCATTTCTGTGCAAATATTTGTGTAAAAGCTGAATGCTGTGCTAAATACCAAGAACTGCATAAAAAATCGTCTACCTTTAGACAAATCGCTTTTAAACAGCAGAATTGAGAGCATTAGCGTAAAAATGATTACAGCTAAAATCAAAACATTTGCAATCCCAGCAGGAGTAAATACGCTTACACCATCGTTGAATCCAGCTGTTCTAAAAATCATATCCTTAATTGCATCTAAATCGATACTACTCAACGGGTTGAATGTGATTTTATTCATATTTTTGAATGTAAAAATGCTTGCAATTACTATTGAGTTGAAGATGTATCCAATTCCACTAACAAAAAGCCCTACCGTAGAAATAAAAGTCGCTTTATCCAAAATGAAAAACTCTTTCAGATTGAATGGCTTGTCATTTTTGCGTAATTCATAGAACTTTACGAAGCAGATAACAGCACACACAGGGAATGTAAAATTCAGAATATATCGAATTGAAGAAACTCCGCTTAAAAATGCAAGAACTACAAAAATGCCGAAAAGAATTTTTTGCTTTTTAGCGGAATATGCATCACGATGAAAAACGAGAGATATGAAAAGCCCAACATAGAAAAAGCTAAAGACAATATGTGGAATATAGTAACTTCCGTCTTGAACATAGCAAAAATATGTCCAAGATACAGGGCTTATCATCAAAGTGCAGCAAAGCAATTTAAGCCACAGTTTTTTTATTCTTAATGCGCTTAAAAAGTAATATGTTCCTAAAAAAAGCACGATTTCGCATAATACTGCGGTAATAGAACGGATAAGAGCTAAGTTTTTTGTGAATATAAACAGCGGTGCTGTAAGAAGTTGCGTATTCAAAAAACGGAATTCCATCGAATAGAACCAGCTTGTCGGCCAAAACGTTTTTTCTCTGAAACATTCATAGCCAAACAGCGTTTCTGAACTCAAATCTTGACCAATAAACGCATTTGCACAAGTATACGATATAATCGCTATTGTCGCCAAAATGGAAAAAGCGTAAAACCCAATAACTACTATTTTTTGCATATCTGAAAACTTTGTGAAGAAAATTGCATCAAGCAAAATCGCAAAGAAAATAGGATATGCCACTAAAGAAACCATTGTGTCCCGAAATGCTTCGTGGTTGAACGTTCGGTGAAACACATAATTTTCCAAAAAATCAGGAAATACATTCAAAATCTGCGGAATAAACAGCATTAAAGCTGTTCCGAAGATGATAAAAAGAATTGAAACACAAAATACTATTGTATTGTATTGTATTGTATTGTATTGTATTGTATTGTATTGTTATCTTCCTTGTTAACCATACATTCCTCCTGTTATTTTGTAGTTTCTTTAACAATAAACTTAGGCTGATTGTTTATCGTTAAATACATTTGTCCCAGATATTTGCCAATAATGCCGAGCGAAACAAGAATAAGTCCGCCGATGACCAATATCAATACAACAATCGTTGTCCAACCTGTAACGTCGGCTTTTCCGTTGAAATACTCGACTGCATACACGATAGCAAGCAAAAGCCCGACTCCTGCCGAGAAAAAACCCGTAAAAGAAGCGAGATTCAGCGGAACAGTCGAAAATCCAAACAGCATACGCAAAAACACTTGAATTGATTTTATCAAATTGTAGTTTGATTTTCCCATTTCCCGCTTGTGATGCTCAATATCGATTTGAGTGATGTTTTTCGTAACTTGAAAAATCAATCCATCAATATACGGGAAAAGATTGTTGAATTTGCACATCTCTTTCACAACATTGACATTGATGATTTTAAAAGGCGAGAGATAAATGTTTTTTGGCTTATCGAGCGCAATTTCACTGATTTTTCCGTTGAACCAACTGCCTAAATTCTTCCAGAGCTTCTGTTTTTTTGCTTCAAAGTTCGCATACACCACGTCAAAGCCTTTTTTCGCCTCTGCATAGAGTTTTGGAATATCATACGGCGAATGCTGCAAATCGTCGTCCATAACAACAATCCATTTGCCGCTTGCATAGTTTAGACCCGTCAAAATTGCAGAATCTTGTCCGCCATTTTTTCGAAGATTTATCCCAAAAAGATTTGGATTTTCTTTTGCTTCTTTGACGATTTCGTCCCAGCTTGAGTCTTTTGAGCAATCGTTTACCATAATCTGTTCGTACGAAATGCCCTGCAAAGCGTCTTTTATCTGCCTGCTCAACTCTGCAACACATTCGTGGCTGTTGTAGACAGGAATGACGATTGATATTTCTTTTTGTTCGCTCATTTATAGAACTCCAACACACAATCAATCACTTTCTGCTGGTCGCTCTCAGTTAAGCCGTAATAAAGAGGCAAACGGACAAGTCTCTCTGAATATGCCGTCGTAACCTCGTCTTTGCCGTCAAACCGACCGAACTTTATTCCCGCAGGGCTTGAGTGAAGCGGAATGTAGTGGAAAACTGCAAGAATATCGTTTTTTCTCATGTGCGAAATAAACGCAGTGCGCTCTTCCAAGTCTTTTGTGATGATATAGAACATGTGTGCATTGTGAGTGCAATTTTCAGGAATCACAGGCAGACGAATCTTACCAGAGGTTTCAAGGGAAGCAAAAGCTGCTTTGTATTTGTTCCAAACGCTCATTCTGTAGTTTTGAATGTCGTCCGCTTTTTCAAATTGAGCCCACAGATACGCCGCATTCATATCGCTGGGAAGATAGCTAGAGCCGTAATCTCTCCAAGTGTATTTATCGATTTGACCGCGAATAAATCGGCTTCTATCCGTGCCTTTTTCGCGAATAATCTCTGCTTTCTCAAAATCATCGTTGTTTGTGTTGATGATAATCGCGCCTCCTTCGCCCATTGAAAAGTTCTTTGTTTCGTGGAATGAAAAGCAGCCGAAATCGCCGATTGTGCCTAAGGCTTTTCCATTATAAAATGAACAAATCGCCTGCGCCGCATCTTCAACAACCTTTAAGCCGTGAGAGCGAGCAATTTGCATAATTTTGTCCATTTCGCATGCAACACCAGCATAATGCACAACACAAATAGCCTTTGTTTTGTCAGTAATTGCATTTTCGATTTTATTCTCATCAATATTCATCGTATCGCTTCTTACATCGACAAAAACGATTTTTGCGCCGCGCTGAACAAAAGCGTCAGCTGTAGAACAGAAAGTAAAACTTGGCATAATCACTTCGTCGCCCTCTTTTATATCGCACAGCAAAGCAGCCATTTCAAGCGCAGTAGTTCCGCTTGTCGTCAACAAAACGCGCGAGCGAAAACTTTTTTCAGCCGAATTGATTTTGTTCTCAATCCATTCATTGCATTTTTTGGTAAAAGCTCCGTCGCCGCAGATTTTGTGCGCGTCAATAGCTTCCTTAATGTACTTCACTTCATTGCCTGTAATTGGCGGAACATTAAAATGAATCATAAAAAAATACCTCGTAAAAAAAAGGAACTGACTAAAATATATCAAAAAGAATAAAATTATGATATCCTTTATTGAAAATAAATAGTATATTGTTTGTATGAAATTTCATTCTAATCTGTTTACACTTCTTTTAATGCACGGAGCATTCTTAGTTTATTGTCTTTATCCATTGATTGGAAAATATGCAAGTCGCTACACGCTGTTTTCATTCCCTTTCATCGCTTTATACTGTCTTGTTTTTTTAGTGTTATTTGTATATGCAGTTTTATGGCAGCAGGTCTTAAAAAAAATTCCGCTTTCTACCGCCATTGCAAACAAATCGATTACTATTATTTGGGGAATGATTTTTGGTTTTATTCTCTTCAAAGAAAAAGTTTCATTAAAAATGCTCATCGGTGCTTTTCTTATTCTGTGCGGTATTTTTTTGCTAAGCACTGACAGCAAAAAGGATTTATAAGTATGTTCTCTATAGTGGCTCTTTTTGTTTCAGTTTTCATTTCTGCTTTTTCACAAGTATTGCTTAAAAAATCTGCGCTTAAAACGTATGACTCATTTTTGCGTGAATATCTCAATGTTTATGTTATTAGTGCATATTTTATTTATTTTCTCGCCGTATTTTTAGACCTTATCGCACTCAAGAAAGTTCCTGTTTCTTTTGTTCCTGTAGCGGAGACCTCTAGTTACATTTTTGCGTTGCTGTTCGGGCGTATCTTTTTCAAAGAAACGTTTTCAAAACGAAAATGCGTTGCGATGCTTCTTATTTTGATAGGGATTATTGTTTTTATACTATGAAATAAGAGGAAATAAATTTTTTTTTCATAAACAAAAAAGCGGAGGGGCACAAAAACTCCTTCGCTTTTAGTTTTATTTTGCTTCTTCAGCTCCTTCTGTTATTGCAGCTTTATCAGTTTTTTCTGCTTTGCTGACAGCTTTTACACGTTTTGCCGTGCTTGCATTAACTGTTTTTACTGCGCTTTCGATTTTATCTGCGAGGTCTTTATATTTTTCTGGCATAGACATTCGCATTGCATCAAGATATGGCAAAATCTGTTTATTGCAGAGAGTGATAAGCTCTTTTTTTACTGCTGTTGCAGAATGTGCCACATTTTTTTCTGCCATTGTCGATTCTTTATTTACAAAAAGGGCTTTAAAATCTTTATTTGCGTCGAATAAAACAGTGAACAAAGCTTCGACACCATCAAGATTTTTGAGATGATTTTTTGCAATTTCAGAAGTACATTCTTTTTCGATTGAGTCAATCAAAGCCGATGTATCAATATATTTTTGCGTTAAAACCCGAGAATTTCCGTGTCGATTGAAGATAGCAAGGAAAAACAGAGCCGATTCTTTTTTTTCATCAATCGGCAAAACAGAATATCCCTTTAAAGCCTGTTGAGTTCGCTTAAATGCGGCATCACGTTTCTTATCGACTTCTGTTAAGCCATAAGAAGTCCGCTCACTGTTTATGAGAGCAATTAAAACATCAGTTTGAGTTTTTACTTGTGAAAATTTTTGATTTAAAAATACTTCCTCTGCAAGCTCTGGATATTTTTCATAAATCGTGCAGCAATCTTGAAAAAAAGTTGCAATAGCAGAATTTTTTACAGAACTAGAAACTTTCATATTACTCCTTATAGCTGGAAAAGATGTTGTCTATATTAGACCTGTTCAATAATTGTCATTATCGGGCTCGACCCGATAATCTTTTTGCCTATATTGCAATAGATTGCCGTATCAAGTACGGCAATGACATACTGTTTCCGAACAGGTCTATTATTTTAAACTATATCACGCTTAAAAAACTTTTTCAAGTATTGTATTTTACTTTTTAGGGCGTAAAAAGCGAATTTTGGAAGTGAAATTTGCTTTTTAACGGTTAAGGAGTGAGGTTAAAAAAAGAAATTGAGCTTTTAACGATGAAAAACTAATTTTGGATAAAAAAACTATATTTTTGAGGCTTAAAAACATAGTTTTACGAGAGAATAACTCTTTTATTGTAATTGATAATTGAAATTTATGCAAATACTTTTTATAATCATTGATAGAAATCTATTCGTTTTTTTTGAATGTGCTTCAATAGAATAGAAAAAAACTTTAATTCTTCAGTATTGGAGAAAAAAAATTCGGAGGCATAAATATGAAGATTGCTGTGGCTGGAACAGGCTATGTAGGGCTTTCTAACGCGATTTTGCTCGCGCAGCACAACGAAGTGGTCGCCGTGGACATCGTAAGAGAGAAAGTCGATATGATAAATGCGAAAAAATCACCGATTGTCGATAAAGAAATCAGCGAATATCTTTCAAAGCACGAATTGAACCTGAGGGCAACGACCGACGCAGAAACGGCGTACAAAAGCGCGGATTATATCATTATTTCCACGCCGACAAACTACGACCCCGACAAAAATTATTTCGACACGTCGAGCGTGGAGGCGGTTATCGACCTCGTGAAAAAAATCGGCTCTTCGGCGACGATTGTCATTAAATCGACGATTCCTGTCGGCTATACCGAAAAAATCCGAGCGGAAAAAGGCGTGAAAAATATTTTATTTTCGCCCGAATTCCTCCGCGAAGGACACGCGCTCTATGATAATTTGTATCCGAGCCGCATCGTCGTCAGTTACCCGAAAGACGCGCCAGAATTGAAGGAAAAAGCCAAAGAGTTCGCCGCATTGCTCAAAATTGGCGCGCTCAAAGAGAATATCGAGATTTTGTTCCCGAATTGCACGGAGGCGGAGGCGATTAAGCTGTTCGCAAATACGTATTTGGCTCTGCGCGTGGCGTTTTTCAATGAACTCGACACTTACGCGCTTTCTCGCGGTTTAAACACGAAATCGATTATTCAAGGCATTTGCCTCGACCCGCGCATTGGGGATTTTTACAATAATCCGAGTTTTGGCTACGGCGGCTACTGTTTGCCGAAAGACACGAAGCAGCTTTTGGCGAATTATCGCGATGTGCCGCAGAACTTGATTCAGGCGATTGTCGCGAGCAATTCCACGCGAAAAGACTTTATTGCCGAACAGATTATTGCGAAAAAGCCGCGCGTCGTCGGGATTTACCGCTTGACGATGAAAGCGAACAGCGATAATTTCCGCCAAAGCTCGATTCAGGGCGTTATGAAGCGCATAAAGGCGAAGGGAATTCCTGTGGTGGTGTATGAGCCGACGTTTAAGGGCGATGAGTTTTTTAACTCAAAGGTTACGAAAGATTTGGAGGCGTTCAAGCGGGAATGTGATGTTATCATTGCGAACCGCTACGCCGATGAGCTGCTTGACGTTTCGGGAAAACTTTTCACCCGCGATTTATTCGCCCGCGACTAATTTCGCACAAACACAGCCAGTTTTGCAAAAAAAAAAAGAGTATAGGAGAAATTCGGTACTCTTTTTTTTGCTATTGCTACTTTACAATGCGCTGCCAATTCTTTTCATCGAAAATATTTTCGCGTACAATATACGACGGCGTATGATTTTTTTCGTCTTGCAAAATCCAAAGATTTTTATTGATAAAATAAATCGGATTCCATTCGTTAAAATCCGAAGTCGTAATAACGGGATAAAGCGCGATAGAATCTTTTTTGATAAAGTCCGTCATAACATTTTTTGTGAATGGATTTTTCTTTGAAACAGGTAAATCAGCAGTTGCAAAAAATATTGTGTCGGCATTTGTCATAAAAGTGTCGTCAGTTTTCAATTTTCCCGTTGCGTAAAAATCTTTTACCATAAAAAGCGGCGTGAAACCTGCGTATTCTGTGCCATATTGCATTTCTCTAAACTGCGGCAGCGAAATATATCTCCCGTGGTCAGAAACAATGATGATTCTCGTATTGTCATAGCAATCATTTCCTTTGAGATACTCCAACCATTTTGCAACTTGGAGCAGTGCGGCGGCATTGACGTGATACGCTTGTGCATCGCTTTCCATTTCTGAATGAGGCGGCACGGCGTAATCATAAAATCCGCAGGAAAAATTTTTCTCGTCGATTTTGCCAGTTGGAACGTATGTCTTGTTTTCCAAAAGCGTATATTCGTGCGTTGTTTCATTGTCGATAAACGTGTATGTATCTTTCTCATTGTCAAATTGAGTGAGTTCAGGCAGATAATAGAGATTTGTCCAATTTTTCAAGAAATTATTATTCGAATACCTTACCAAAACTTCTCCTTCGGCGCGATAATATTTTCCGCCTGCGTAATACGTATTGCGGAGCATTGGCGGAAGAGTTTCAAGCAAACAGAACGAAATGATAAACTTCTTTGTATAAAAATCGTCCGTTCTTGGAAGCGAAAGAAATTCTGGGTGGTCTTTTTTGTATTTTGCGACATAATTTCCAATAATTTCGCTAGAATGGATTTCAGAATATTGCTTGAACGCGCTCAAATCGCCTTTCCATGTGTAATTAGGGAACGGCGGGTCGGTAATCGTAACATCAAAGCCAGCGTCAAGAAATAATTTCGGCATAACAAGACTTGCTTCGTTGTGTTTGTCTTTCAAACGCTCGTTTTCCCGTTTGTTTATGTTTTCGGGAGTATATTCATACCCTGCGAGCATAGCTGGGGCGGCTTTTGCTGTGTTTGTCGAAAAAGAAACAGTGTTCGGATAAAACGTGAAGCCTGAAAACTGCTCCTCTATTTCGGGAAACTCTTTCACGATGTACGGCACGAAGCACGACATTGCGCGGTCGAGAAATAAAACGACAACATTTTTCTTTGTTTTCGACAGATGATATACGCTCTTTATTTCCATATCTTCGCTTTCAGTGGCTCTTTGCGCGGTATAAGCAAGATATTCGCGTTTGATAGAGAGGGTTTTTACTAATCCTAATGCGGCTTCTGAAAAGCAAAGAATAGTAAGAACGGCTGTCGAAAGGTTTTTCCATTTTGGTTTTGCGCTTTTTGTAGCGAGGAAAAATAAAGCAAAAGCGCAAAAGAGTGGTAGTACAGAAAAAAACGGCGAGTAGTTTTTTAAGTTCTTGCTTTCGTCGAGTTGAAAGAAGATAGTGAACGTGCCGTAGCGGTAAGTGAAAACATAAACGTTTAGCAATGCTAAAAAGAAGATGAAAACAAAAAGCGGCGAGATGATTTTCTGTACTTTTGTGCCGAACATTTTGTAAATCAAGGTCGGCCAAAACAGGAACAGCCCTGCAAAAAAGGTGAAGCACGAGAAAATATAAGAAAGAGGCGACTGTGTTTCTCCGATGTAGCTGAATTCGACGGGGCTTGTGCTTATGATTGCCGACGGGAGCAAAAATCCTGCAAGCAGCGTTAAACCTGCGGCGGAGAGCAAAAATTGTTTTCTTAGCGCAGTGGAAGTTTTAGTATCAGCGTTTTTTTTCGCCGATAGCGTGCGCTCAAAAATTTTTTTCGCAATGGGGAGAACGCAAACGAGAATTGCGAACGCCAAAAATGCGAGTCTTTTTACTATGCTGAAAGACTGCTTTGTCAAAAGGAAAACCGAAGAGAAAATCACTATTGCAGACACGGCTTTATGCACAAATTTTGCCCGATTTTTGCATTTTGCGTTCACGATGTTTTTCACGAGCGAAAACAGGTTGTTCAAAATCCAATAACACACAAGTCCAGACGGCGAGTTGTAAAGCAAAACTAAAAACAGAAGCGCGAGGACGTAAAGTTGGATTTTTTCTTTAATAGTGGCTTTTTTGAGGTATATTGCGCCTGAAACAAAATTGATGAGCGTCATCAAAATCGGTAAGACGTTTACCGCAACTTTTTTCGCGCCGAAATTGAGTGCAAAAAGTGAATCAGGAGAGCCGAAGTCGCGGAGAAAATAAAAATGCGCGCTTTTCAGGATTTCAGCATTTGACAAAAAATGATATGCGGCGATGAAAAACGGAATCTCGATAAGTATCGATAAACTTGAGCGCAGTGCGTATAAAGGGTGATAATGATTTTCGCGGTAAAACGTTTGTAGCATCATAAACCGCTCGTCGCCCGAAAATGCCTGTTTTATGCGCTGAACGCGAGGAGAAAGAAGTTTTTGTATGTTTCTTTCTTTTTCCTGCAAGCTGTCGGCGACATTGTAGATAGGAAGTGCAAGAAAATTGACCGCAAGACTGACCGCGACGATTGCTCCTGCAATACCGAATAATCCGATTTTTGTTGTGTAAAAAACGAATACGAATTCGATAAATGCTTCTATCGGTGCGATGATGACATTATAAAACAAAGTCATTTTTCGCCTCCGAAGCGTGATGTGCAAGAAAAAAGCTCTGTCAGTGCGACAAAAACAAATACTAAATTTATATACTGGGGGGGGGTAGTAAAATCGTTATATAATTTCTTTGCATTGCTATAACATATTGCATTTTGCAGAAAATAGCAATACTTATTTCACCGTCAGCCGCAAAATATCTAAAAATGCTTTATTTTCTATGCTGTCGAGTTCGTCTAGCGTCGATTTTGAAATATGCAGCGTGCGATATGCCTGTAAATAGCGTTTGTTCATTTCGTACGAAGGGCTAAAAGATTTTGCATAGGCACATTTTATTTTTTCTGACAGTTCTGAAACTTGTTCTGCGTCTTTGTTCCCGATTAAAAATGATTTTCCGTTGTCGAAAATCGGCGCGGTGCGAAAATTGTTCCCGTCAAAAATCAATCCCAGATTGTTGAAATGTCTATCCTCATTCAAAATGACGCTGTCGAGTTCGCAGATATTTGCCAGATATTCGCGCACGTCAAGCCCCGTTTGCGATTTTATAAAGCCCAGCACAAACTCTATTGCGTCGTCATAATCCATTTTTGCGCATACTTCGGCTAAATCTCGCCCCGTTGTGTTCTTGTAAAGCCGATAAAATGTGATGAAATCTTCTTTTTCGCTCAAGAAATTCTCGCTGTAACAGCCATTTTTTCCATTTATCGCGCACGGAATGTATTTCACAAACTGTTTTTTGTCTAATCCGCTTTTTTCAAGCAATAAACTCGCTATGCTTTCCGCTATTCCCTCTCCGCCGTATCGGTCAATTTTGAAATAGCGGTTTTCAAAAAAATACTTGTCTTGCGTGCCGTCTGATGTGCCGCTTGAACGCACGATATACTCATTTGAAATGTCAAACGCTTTATTTTTCATATTAGACCTGATTGGAAAACTATAATCTTTGATACAGCAAGGGCGCACACACCTCGTTAAAAAATCGTTCGCGAAAAAAAAATTATTTCCAGCGCACGTCTTCAAAGGAAATCTCTTCGCCAGCAAACTTGAACCAAATTCTGTCCGCCGCGGTAACTCCGTGCGTTTTTCGGCAAATTGCAAACGGATTAAAGCCGTCCACGCCGAGTTTTTTCTTTCCCCAAATGTCCGCTGGAAAAAAAATCAATCGGCGGCATTTTCGCTCTTTTGTGTGTCTTGCACCTTTGCAGTTTGGGCGGAAGCGGATTTTTTCTGCCGTTTTGAAATAGACGCATTCGCCTTATTCACCGCAATCTCCGCTTCATTCGCGAAAATCGCCAAGTCGCCGCCCTCGCTGTTTTTCGCCCACGCCAAATACGAAAAAATCTGCTCATTCAAATACGTCAAGACTTCTTTTTTCAGATTTGTCGATGACAGCTCGGCTTTTTGCTCCGCCGTTGACTTTTCGTTTTTTATGCTCAGCGATTTCATCGCGTGATTCGCCGCAAAGAGCTTTTCTGCCAATTCCTCGCAGCCCTCAACCTCTTTGAACTTCGCTTTTGCCTCTTCGCTCGAAAATTCTTTCTCGATGCTTAAAAGCGTTGATGTTTCCTCGTCGTAAGGCAAGCTCGTAACCTTTTTCCCGCCGTGCCGATTGATGATTTCAAGAAAATACGCGGCGGCTTCCTTTTTGCTCTCAATCAAAAGCGAACTGTAGCCTTTCAAGCTGGCGTACAGATTCTGAAAATAAAATGCGCGCGATTTATCTTCGCTCTCACGGGTCGTTTTCGGCTTCGCGCTCTTGATGCTCGCTAAAAACAAATCTTTTTTCTCTGAAACAACGCCCATTCGCTCTTTTAAGTACGCATTTTCGGCTAAAGAAGCGTGCGAAGCGTAATGCTCTACGATTTCATCGCAAAGAGTCGCCGCTACCGTGTTTTTCAGGTTTTGTGAAGCTCTCATATCTCAATATCTCCTTATTAAATTTTTTTTCTATAAAGCTGTTCAATAGACCTGTTCGATAATATAGCTTTGACAAGGGGCTTAAGCCCCTTGCTGCATAAAAAAACTTCAGTTTCCGAACAGGTCTAATAACTTTATGTCGAGAAGGGGAGGATGCACCCTCTCTTCTTACTCTTTCTTATGAAAAAGTCTTCTATATATATGATAATCTTTTTTGACTTTCTGTCAATGTTTTTTTTTCACTTTTTTTCTCGTAATAAATTCACGCACGTTTATGAGTCCTAAAAAGTGAAAACTGTCCATCAATCTGCATTTATGAGCAATTTTCATTTTTTTGGGCTCATCAATCTGCATTTATTTGCTCTTTTCACTTTTTTTCTGTCCATCAATCTGCATTTATGAGCAATTTTCATTTTTTAGGGCTTATCAACGCAGATTGATGACCTCTTTTCATTTTTTAGGGCGTATCAATCAATGTTAATGCACTCTTTTCATTTTTTAGGGCGCATCAACGCAGATTGATGAGCTGTTTTTGTGCGAAAGGAGGCGTTTTGCTCTAGCGTTTTTTGCGATTATGCGCTTTAATATGCGGTATGAATGGAGTTATGACAGAGGGAAAACCGTTTGCACTCATTGCGCGCTTTAGCTTGCCTTTGCTGGCGGCGAGCGTGTGTCAACAGCTGGCCACCACCGTGGAGGGCGAGCGGCAGTATCAGGCGGAGGCTGCGGACCGCCGGGCGGTGGTCCATCTTCTGGGGGACAGCGGCGGAAGGGTGAGCAATGGCGTAGAGAGCTTTCAGACCGCCTATCTCTATGGCTTCAGCACCCCCGTCTGGGAGCTGGCCCTGGCCCTGCTCTCCGGGGAGGAGCGCCGGGGGGACAGCCTGACCCTGACTGTGGACAGTCAGCTATGCGCCGCTGCGGTGCAGTCCTTCGATGATCACAGCGCCACTGCCGGCAAGAACGGCGCTGCCGTCGTCATGAACTACCGCACCGGGGAGGTGCTTGCCCTGGTCAGCCTGCCGGGCTTCGACCCGGACAACGTGACCGAGGCTGACGGCTCCGATCCCGATCAGCCCTTTCTGAACCGGGCCACCCAGTCGCTGTATGCGCCGGGGAGCGCCTTTCAGATTGTCATCGCCGCTTCCAACCTGCAGCATCTGCCTGAGGAGGTAGGCGGGGTCATCACCAGCTGCCGGGGCGCACTGACCATCGACGGCCACACCCTGCAGGACGGCGGTGAGTACGCCACCCACGGCCAGGCCACCCTGGCGAAGGCCTTTCGCATCAGCTGCGAAAATGCTTTCGCCACCCTGGCCCTGAGCCTGGGGGATGACCGTCTCCGCACGACAGCAGAGAACTTCGGCTTTAACGATAACTTTCTCTTCCGGGACCTCGTTGTGGAAAACAGCGCCTATCCCACCGGCAGCCGCACGGTACGGAGAT
>CALDID010000131.1 GCA_937901865.1 uncultured Treponema sp.
AGATGTGCTGACAGCGTTGCCGCGCGTGAAGCAACAGATAGAATTCTTGGGCACAACGGAGCTTTGCGAGATAAACAGCGACATTTACAACGAGCTCAACACGCATAATCTCAACGAAAACGCCACGAAGATGTGCGCAATCAATATGAGCGCGTATTTCAAGCTGCTGAACGAGCGAAAAATGGTGCAGGCTACGGAACATTTTATCACTTTGTTCACGGAAAACAACTATAAGAAGTCAAATCTGTTCATTGTAAAGAATGCAAAAGAGCTGTATAATACAATAAATAATTTTATTATGAAGCTGTAGGGAAAATGGATATAGCAACTTCGCAAAGGCTGTCGCGCGTGGTAAAAGAATGGTTTCTCAAAGAGCCTTTTCTGTTTCTTGTGTGTTGCACGCATAAGTTTTCAGAGAATAGCGAGTTGCATATTCCGTTTCGCTGCGGAAATAAGACGCTTGAGTATTCGCCAACTGTTTTGAAAGAGATTACAGACGAAGAAATCGAGCAATTTTTGACGCTTGAGGTGTTCAGAATTGTCTTAAACCACCCATACAAGCCGCTTTCGACGAGCAAAGAGCTTTCGTATGTGCAGAGTACGAACGTTTGCTTAAAACTTTTTAAACATTCGATGAGCGCAAAGGCGTTTGCGAGGAGGCTAAATGTTCGTGAAGGCACGGAATTGTGGAAAGAAGACACGTTGAGCGCGGAAGAGAACAGACAGGCTGTGCAATCCATCGCGTCAAAGGGAAAATGGGGCAACATCACCGCTGATGTGCAAACGTTTATTAAAAATTCGTTCAACAGAAACGAGGTTAATTGCAGAGATATTGTTTCTGCGTTCAAAACAAGCGTGCTTGCTGCCACGAGATTACTCACAAGGACAAAGCCGAACCGCCGCTATGGGTTCGACGCGCTCGGTTCGAGAAGGCAAAACGTGCCGCATTTGTTGCTTGCCATCGATACCAGCGGTTCAATCAGCGAAGAGAGCTTAGAAAAGTTTTTTTCTATTATGAATATGTTTTTTTCGCACGGACTCGACAAAATTGACGTGATACAATTCGACACAATCATCAAGGGCAAGCCGATGACGTTCAGAAAAGCGCGCAGTTCCATCAATTTCACGGGGGGCGGCGGCACGAGCTTTCAATGTGTGTTCGATTTCGCTAAAAAACACAACTCATACGACGGCATTGTCCTCTTAACAGATGGATTTGCTCCCCCGCCGAAGGTCTATGATTGCATACGCTCGCATATTTTGTTCTTGTTCACAAGCGAAGAAGAGTATAAATTGCATAAAGTGTGGACGACGAAAATCCCGCGCTGCACTACTTCATTCATTCCAAACAGCAAAAACAGCGCAGTAATGGAGAAACAGTGATGTTGACGAATTGGGAGTTTTCAGAGGCAAAGAAAAACAAAATTGAAGAGGTCGCATATATCGCTTCCGAGATAATCGCGCTCTCCATTCTGGAGGATTATAATTACAGCGCGGCGGAAAACAAAGAAAAAGAACGCTTTTTTCTTGTTCGCGACAACGCAGGCTTCGGCGACAAACGAAAATGGTGTATGAAGTTTATCGAAAAGAACACGGGCGTGAGCAAAATATTCTATTTGGCAGAGAAAAAAGAGCCGCACGAATGGGTCAGTACAACTATGGAGGAAGTTCCAAAGCTGCTCGACTCGCTCAAAGCAAAAATTATATCGGAATAAGACTAGTCATTTATGCAAAAGTTTTGTATAATTATGCAAAATAGATTTTTCTGGAGGTCTTCAACAAAATGGATACACGATATTCAGCAAATCAGAAAGATTTTAAGCGATACACGACGGAAGAAATCCGCGACGAGTTCTTGATTCAGAACATTTTCCGCGCAGATGATGTTTCTGTGGTGTATTCTCACATTGACCGCATTGTTGTTTTAGGTGCAATGCCTGTAAAAGAGAAAATCAACATCGAAAAGAATATTGACCCGTGGAAAAACTTCGGTGTTCACTACTTTCTTGAGCGACGCGAGCTTGGAATCATCAACATCGCTGGCGACGGAAAGGTTTTTGCAGACGGAAAAGAATATTTGCTCGGCAATCAGACAGCTTTGTACTTACCAATGGGAACAAAGCAGGTAGAATTCGAGAGCTGCGACAGCGCAAATCCTGCAAAGTTCTATATGTGCTCAACTCCTGCGCACACTGCATATCCTGCAAAGCTCATCACAAAGGAAAATGCACAGCACAAGACTTTAGGCGAGCAGAAAACAGCAAATGTTCGCACGATAAATCAGTTTATTCACCCAGATGTTCTCGAAACGTGTCAGCTTTCTATGGGATTAACGGAACTTGCAGAGGGAAGCGTGTGGAATACGATGCCTGCACACACTCACGAAAGACGAATGGAGGTATATTTCTACTTCAAGATTCCTGAAGACCAAGCTGTCGTTCACTTTATGGGAGAGCCGACACAGGTCAGAAGCGTTTTTATGCACAACGAAGAGGCGATATTAAATCCAAGTTGGTCAATCCACTCAGGCTGCGGCACACAGGCGTACACATTCATTTGGGCAATGGGAGGAGAGAACAGAAGTTACGACGACCAAGACTGGCTTGAAACATCTTCTTTAAGATAACACCTCTCACAAAAGGCATTTGCGATGATTTTCGGCGAATGCCTTTTTTAATATCCATAATGCAAGGAGAAAAAACAATGGCAAAGATTGAAATGAAAAACGCAATCGCTGAATTGGACGGCGATGAGATGACAAGAGTTCTTTGGGGAGTGATAAAAGAAAAATTACTTCTTCCGTTCGTAAATCTCAAGACTGAATATTACGATTTGAGCTTGAAAAATCGCGATGACAGCGACGACAAAGTAACATACGAGGCAGCGGCAGCAATTAAAAAGCTGGGAGTCGGCGTAAAATGCGCTACAATCACATCGAATGCGGCTCGAATGAAAGAGTATAATCTCAAGCAACTCACCCCAAGTCCGAACGGTATCATTCGTTCAGAGCTTGACGGCACAGTCTTCCGCACGCCGATTTTTGTAAAGAACATAAAGTGTTCTGTTACAAGCTGGAAAAATCCGATTGTTCTCGGTCGCCACGCATACGGCGATGTCTACAAGAATTGCGAGATAAAAACTCAGTGCGCAGGAAAAGCAGAGCTTGTTTTCACAGGGACTGACGGCAAGGAAATCAGAAAAACGATTATGGAGATGAAAGGTCCTGGCGTTATTCAAGGAATTCACAATCTCGATAAATCAATCGAAAGCTTTGCTCGTTGCTGTTTTACTTATGCGCTTGACCAAAAAATCAGCGTTTGGTTCGGCACAAAAGACACCATCTCAAAGACGTATGACGGCGATTTCAAAGAGATTTTTCAGCGCATATACGACACAGAGTATAAAGCGAAATTTGAAGCAGCTGGCATAGAATATTTCTATACGCTCATCGATGATGCAGTTGCTCGCATTATGAAGAGCGAAGGCGGTATGCTTTGGGCTTGCAAGAACTACGACGGCGATGTTATGAGCGATATGGTTGCTTCTGCGTGCGGCTCACTGGCTATGATGACAAGCGTTCTCGTAAGTCCCGACGGAAAATATGAATATGAAGCAAGTCATGGAACTGTGCAAAAACATTTCTATCGCTATCAAGCAGGCGAGAAAACAAGTACGAACCCTGTTGCTTTAATCTTTGCCTGGACAGGTGCGCTTGTAAAGAGAGCAGAACTTGACAACACGCCAGAGTTGGTAGCATTTGCAAAGAAGCTCGAAAAAGCAACGCTCGACACAATCGAATCGGGTATTATGACAGGCGACCTTGCGCGATTAGCAGAGCCTAAGCCTGAAAAGGTCGTGAATAGCTGGGAGTTCATCGACGCAATCGCCGCAAAGCTCTAAACAGTTTGCAGAACATACATAAACACACTCTAACAGAAGGACGGACAAATGATTAAACTTTATGATTCAGGCGTATATCTCGTAAACGGCAGAGAGCTTTGCCGCGAAGAAGCGGAAGTCAAGCAGAAATGCGGCAAGACGGCAGACAAAGCGGAAGCGGCAAAAGGCACGATTTCTTACGGTATTTTGAAGAGCCACAACACGTCAGACGATATGGATAATCTGCGCTTGAAGTTCGATTCTATGACCAGCCACGACATCACCTACGTCGGCATTATCCAGACGGCGCGCGCTTCTGGAATGACGGAGTTCCCCCTCCCGTATGTGCTCACGAACTGCCACAACAGCCTGTGCGCAGTCGGCGGCACGATTAACGAAGACGACCACAAGTTTGCTCTGAGCGCGGCGCACAAATACGGCGGCATTTACGTTCCGACAAACCTTGCAAATATCCACAGCTACAACCGCGAAGCGATGGCAGGCTGCGGCAAGATGATTCTCGGCAGCGACAGCCACACGCGATACGGTGCGCTTGGCACGATGGCTGTCGGTGAGGGCGGCGGAGAGCTTGCAAAACAGCTCGTCGGCAGAACATACGATTTTGCGCGTCCTCCAGTTGTCGCGATTTACCTCACGGGCGAAGTCAAGCCGGGCGTTGGTCCGCACGATGTCGCGCTTGCCATTTGCGGTGCGGTCTACAAAAACGGCTACGTCAAGAACAAGGTGATGGAGTTCGTGGGCGACGGCATTGCGAAACTGCCGATTGAATACCGCAACGCAATCGACGTGATGACCACCGAAACAACGTGTTGGTCTTCCGTGTGGGTAACCGACGCAGAAACAAAGCGATATTTCGACCTGCACGGGCGTTCAGCCGATTACAAGGAGCTGCATCCTGCCGACGTGGCGTATTATGACGGCTGCGTGTATATCGACCTTTCGACCGTCGAATGTACGATTGCGCTTCCGATGCACCCGAGCAACACCTACACAATAAAAGAATTCCTCGCGAACGCCCTCGACATTTTGCACGATGTGCAGGACAAAGCAAACGCACAGATTAAAGGCGCAAAAATGGACATCGTTTCAAAGTGGCACGACGGCGCATTTTGGGTTGACCAAGGCGAAATTGCGGGCTGTTCGGGCGGCACGTTCGACAACATCTGCGCGGCGGCGGATATTTTGCGCGGCAAGTCGTGCGGGAACGGCGTGTTCAGCTTGAGCGTCTATCCCGGCTCGCTCCCTGCGTATGCGGAACTCGTGAAGAACGGGCGCGCGGCAGATTTAATCAGTGCAGGCGCATTGATGAGAGAATGTTTCTGCGGACCGTGTTTCGGAGCGGGCGATTGTCCTGCGAACAACGAGTTCTCGATTCGCCACACCACGCGCAATTTCCCGAACCGCGAAGGCTCAAAGCCGAACGAAGGTCAAATCAGTGCAGTCGCTCTTATGGACGCGCGCTCTATTGCGGCAACGGCGGCAAACGGCGGCAAACTCACCGCGGCGACCGACCTCGATGTTACCTACACCAATCCCGAATATCACTATGACGCGGGCATTTACGAAAAGCGCGTGTACGACGGCTGGAAAAAGGCAGAGCCTGACTATGAGCTAAAATTCGGACCGAACATCAAAGACTGGCCAGAAATGCCCTCTCTCACCGATGACTTGCTCGTAAAAGTCTGCTCATACATCACCGACCCTGTTACGACGACCGACGAGCTTATCCCGTCTGGCGAGACTTCTTCGTATCGTTCAAATCCAGAGCGATTGTCTGAGTTTGCGCTTTCAAGGCGCGACCCGCAGTATGTTTCTCGCTCAAAGGAAATGCGGCAGGCGGAACGCGACCGACGCGCAGGAAAGGGCTTGAGCGATGAAGTAAAGGCTGTGTATGCGGCATTGGAAAAAGCGGGCGTGAAGACAAATCCTGAAAACACCGACCTCGGCTCTACGATTTTTGCGAATAAGCCGGGCGACGGCAGCGCACGCGAGCAGGCGGCGAGTTGTCAGCGCGTTATGGGAGCAAGCGCGAACTTTGCGAAGGAATACGCCACGAAGCGATACCGCTCGAACTGCATTAACTGGGGAATGACGCCGTTCCTCGTGGAAAATCCCGACGTGTTTGCGCTCGGAGATTATATCTTTGTGCCGAACATCAAGCAGGCGGTGCTTGAGAACCGCGAGAAAATCGAAGCATACGCGGTGAAAGCCGACGGAACGGTAACGCCGTTCACTGCAACGACGGGCGCGCTCACCGAGGCAGAACGCCAAATCATCGTGGACGGCTGTTTGATTAACTATTACAGACAGAGCAAATCTTGAAGCGTATAGCTCTATACATACCGTTTGTTTTGTAACCTAAAACGTATTTTGTAGTACAACGTCGGACGTTTTATATATAGAATGTCCGACGTTTTTTATATAGAATGCACACTTTTTTGCGCCCCCTACTCTAAATTCACCCTGCCTCATTTAAACCACCGTTAAAATTAGCCACTTTATACAAAGTGTATACCACTAATTCTAGCGCAATATATATGCGATTTCAATTTTTAACCACTAAAATTCTGCCTCATTTAAACGGTCGTTTTGAATGGACGTTTCAGGAGGTCTTTATGAAGAAAGACATTTTTCTAAAAGGGTGGTTCGCACTGCTTTTATCGGTGGCACTATGCTTTTCTGCTTGTTCACTATTTGGAGGCGATGACGATGATGACGACGGCACAACCGAGCAGGCAACACAGACAAACACAGCAACAAATACATCTTCTGATACAGCAACTTCCACTAACAACAGCAAAATCGCAGCAGAAGACGTTGAGGGCGTAGACGGAGAGTATACGATTGCAGGAACAACGTATAGCGTTTCTGGCAGCAGTGTTACAACTACAGGCGGCTCTTACGGCGGACAAAGTGCAACCGTGAGCGCAACTAATGAGAACACTATTTCGTTCACAATCACAAATAACGGCGTATCGGTAACGATTACAATCGGGAATGACGGCAGTATACTGAGCATAACATATGCGCTTTCAACGGGACAAACATATACAGGAACAACTGCTGATACAAGCAGTGCGGAAATAACGCTTACAAATACGGCGTGCCGGTGTTTGTGCCTGCGTTTAGCGACTGCTCGGCCGGGTTTGGTTTTGTCATGCCCCAAGCCGAAAACCCCGGAGCGCACATCTCTATTGACAGCGCTAAGGACTTCTTAGAGCTTACCAAAATTAAAATGAAAGCCAAAGAAACCGGTCTAATGATGTGGTCCGGCGGGGTGCCAAAAAACTTTGCGCAAGATACCGTAGTCGCTGCTGAAGCGTTAGGGGCGGAAATTCCGATGCATAAGTATGCCGTGCAAATTACCGTGGCGGATGTGCGTGACGGTGCG
>CALDID010000132.1 GCA_937901865.1 uncultured Treponema sp.
TTCACTGGGTGCTGGACACAGTTTTTGATGAGGATTATTGCCGTGTAAGAAAAGACAACAGTGCGCAGAATCTGAATATAATCAGGAAACTTGTAATGAATCTTCTGAAAGGAATTGAATTACCTGTTTCAACTAAAAAGAAGAATCTGACAATCGGCAACAAGCAGACACTTTGCTCACAAAACGAAAAATGCCTGCTTTATGCTCTCCAACAACTATAATGCGTTTGCCCTGAATCCGTATCTTGTACACATTTTTTTTATATATTAAACTATTCATACTGAAAAATGGTATAATTTAAAAACGATGTCAAAAAAATCCTTCCTTCGTAGCACAAAACGCACTCTTCTCGCGCTTCTCAAAAATCCCATCACCTATATCGTGATTGCGTTCGTTGCGCTCATGGTCGTTTTGATTGATATAGTCTGGCGGTACGAAGCGGGCGTTACGATGGAAAACTACGGCGACAGCGTGTGGAATTTCTTGATTGCGTTCGTCGCGGGCTACTATGACATTTGTGTGGTCACGCCAATCGGCCGTTTTTGCAGTTTCATCATTCTGATTTCGGGAATTCTCTTATTCAGCACGATAACGGGTAAAATCGCTTCCATGTTCATGGAAATGCAAATGAAAAAAGACAAGGGGTTAAAACAATTGAAAAACTTGAAGAATCATTTCTTGCTCTGCGGCTATCGCGACGGTTTTGAGAAAATCCTTGACACCGTGCTCCGCTCAAATCCTGACATCACGCCTGATATGGTCGTTTTGATTAACGATACGGCTTCCGAGAACATCGAGCAGATTAAAAACCAGCCCCGTTTTAAAGATTTGCAGTATGTTTCGGGCGATTTCAGCGAAGAAGAGACTTTAAATCGCGCGCTCATAAAAGATGCCGAGCGGGTTCTGATTATCGCCGACCGCTCAAAGAATTTTTCCCAAATGGAAATGGACAGCCGCACGGTTCTTGCCGCGCTCACCATGAAGAATTTAAATCCGAGCCTCTACATTGCCGCCGAACTCTACGATTCAAAATTCCAAAAACATCTCGAAATGGCTCATTGCGACGAAATCATTCTCACGAGCGACTACGAATACAGCCTGCTCGCCACGGCTTCAAGCGGCATGGGCTACTCAAATGTAATCCGCGAGCTTATCGGTGACGACGCTGATTCGGGCATTCTCATCGAAAATATTTCACCGTCTTTCATCGGAAAAACCTACGGCGAATTACGCGCTTCTATCTCAAACGGCTCTGTTTTGATTGGCTTGCTTTTAAACACGGGAAATTTCTACCGCCGTCGTCAGGACGCGCTCCGTGAGGCTCAGAAAAACCCCGATGTAAAGAGAATTATCGATAATCTCAAAAAAGTAAAATCGCTCAAAAGCAACGACCCGATTCTCGCTCCCGCCGATGATTTTGTGATTCAGCGGCACACGAAGGCGATTTTTGTAAAAGGTAAGAAAAATGATTCTGTCGAAGTTGTTTAAGAAAGACGAAAGTGCAAAAAATCCAGAAGTTCTCGAAGAAATCAAGCAAAGTTTTGAGGAAGTGCTTCCAAAATTGCTCAAACTCCAGCTTTTCTCTGATTTCAGCGCGGAAAACGAAAATGATGTCCGCATTTTGCGCCTTGTTTTTGAAGAACTCAAAATAAAAACATTCAGCGCGGGCGAAGAAATCATCAAAGAAGGCGATGACGGCGAAAATTTCTACATTCTCACGCAGGGAAAAGTGCAGGTTTTCAGGAACACGCTCGCAGGAGACAGAATCGCGCTCGCCATTTTAAGCGACGAGATGGGCATTTTCTTCGGCGAGGCGGCATTGATTGCAAAAGACAAGCGAAGTGCCACCGTTACCGCGCTCACCGATTGCCGAACGAGCGTTATCAGCGGAAAAAAATTCAAGGAACTCTGCGACAAAGAGCCAGTTTTGGGTTACCGCGTCATGCTCTGCCTTGCCCAGCGATTGAGTTCCACGCTCAAAAAAACGAACACCGACATGACAACGCTCTACGAAGCACTTTTTGACGAAGTGGTTAATTAGATTATAATTCAATTTATTCTATAAAATAGGAGAAAAGTATGAAAATCGCGCTTGTTGGATATGGAAAAATGGGTCACATGATTGAGACGGTGGCAAAGTCACTTGGTCATGAAGTTGTGGCAACGGTTGATGTTGCTGCAAAAGACGCAACGAATGTGGTCGCTGTTGGTGACGGAAAAGCCGTTGCTGAGGCGGTCAAAAAGAGCGGGGCTGAGGGCATAATCGAATTTTCTCACCCAACAGCCGTTCTTGGAAATTTACACGCGCTTATCCCGCTCGGAATCCCCGTGGTGTGCGGAACGACGGGCTGGGCAAAATCAGAAAGCGAAATCGAGCAGCTTTTGGAAAGCGAGGCGGAAAGTCATTCGGCTGAAGTTCAATTCAAAATCGGCGAATGTTACTATAACGGTACGGGCGGTGCAAGCAAGGATTTGGCAAAAGCAGCTGAATATTTTGAAAAGGCTTGTTGGCAAAGGCATGCAAATGCACAGGTAAAACTCGGCTCGATGTACGAGAAGGGAACTGGTGTGGAAAAGGACATCGCAAAAGCAAAAGCGTATTACAAAATGGCATTAGGAAATGGCGTAATGTCTGCGAAAATTGCGCTGGAGAAAATAGAGAAGGAAGAAAATGCTTCTCTCGATAAATCTGAAGAGCCTATGAAAGAAACAGTTTCATCACAGCCTGTTGAGAATGATTCTAAAGGAAATGCAATTCTTAAAACACATGCTGAGTCTATTCAGAATTCAGAACAATATCAGAAATCACAGCCTCATATGATAAAGAAAAAGCCAAATATGAAAATCATTATTGTTGCCATAGCTGCGGTATGTATTCTTGCTGTTTCTATTCCATTGGGATTGTCTGCACAAAAGGCTGCAAAGATAAAGGCTTTCAAAGCAGAGTATAAATTGATTATTGGCGAAAAAGAATCTATTGTTCAATCATGGAGTCAAACATATAAAAAAGAATATGCAAAAGGTGTTTCCGATGCTCTTTTTCAAGCAATATCAAACGTTACTGTTGCTACGATGGATGAACTTGAAGCATATATCAATTATTATAAGGGATTGAAAAGTCTGAATGCAGAGGAATATTATGACTATTTAAGCAATCGGATAGAATCTGATAGTTCTTATTGCCATACTTACTTAGATGGTCTGTTCGAAATTGAAAAAGACTTAGGGATAGATTTGAATGCAGTCGGAATTTTCCACAGGCTTTACAGATTAGATGACGAATGGAGAGAATTTAAGAATAAGTAATGTTTCATACTGTGAATTATCTATTTTGCAAATATTACAGATAATCTACATAGAAGAAATTGCAATAATATTCTAATTTTTTTGGAGGAATTTTTTATGCCAACAATCTTTTACGGCGATGATGATGACACAAAAGATGTTCGGTTCAAGTTTGAGATGAAAGGCTCAAATGAGCTGATTATCTTGGGCGCACAATCTGGTAGCGCGCGGGGAAAATCTGCGAAAAATTCCGATTGGACAGATGATAATACTGTCAATCGCATAATCGCGTTTTCTCTTCGCAATTGGAATTGTAATTCACCTGTTTTCGACGGATTTTTGTTGCTGAATATCTCGGCTCACTCTGATATTTCAAAGCGCGATTTTCAGAAGAATCTAGCGAAAATCCAGAGTTATTTAAGTGGCAGAAACAAGATTTCTATTTTGTTTGCTTACGGCGATATTGATGACAGTCTAAAGCCTGATTTGCAGAAAATAAAGGAAGAATTCGACAGGCACAACGCATCATATTTTTGCTTGGGCAAGACAAATAAGGGCAATCCAAAGCAAATATGCCCAAGATTGTTGACTTCACTTCCTATCACTACTGCATTGCAGGATTTTAATTTGCTGTTTGGAGAAAATCTATGAAGCGATTTTTTATTTTTGGTATTTTGTTTTTCTTGCTGTTGACTTCTGCTTCTGCACAAACGAACAGTATGAGCTTTGTAGATGCAATTCAAGACCTTGCGATGCAGACAGCTTGTATTGGACAATATTCAGCAACGCAGGCTGGCGGTGGTTGGTATGACGACCCGCACGATTATTATACACCGCAGATGATAGCAGAACGACTTGCAAAAATGTCAGGCAATATGACTCGCTCAACCACGTTTTACGGTGTATGTTTTGATTATGCTCAATTCGCTTATCAAGATATACTACAGTGATGATGACGATATTAACGGTGGGATTTTTTCATTATCAGTCGGTAGAAGAATATTTGAAAACTTTGCATATTTTATTGGCGGTGGTGCCGGTTTGTACATAGATTCAGAACACGACACATCTGCTGCGTACAAGGTAGACAGCGGATTTTTATTCATTACGTTTCCTTTTTCTGCAAAATTGCAAGTTTCTTATGACAATGTTCTTGGCTTGTCAGTCGGTGCTGGTGTAGGAATCGGTTTCTAGCTAAGTTCAAATCCCCGTTTGCATTGCGGGGATTTTCTTGTTTTTTCGTATTCGGATGGTTATACTTATTATATACATTATTTTAGGGAGGATTTTATGCCAACAATATTTTACGGTGATGATGACGACTCAGACGAACAGCGGTACAAATTTGAGATGAGGGGTGAGAATGAGCTGATTATCATCGGGATAAATCCGAGTACAGCGCGTGGAGTATCAAAAAACTTCTCGCAGTGGGCAGACGACCAGACGATACGAAAAGCAAAAGGTTTTGTAACGAGGTCTATTTCTGCATTGAATAAGTTTAACGGCTTTTTAATGCTCAATGTGTGTGCTCAATCTGCAAAGAAACCTGAAAAATTGGCTTTAGTGCGCGATGTTGTTTTGCACAATAAAAATCTAGATAAAATCAAAAAATATCTTGAGGGCAAGAATGGTATTTCAGTTTTGCTTTCTTACGGCGACTTGATTTTTGAAAGAGCGTATCTAAAGCAAAATTTGAGGGAAATCATTGCGGAACTGCAAAAGCATAACGCAACATTTTACAGATTGGGAAAGCCCACAAATAAGGGAAATCCACGGCATTTGCTGTATTTATCTTATGCAACACCGCTTGTAGAGATAAAAGACAACGAGCTTAAACTGATTTTGAAATAAATTGGAGGCAATACAATGAAAAAGGCATTTTTACTCTGTATCGCGCTCATCACGATGTTGCAGACAGCAGTGGCAGAATTACTGTACGAATGCGGAGTATACGGACAGACATTTGAATTGTGCGAAGAAACCGAGGGCGATAAAACTCGGCTTAATTTACTTTTAATGGACAATAAAACGAAGCAGACTAGGACGTATGATGCAGAATTACCGACAGCCTATCTTATCAATTCAAAATGGTTTACAAATGCGTCTGAATATTCTAAAGCCGTAAAAGCGTGTAAGGATTTTTTAGACCACTCATTGAATTATGTGTATCTTCGGGATATGAAAGACATCTGCGATATTGCACCCTGCTGCACATTTGTATTCTACGGAATAGCAGAAAAAGCAGTAGGCAACAAAGATTGGATTTTGATTGAGTATAACTGCTCTAATTTGAATTTATTATTTGAGATTGCAGAAAGATACAATCACAAAGGTCGTGTATATGTTTTGAGAAACTATGCGAAATAAATTGGAGGATTTTATGAAACGAAATACACTTTCTGTTTTGGCAGTTGCGGCGTTATGCGCGGCAATTTTTACAGGGTGTGCAAGCACGACCAGCACGAGTGCGCCTGCAAGCAAAACTTCAGGCGTAAAAGCCCCTGCAGTGCTGTCGCAGAGCGATTACGAAAAGCTCGATGACGCAGTTTGGCAAGCACTGGATGACGACGATACGACGGCATTGCAAAAACTTCTTGCAAGCGGAATCAACGTGAACGCACGGAATGAATACGGCGAAACTGTGCTTTTCGACATTCCTATTTCATCCGAAACAGATGTTAAAATTGCACGAATGTTAGTTAATGCTGGGCTTGACGTGAATGCAAGAGATGAAGACGGAGCGACGGCTCTTTTCTATGCCTCAAACGACTTCGGAGTAAAGACACTTGTACAACTCGGAGCGGACGTGAATGCTCGCGACAATGATGGTTGGACTCCGATTTTTCAAGCATACAATGGCAACGTGGTTCGTGCGTTGGTACGAGCAGGTGCAAAAATCGATATTGAGGATTCAGACGGAGATTCTCCTCTCATTTGGGCGGCTTTTAATGCTCGCTGGGATGCGTATCGCGCACTTGTGGAAGCAGGATTACGACCATATGATGACCTGAATGTCGATGATATGGCAGACGGAATGATGATTGTATTCCCAGATGAAAAAGGCTTTGAAATGGGCGACAAGCGATACGCACTCCCCGTTCATACCGTTTATCTCGACCCCTTTTTTATGTCTAAAAACAAAATCACGATTGCCGAATGGATGGACGAAATCGGCTTTTATCCGCAGGGGTGGCAAGGCACTGAGTACGCAAAGAAAAAGCCTGAAGAAAAATGGGCGTATACAGAAGTCTGGAACGTTACTTGGTACGATGCAATTTTGTACTGCAACCGCAGGAGCGAAGCGGAGGGACTGACACCGTGCTATGCGTCCAACGGTTCGAAAGACGCAATTACCTATTCGACAACCCTTCACAGCGAGTTCAAAAATGTAACATGCGACTGGAATGCCAACGGCTACCGTTTGCCAACCGAAGCAGAATGGGAATATGCCGCGCGTGCAAACTGTGTTTCTGGTATGCAGGAAGGCGCAGAAGAATGGTGCTGGGATTGGTATTCGAGTACCTATTACCAAGAGAGCAAAAATGCAACAAACCCGCGCGGGCCAAAATCTGGAGAAAAGGTGTTCAGCTCTGGCTCTCAGTATGGCGGAGAAACCGTGTGCCGTGTAGTCCGCGGAGGTGAAGATGCTGCACACGACAGACCTATTGAAGTATACAACCGCGAAAATTTAGCTCCTTTTGAGTTCACGCATTTAATGGGACGTCTTCCGATGTCGTTCCGCGTGGTACGCAACGCAAAATAACGGGTAATCTGAATAAAGCAAAAACATCTCTTAAAATTATTTGACAATTTGCTTTTTATCGTACACAATGGAGTTATGCACAAACTCGATATGACAGACGGCGCAATCGTAGAAAAAGCCCTACTCTTTGCGCTTCCTCTTGTAGCGGCGAACACACTACAGCTATTATATAACACTGTCGATACTATCATCGTCGGCAACTTCTGCGGCGCAACATCTATTGCAGCAGTCGGGACAAGTTCGCAGCCAATCGAAATACTCCTTTGTATCTTTATGGGCATCGGGCACGGCGTTTCTATTCTCATCTCTCAAGCAGCAGGCAAAAAAGAAACAGCAGAGATTAAACGGCTCGCACAAAATGCAACGTTCTTTCTTTTTATCACTGCCATTCCGCTAACCATAATCGGCATTATCTTAGGTCCGCTTATTCTGCGTGTTATGCAAGTACCAAGCGACACTATGGCTTTAGCAACAGATTACATTCGCATATTGCTTGCAGGCACTATCTCGCAAATGGGCTTTAACATAAACGCAGGCATTTTGCGCGGTATGGGCGACAGCAAGGCTTCTTTGATATTCCTTTTGGTCTCGGCGATTACCAATGTTATCCTCGACATTGTTTTTGTCGCGCTCCTCAATATGAACGTAGCAGGCGCAGCATTGGCGACAACCATCGCTACAATGCTATCGTGGTTCTTCTCTATTTTCTATATCAAAAAGAGCTACAAAGAAATCGCATTCCCCATCCTCCCCCACCGCTATGACAGAGCTATATTAGCTAAAATGATTCGCATAGGTTTGCCGATTGGATTGAATAATTCTCTTTATTCATTCGGGCATTTCGCTTTGCAATCGCTCGTGAATATGCAAGGCTCGGTATATATGGCGTCTGTGTCTGTCGCAGGAAAAATCACCAATATCGCAAGTATTGCCGTCGGCTCGCTTTCAAGCGCAGGTTTAACGTTTGCAGGACAGAATTACGGAGCGCAAAAGTTCAGCCGACTCAAACAATGCTGCATAAAAATCCCGCTTATGTCTGGGCTTGTTACCATTGCAGGCGGCGGATTGCTGTTGCTTTTCGGCAGAAACGTCATCTTGCTCTTTACAAAAGACGAAAATGTTATCTCACTCGCATTGCTCAATATGCGCATTGTTTTGCCGTTCAGCTGGTGCTTTGCTGTTTTTAACGCTATCGGCAACTTGCAAAACGGTATGGGCAAAATCAAATACACCACTATCGTCAATATCCTTATGCTCTGGGCGGTCAGAATTCCGTCGGCATATCTCATAAATCGCTTTATCGGCGGCACATATATTCAAGCTGCAGTATCTATCAGCTTTGCATTCGGTATGTTCTCGATGCTCTTATTCTATTTCTCTCCGACGTGGAAAGAACTCTGCGCCAAAAGTAAAAACTAAAATTTTTTATGTATGTCATTCCCGTGCTTTTTATGTCATTACCATGCTTGACCTTATGTCATTCCCGTGCTTGACACGGGAATCTTTTTTTCAGATGTCTATTGAAACAAGGGGCATAAGCTCCTTGATACCTGCATTTGATTACGGCGAAAGATTATCTGGTCAATCCGATAATGACAGTTCGGGAATAGGTTTCTTAGGATTGCTTTGACTCGATAAACTCTTCTGTGTGGTACAAAAACAACGTTGCTGCAAGTATATCCGCCGCGCCGCCAGGGGAGATATTCTTTTCAATGCACTTCTTGTTAAGTGCGTATACTTTTTCTATGTCATAAGGTGTGAACAGGAACGTCGAATCCAAAATTCCCATTGCGTCGGCTTGCAATTCGTCGAGCGTTTCGGGGGAAGAACGGCTCATCACGTTCGTGTCTTTGAGGTTGGCGATGATAAAAAGGAGCGTCATCACGTTGCGCAAGTTCGGCTCTACGCTATACTGCGTCAAATAATAATAATACGGATAGGCAATCTCGCGGATAATCGGGAAGCCCTCCTGCGCCTGACCGCGAATCCCCCGCTCGCGATATTTCGCATACAGCACCTCGCCGTGCGTTAAGGGAGTGCGCGCGGACATCTGCACGAAATCTTCTTCAAGTGCGTCATACGTCATATCGCGCGCGACGGTCAGCACGTCGAAAATCTCGAAATCCCCCGTTGTGTGTGCCACGGCATAGCCCAAGCTCGCAGCAAGGATACCGAGAGTGAAAATCGCGCCTTTGTGGGTGTTCACTCCGAGCGTTGCCTCGAACATCGCCTTTTCGGCAAGCACTCCTATTCTGCGAATCTCGCCAAAGAGCAGCGGCAAGGGCTGAATTGCGTTCTTTCCCGCTGTGTACATCTTCGCAATATAAGGCGAGATAGCCTGTGTACTGCGTTCAAAAACTGCAATATCCATATCTTTGTGCGCGCCGTTATCCGCCTTATCGACAAGCCCAGGTTTCGGGGTGGTATACACCTCTTCAAGCAGGCTCGTGCGCACGAGATTCATAACCGCACTTTCACTCAATGTTCTTTTCGTTACTTTCATTCGCTTAATTGCTCACTAATGATAGCGTCGATTGCAGAAACAAGGGAAGCAACGCTGTGCGTTCTGTTTCGTGCGCAGACGTGAGCCTTTTCATTGCAAAGCAGGCACTTTCGCTCTTCACGTCCGACCTCTCGGCGTTCGACTTTGTGAAAATCGGGGGTCAGCACATCAATGTCGAATATGCGCCCCAATTTGTCCATTTCCTCTAATTCTATCAGCATACCCTTCGCTTGTAAAGCATTCAGAGCGACACACGCGAGATACTCATTCCCCGTGAACTTTTCCGCGATTTCCCTCTTGATAATCCTGCCGCCCGCCTGCTCTAAAGCCGCCTCAATGCGCCTCACGCCTTCGCGAAACGCCCTATCGTACAGCGGCTTTTTCTTTACCGCCCCTGCGATATTCAGCATAAAGCTAATCACGCAATACCCGTCCTTACCGTTCGGCACATCGCCACATTGCAATGCGAGCTGTTGCTGCCTTAGAACCCTCGCTTCTCTCGACTGAGCCATATCGAGAACCGTAACTTCAGTGATGTCGTAACTCATCAAAGCACTCCGAGAGCAGAAAGATACTGATATGAGCTATCGGGCAACATCGCTTTAACGCTCGCCGTATCGCCCGACGCAATCGCACTGCGAACCGTGGACGCGCTCACCACTGCTCCATTGACCGACACGCGCTCGATTTCGCTCACCGCGATGTCGTACGGCGGCAGTTCGGCTTTCAGCACTTCGTTATATGCGCTCGTTACTGCGCTCTGCGGCTCTGTGCCGACAAACCGCCTCGTAATTCCTAAGGCTTTAGCGATGTGGCTGCGGAAGATTTCCACGTCGAGCATGCAATTCATCGTGAACGCCGCGCTTTTATCTTTAATGAAGTACGTCGGGAAGACGACGGGGGAAATGAGGTAGTCTGAGGTGGTGTGCAGAATGACGTTGGGAATATCCGCCACGCCGCGCTTGACCATCTCGAAGCGGTCGCCTGCGCTAATCCAGCCCTGCTCTGCGGACAGTACGAACAAGTGAACCCACTTGCACGCCGCCGCCGACTGCTCGATAAGATAGCGATGCCCTTTCGTGAACGGGTTGCAATTCGCGACAATCGCACCGATGCCTTCACCCGCGCTATTCTCCGTGCCGCTTGCCATACGCGCCGCGCTCTCATTCTCAAGCGACTTGACGTAATGTGCAAATCCGTTCTTCTTGTTCTCAAGCAAAAGGACGCTTTGCGTTTCGGCTACGGGATACAGCCCCATGTGCGTGAACACGGTTTTGTTCTTGGGCTTCGTGAACCCGAAATAGTGAAATATGCCCTCATCGGCAAAGTGCTGCATAAGCGTGCTGAACAGCGGCGCAAGGAGGTTCTGCCCTTGGTATTCGGGAGAAATCGCGACGCACTTTATCACATTGGCTTGGCTCGAAGCCGTCGCAATGATGTCGCCCTCTTCGCCGATTAACTCCACCGTATACTCGATGCCCTCATCATAATCTAGCTCTGCCGTCTTGAGAAAAGCCTTGAGCCGCTCTAATTCACTATGCGCAAACGGCTTTCCCTCTGCAATGCTATATTCTGCCATTCAATCTCCTCCCCCTCTTCTTTCCCGTATTTCCGCCATCGCATACCGCACTTTCGATAAATCGGACTGTGCCTTTTTACAAAACCGTCTTTGGCGGTTAGTCGATGGCGGCGTGATAGAAACGACCATACAAATGCTCTGTGCGAATAGAGTTCACAAAGGCGGCAGGGTCTATTTCTTTCACGGTATTGACGACATTGTGATACTCTGCTTTCGACACAATCGAATACACAAGCGGGCGGGCATCGTGTCCCTTTGCCCCCTCTCCGCGAATTATCGTTGCGCCGTGGTGGCTTGTCTTATAAATCGCCGAACACACTTCGTCTGGTTTATTCGTTACGATTAAAAGTGTTTCCTGCTGATATGTGCGATAGGCATAATGCAATACCTGTGTCGAAACATACTGAAAGATAATCGAATACAGTGCCTTATCCCAACCAAACATAAAGCCAGCCGTCCCTAATATCACGACGTTCACGCCAAGCACCAAGTTCCAGCTTTCCATATTCTTCTTTGCGCTCAAGTAAATCGCGATGAAGTCCGTGCCTCCACTCGTCGCATTCATCAAGAGGCACAAGCTGATTGCAAGCCCGTTGATAAGCCCTCCGAAAATGCTAATCAAAAGGGTGTCGTAGGTGATGACGTAGCCTGGCAATAGGTCGGTAAATACGCCCGTCAAGAAAATCATCAAGCACGAATACAGCGTGAACTTCTTGCCGATAAAGCGGAAGCCGATATACACGGGGATTGCATTTAAGATGATATTCACTACAGAATAAGGGATTTCCAGATTAAACAAGCTCTCTGCTGCTCTCAAGATAAGCACTGTTAAGCCAGTAGCTCCGCCAGGGTACAAGCCACCTGTGCGCACGAAACTCTTGATATTCATAGCCATAACAAGAGATGCAAAAACAATGACGGCAATCCGCTTGCCGTCTTTCTTAAAGGTATCACTCATATAGTTACTATTATTACACACTCTTTCCCATTTTTCAACAGTCACAGACTGCTTTTCACAGCCATAGGCTGCTTTGTAACAGCCACAGGCTGCTTTTCAACGCATAGGCTGATTGGTCAATCTAAGTAAGATTGAACACCCCAATCTAAGTAAGATTGAACACCTCAATCTAAGTAAGGTTGAACACCTCAATCTAGGTAAGGTTGGATAGTGCCATCTTATAAGATTGAAAGGCTCAACCTTATAAGATGGGGATATTCATTCAACATTATGAGGCAAGGAGGCATATCCCCTCGCTAATAGACCTGTTCGGAAACAGTATGTCATTGCCGTACTTGATACGGCAATCTAT
>CALDID010000133.1 GCA_937901865.1 uncultured Treponema sp.
CCGACTTCACGATAAGCGTATCGTTTTGCATAATAATGCGCAGAACGTATTGCGTGCAGGGAATATCGTTGTCAAAAGCGACGGTCATAAAATCATCGTCCATAAGCGTGAACTCTTGGATTTTTTCAAGGATTCTCTGCCGCCGCGCCAACTGCTTTTCGTCCATAGAGGTATGATAGCACAGTTTCGGCGGATTCTCAAGTTGCTTTCTGACGTGGTGCGCAGTAGATGATTACAGAGAAATCGCATATAATAAATAGAAATAGCAGACGGTGAAATCTGATATTTTTCGACAATAGAGGATACTTTTTTGACAGGAGATTTTTATGAGCAATGAAACGAACGCAACAGAGCTATCTGTTTATGAAATGATGAGCAAAGCAAATGCGGCGTTTGAAGCCAAAGATTACGCCACCGCACTACCGCTGTACGAGAAAGCCGCAGAGCAAGGCGATGCAGACGCGCAGAATAATCTCGGCTGTATGTACTACAATGGCGATGGTGTGGCGCAGGATTACAATAAGGCTCGCGAATGGTACGAGAAAGCGGCAGAAAATGGGTGCGAAGAGGCGAAACAAGTGCTCGCGGACTGGGAAAATAAAGGTGCAAACAACGGCGAAGCGTAAGGCGTGATTTTATATCAAGGAAATTCGTTTTCCTAACTTGGAACTTTAGTTTCCGATGTCGGAAATTCTTTTTTGCATCTTGGAAATTTTTTTTCCGATGTCGGAAATTCTTTTTCCAAGATGTGAATTTATTTTTCCAATGTTGAAAATTCTTTTTCCGAGATAGGAAATCTTTTTTCTGACGTTGGAAATTCTTTTTCCGAGATGTGAAAAAAAATTTTCTATATCGTGAAGAAGAAAAAAATCGAGAAGAAGAAAAAAGGCGAACCGTAATTGGCTCGCCTTTTGTTTCGCATTTACTGCTTATGATGATTGCATTTTCCCGCCATCTTGCACGCAGAACACCCTGTACACTGCGGTCTGCCCTCTTTTATCGCCGTGCGGTATTCGTTGAGCAAATACTTCGCCGCCAAATACGCACCGCCTGCAATAAACGCCACACAAGCAACATTAGCAAAAATCGCTGTCATACCGCTTTCCTGTTTTCTTCATCGCCCATCTTTACAGGAGCATTTTTCTTGTCGTAAGGATTCGGGCGGAAAAGACCCACAAGGATTGCAATCGCGAAAATCAATGCAACTACAAATCCCGCCACTGACGCACCTGAACCGTACAACTCTGTTCCGCGATGTACAAAGAACATTCCGAACTGATAGAAAATGAACGTGATAACGTACGCAAAGGCATTCTGGAACAAAATCGCAAACCAGAACCATTTTCTGCTCTTAAGCTCGTTCGCCATAGTAGCAATAGCAGCCAAACAAGGAGAATCGAGCAAGTTGAACAACAAGAATGCAAATGCTGCAATCGCTGTCGGGAACCATGCGCCGATTGCATTAACAGCATTCATTGCATTTCCTTCTTCCTCTTCGCTCTCCTCGCCGTCGTCCGCGATTTCAGCTTCTTCTTCGCCTCCGATAATGTCAGCTACATTTTCAGCTTCTGCCATTGCGTCAACATCAGCACTGTCTACACCAGCCAAAACGCCCATTGTAGAAGCAATACCCTCTTTTGCTGTGAAGCCAGAAAGAGTTGCCGCCGCTGCCTGCCAACCGCCCTCTTCGTTGCCGAAACCGAGTGGCAAGAAGATATAGCGCAAGCCGTTTCCGATTGTCGCCATAATAGAATACTCTGACGGGTCAGCGAATGCGTCTTCTTCCGCGCCCTCTTCAACTGCTTCTTCAATAATGCTTGCTGTCAAGCCGAATGAACCAGAGTTGCGAGCATCAGGATTTGCCTTGTTTACAAAGCCATAGCTAGACAAGAACCACATCACCAAGCACGCAAGGAACAACACTGTTCCAGCCTTGATGATAAAGCCGCGCAAACGCTCCCAAGTGTGCATTAACACCGTCTTTGCTGCTGGAATGTGATACTGCGGCAACTCCATAACGAACGGAGCCGCTTTGCCGTGGAAATACTTTGTCTTTTTCAAGATAACTGCCGCAATTAAAACGCTTGCAACACCGATGACATACATCAAAGGAGCAACCCAGCCACCGTTTGAGCCAGAAAGCTTCGTTGTAAGAATAGCCGCAATCATTGCGATAACAGGCAATTTTGCACCGCACGGAATCCACGTCGTCGTCATAATCGTCATACGGCGGTCGTTTTCGTTCTCAATCGTGCGACTTGCCATAATACCAGGAACGCCGCAACCTGAGCCGACGAGGAGCGGAATGAATGATTTTCCAGAAAGACCGAACTTGCGGAAAAGTCTGTCCATAACGAACGCAATGCGAACCATATAGCCCACATCTTCCACGATAGAAAGCAAGAAGAACAAAACTGCCATCTGCGGCACAAAGCCCAAAACCGCGCCAACACCGCCGATAATACCGTTTACAATGCAGTCAATCAGCACAGGATTTGCGCCCGCGTCTGTAAGGAAGCCTTCTACGCCGCCCTGCAACCACTCGCCGAAAAGCGTATCGTTCGTCCAGTCCGTCATAAACGTACCGACGGTAGAAATTGACAGATAATACACGAACCACATAACCGCCAAGAAAATCGGGATACCGAGGAAGCGGTTTGTTACAATGCGGTCGATTTTGTCTGATGTCGTGAGCTTTGAACCAGATTTCTTGAGGCAGCCCTTGAGCAAGTCGGTGATATAGTTGTATCGCTCGTTTGTGATAATTGATTCTGTGTCGTCGTCGAGTTTTGTTTCAAGAGCAGAAACGATTGCCGCCGCTTTATCCTTGTCTGCACCAGAAAGATTGAGTCGCTCGTTTACCACTGTATCGCACTCAAGCAACTTAATCGCGTACCATCGCTTCAAGTTTTCGGGAATGTTTGACGGCACAACGCTCATCATTTCGCTGATTGCGCTTTCCACGTCTGCGCTGAACTTCGCGACCGTTGCAGGCTTTTTGGTGTTTGCCGCGTTGATTGCGTGCTGAGCCGCTTCTTGAATACCGCTGCCCTTGAGAGCTGATGTTTCAATGATTTTGCAACCGAGTCTCTCAGAAAGTTTTTTTGTATCGATAACATCGCCGTTCTTCTTCAATACGTCCATCATATTGAGCGCAAGAACAACAGGCTTTCCAAGCTCCATAATCTGCGTTGTAAGATACAAGTTGCGTTCGATGTTCGTCGCGTCCACAATGTTCAAAACCGCGCTCGGCTCGTCGCTTGCAAGATAATCACGGCTTACAACCTCTTCGTTTGTATACGGAGAGAGAGAGTAAATGCCAGGGAGGTCAGTGATGATTACATCTTTCTGCCCCTTGAGCTTACCCTCTTTCTTTTCGACCGTAACTCCAGGCCAGTTTCCTACATACTGATTCGCGCCCGTAAGAGCGTTGAACATCGTTGTCTTTCCGCAGTTTGGATTACCTGCGAGAGCAATTTTAATACTCATTTTCTTCTCCTCACAAGGTTAGCCTATGCAATCTCGATGCATTCAGCATCATCTTTTCTTACAGACAATTCGTAACCGCGGATTGTAACTTCAACAGGGTCGCCAAGAGGTGCAACCTTTCGGATATACACCTCGCAACCGTTTGTAAACCCCATGTCCATAAGGCGACGTTTGAGTGCGCCTTCCCCGTGAAGTTTCTTCACTTTTACCGTTGAGCCGACTTTTACATCTCGTAAAGTACTCATTTTATGTTTGCTCCTTAATTTATGTAAGTTTATTCCCAACTAAAACATTATTTTGCTTGCAAGGCTCTTATCCAATGCCACGCGAGAATCTTTTACCTTTACGATAAGGTTTCCGTTTACTGACGACACGACAGTAACGCTAGAGCCGACATTAAAACCAAGCTCATTCAAGTGCTGCCTTACTTCTGGATTACCGCCAACTTTGCTAACTACAACTTCCTGACCTGGTGTTGCTAATAATAAAGGCATCATCGCACCTCCTTAAATTAAGAAAAAGTAAAAAAGATAAAAATGGTAAATACCAAACCGTATATTGTTACCTTACGCTAACGACGTAAAAAAGTCAATATAGTTAGCCGAGTGAAACACACTTTTTTGCAAAAAACTGCATTGTATGCGATGAAATATGCCGTTGTATATAAGAGGAGAAGCAAATATGGCTAATGGATTAGAAGATTTTAGAAGAGAAAAACAGGGGAAAAGAAAAAATGACAGCTCCGAAGTTCAAAGCATGGGCTAACTTTCAGGGGAGAGAAGATGCCGAGATGCTTGCAGAAAAATCATCGTCGTGGAGTGCTGCAAAAGCCAGCCGCGGCGACTACGACGACGATGAGTAAAAAGGTAATTTTTCCTTTCGCCGCGCTCTCTCCATAGAGCGCATACACCTCCGCATCCTCGCCTATAAGTCGTCTACCAACAACACGCTGATTTCTTCGACTTGACGCAGTTGCTTATCGTTCGTCAAAAACACATCGCATTCGTAAACTATTGCACTTGCAAGTTGAAGCGAATCTGCCGTTTTTATTCCCTGATATTTTGCCCTAATTTGTGCCGCTTTTTCCGCGATGTCTTCACCGACGCTGATTTTTAGAAAATGCGCATTTTGCAAAAATGATTTATAGCCAATGATTTTTACAAAATCTTTTTCGCGGTATGGGTACACAAAATATTCCGTATCAGTTATCGTTGACGTGTACAAAAAAGCCTTTTCGTCCATTGCTGAAAGCATAAATTTTTCAACCTTTGAAGCGTATGGTTCAAAACCGTCAAGATAGTAGATAAGAGGCGATGTGTCAAAGAAAATAGATTTCACTTAAAACCGTTCCTCCGCGCGCAATGCCGAAACATATTTTTGAGGGTCTTCTGTCCAGAGCTTTCCTCCGAATCCTTTGTAGCGGGCAAGCAACTTTGCATTTTCTGTATGTTCATCGCGCTCGATATAATCATCAAGAATCATAATTTGCACCCGCTGATTTTCTTTCACCGCAACATCTTCAAGAGCAACATATTGTCTGCCATCAAAATATCCCTGTACCATCATAAGAAACCTCCAATTTCTACATTATACCTCAAAAACATCAAACATTGCATTGCTTACTCCCCCTCCACAATCTTAATCTCCGCTTCCGTCAGACCATACAGCTTATACACAAGGCTGTCTATCTCTGCTTCCAGAGCCTCCGTGTCCGCACCGTTGTTTTACCACACCGTTTTTACATCGTATTTCGGAATAATCGTATCGCGAGTAATAAGAGTGAGATTTTCACATTGCGCTTGTGCAATCAAAAGCCTATCAAACGGGTCGCGATGAATAAAATCAAGCGTCTTTGTTCTTTCGATATACACAGGCTTTATCGATAGCTGTACAAAATGAGCTGTTCTACATAACTCATCAAGTTCAGTAATCGTAAGAGTTCCGTCAAGTTTTCCAAGTTTTTGCTTAATTGCAATTTCCCAAAGAGAAGCTATGCTATAAAAACACTCTTCATTTTCCATAAGAGTTTTTGCAAGGCTTGAAAGTTCATTACTTCCTTGCGCATACCAAAGAATTGCATGTGTATCGAGTAAATATTTCATCACATATACTCCGCAAAATCTTCAAGTGGCTCATCAAAATCTGGTGCAATATATGAAATCTTATCTTTTAATGCACCAAACATTGATTTTTTTTGCTGAACAGCTTTTTTTTCTTCACGGGAAAACAGAAATAGCGCAAAATCATACAATTCTTTTTGTGCAGTTTCTGTCATTGTTTCATACATTTGCATTAACGCTTCTGCCATAATTCACCTCCATAACAATAGTATACCACATTTCGCAAAGATGTCTTGCACGGGCTTTCTTATCGCTCTCCATCAATCTCATCTTCTGTCAGCCCATAGAGTAGATACACAAGCGCGTCTATCTCTGCTTCCAGAACCTCCGTGTCCGCACACGCCTTTACAGGGCCGCTTGTCGTCGCGTGCGGTATGAACCCCGTTATTTTCTCACACAGCCCAATTTTCTAGTTGGATACCTTGCAGGCGCGATAAATGCTTTGTATTGTTCGTTACAAGAATTGCGTTGTTTGCAATAGCGAGCGAGCCGATTAAAATATCATCATCTTCTATAAGCTTACCAGAGTGCATAAGATAAGAATAATTATCAGCTGCAATCTCTAGCGATTTTGTAGTTTGAAAATCCACAGGAATATTTTTACAGAAGTTCAGAAAAATATTGAACTTATTTTCTGCATTTCTGTATTTAAAGCCTCTAAGAACTTCATAATACACAATATCACTCATTTTTATCGTGTGATTCTGATAGATTTCGCCCATTTTTTCCGCAATTCCGTTTTTTCGGTCAATTAAGTCAAGAATTACATTCGTATCAAGGTAATACAACAATTTACACTTCCTTGAACTTCAAATGATGAGTAGCTCGGATTGCCTCAACATCTTCATGAGAAAGAACGCCCTGCATAGCATCAATAAAGGAAGTATCTTTCTTGGCTTCCTTTTCTTCAGCGTTTTGCTTAATCAAATTCGCCACATATGCCATTATGCGAATCTGCTCAGAAAAAGAAAACATAGAAATCTGTTTTTCTACATTGCTAACCGCATTAAATGCCGTATCGCTCATAAATCACCTCCATTCCATTACATTGTATCACAAAATATCAAACATTACATTGCTTACTCCCCCTCCACCGTCGCAATCTCGTCTTCAATCAGCCCATAGAGCGCATACACAAGCGCGTCTATCTCTGCTTCCAGAGCCTCCGTGTCCGCGCCGTTGTTTTACCACACCGTTTTTACATCGTATTTCGGAATAATCGT
>CALDID010000134.1 GCA_937901865.1 uncultured Treponema sp.
CATTTTTTTTTCTTACAAGAATTTTTACAAGAATCAATTAATTTACTTTCCAAATAAATAAATGATGTTATAACGAAAATAATACTTAAATAAGAGATAATTTTGCTCCATTTTTTATTAACACCATACATTTCTAAAAATCTTTCTATTTTACTGCTTAATTCATTAAGTGCCGCTTTTAATTTACTAAATAATGTTATTTCTTTGGGTATATCAAAAGCATCTTCAATATTTTTTTCTTCATTAATAAATTGAATTACTTCTTTTTCTTCGAAAGTTTTTTGGAATTTATAAATTTTATTATTTTCACATTTCTTGGCTCTCTTTTCGCATTTTTTCTTTTATGGCTATTGCTATGGAAGTTTCCGCTGGAATCGTATATGGACGGCGAGTATGCGTGGTGGATGCAACAGAAAGACTATATCGAAAACCCCTCAGATGAGCGTGAAATCATTTTTTTGGGTGATTCGCGAATGAAAGCGGCTATTATCCCCGAAGAAATTGCGCAAAATGTGTACAATCTTGCTATCGGAGGCGGAACAGCGATTGAAATGTATTACGCGCTGAAAACGTATCTTAAAAATCACCCTGCACCTGAAAAAATCTTTTTGGGATTCGGCGCGTTTCATTACACGCAAAATGAATGCTTTGAAAATCGGACGCTCTATTTTCATTATCTTTCACCAAAAGAAGAAAAAGAGGCGCAAGAAGTCAAATTCAATGACGGTGCACCGCTTTCACAAAGAGAAAAAGCAAATTTGCTTTCTTTAATTCGCCGCTATGATATTCGCTTTCCGAATTTGTACGCCAGCGCGGTTTTTCACAGCTTCTTTCGGCGCACAAAACTAAACAGGCAAAACTATTCTGACGTTGCTTTTTCAAAGGGGCAGATGTTTTTTGGTAAAAGCGAAAAATCGATTGCACTGAACAGCGAAGCGAAAGAAAAATCGTTTGAGCCGCTTTACAGCATTCGATTTTATCTAGACAAAATTATTCTGCTTTGCCGAGAAAACAACATTCCGCTTTACATTATTCAGCTTCCGATGAATGAAGCGAGTTTTAATGCTGTCCAAACGAGCGGTTATGCAGAGCAATTTGCGGCGTTTATGCGCGGCATAGAGAAAAAATACGCGATTTTCGTAGAAACGCAGATTCCATGCTATCCGAGCGAATTTTTCGGAGACCCGTCGCATTTAAATTCTTCAGGCGCACATCGTTTTTCGGCAGAAATAAAAGAAAAATACTGTTTATGATTTTCGCACACAAATAAAAAAGTGGAGTGATATGCTCCGTCTTTTCAAGACTTCTTCACATATCACTCCACAATCTTAGTCGGGTTTATTATTACAGGCTACCTGCAACTGCAACCGCGCAAGCAACAGTACAACCAACCATCGGGTTGTTGCCCATACCCATAAAGCCCATCATCTCAACGTGTGCTGGAACTGATGAAGAGCCAGCAAACTGAGCGTCTGAGTGCATACGACCGAGAGTATCTGTAAAGCCGTATGAAGCTGGACCTGCAGCCATGTTATCTGGGTGCAAAGTGCGTCCTGTACCGCCGCCAGAAGCTACAGAGAAGTATTTTTTGCCAGCAAGCAATCTTTCCTTCTTGTATGTACCTGCAACTGGGTGCTGGAAGCGAGTTGGGTTTGTTGAGTTTCCTGTGATAGAAACATCTACGTCCTCGTGCCACATAATTGCAACACCTTCGCGAACATCGTCAGCACCGTAGCACTTTACGATAAGGCGGTCAGGATTTGAGCCGTAAGGAACTTCCTTAACAACTGTCAAAGCCTTGTCTGTTCCTTCTCCGTTGAAGTAATCGAACTTTGTCTGAACGTATGTGAAGCCATTGATACGAGAAATAATCTGCGCTGCGTCTTTTCCGAGACCGTTCAAGATAACGCGGAGCTTGTTCTTGCGAACCTTGTTAGCGTTAGCTGCGATTTTGATAGCACCTTCAGCAGCAGCGAATGACTCGTGTCCTGCCAAGAATGCAAAGCACTGTGTTTCTTCAGAAAGAAGACGTGCACCGAGGTTTCCATGACCAAGACCAACTTTGCGGTCATCAGCTACAGAACCTGGCAAACAGAATGCCTGCAAGCCTTTTCCGATATTTGCAGCTGCAGCAGAACCTGTCTTGTCGCCAGTCTTCTCCGCTTCTTTGATAGCAATTGCTGAACCTAAGACATACGCCCACTTTGCGTCCTCGAAACAAATCTGCTGTGTTGACTGACAGATTTCATACGGGTCGAAACCGTGCTTCTTGCAAAGCTCGCGAGCTTCGTTCAAACCAGCTTCGCCCTCTGCAAAACCATATTCTTTAAGAGCCTTGTTTACCTGTGGGATACGGCCTTCGTAATCTTCAAATAATGCCATTTACTGTTCCTCCGTTCCTACTCTTTGCGTGGGTCAATGAGCTTCACCATACCCTGGTCTGCTGTTACGCGACCATAATGAGTGCGAGCCTTCTCGATAGCTTCTTTCGGGTCAACTCCTGCTTTGAGAGCGTCCATGAGCTTTCCGAAGTTGATACAGTTGTAACCGATAATCTGGTTGTCCTTGTCAACAGCACAAGTTTCAACATATCCTTCTGTCATCTCAAGATAGCGAGGACCTGTCTTTCTTGTAGCGAACATTGTACCAACTTGAGAGCGGAGGTTCTTTCCGAGGTCTTCGAGAGAAGCACCAACCTTCAAACCGCCCTTTGAATATGCGCTCTGTGTGCGGCCATAAACAATCTGCATAAAAAGCTCGCGCATAGCTGTGTTGATAGCATCGCATACGAGGTCTGTGTTCAATGCCTCAAGCAATGTCTTTCCGATAAGGATTTCAGAAGCCATAGCCGCAGAGTGAGTCATACCAGAGCAGCCGATTGTCTCAACAAGAGCCTCTTCAATAATACCGTCTTTTACATTAAGAGAGAGCTTGCAAGCTCCCTGCTGCGGTGCACACCAACCGATACCGTGTGTGAAACCTGAAATATCTTCAATCTTTTTAGCCTGAACCCATGCGCCTTCTTCAGGAATTGGAGCCGGTCCGTGATACGCACCCTTTGCGAGTGGGCACATATGTTCCACTTCTGCAGTATAAACCATACAATACCTCTGGTCGTTGATTTTGACTAGACAACAGCACATGCAAAAGGCAATTCTCATTAGCCACAATCGGTCATTGCCAAAAGCAAATCCTGCTCAAAAGTCAATTGATAAATATTATCATTAGTACGAACTTTTTACAAGTAGGATTTTCTTTCTGAAAATTGACATACGATAAATTTTATTATATAGTTAGATTAAGCTAACGCATTGACTCATTAGCCACAATCGGTCATTGTTTTTTTAGGAGGCATTAGAAATGCTCAACTGTGTTAAAATTACTGATGTTATTGGGCGCGAAATCATTGATTCTCGTGGAAATCCTACTGTTGAAGTTGACGTAATTCTTGAAAACGGCGTGCTCGGTCGTGCTGCTGTTCCGTCTGGAGCAAGCACAGGCGAAAACGAAGCTCTTGAGCTCCGCGACGGCGACAAAGCTCGCTACGGCGGAAAAGGCGTGCTGAAAGCGGTGGACAACGTGAACAAGGTTATTGCTCCTGCGCTCAAAGGCTGCAATGTATTCGAACAGCGTGCAATCGATTTGAAGATGCTCGCTCTCGACGGCACTCCAACGAAATCAAAGCTCGGTGCAAATGCTATTCTTGGTGTTTCTCTTGCAACAGCGCAGGCGGCAGCAAAAGCTCTCAATATTCCGCTCTATCGCTATATCGGCGGCGCAAATGCACACGTTCTTCCTGTTCCGATGATGAACATCATCAACGGCGGCGCACATTCTGACGCTCCTATTGCGTTCCAAGAGTTTATGATTCGTCCTGTTGGTGCAAAGTGCGAAAAAGAGGCGATTCGTATGGGCGCAGAAGTGTTTCACGCACTTGCAAAGTTGCTCAAAAAGCGCGGACTTTCTACGGCTGTTGGCGATGAGGGCGGTTTTGCCCCGAAGTTCGACGGCATTAACGATGCACTTGATTCAATCGTGCAGGCAATCAAAGACGCAGGATATAAGCCTGGCGAAGATGTAAAAATCGCTATGGACTGCGCGGCAAGTGAGTTCAGCGTAGAAAAAGACGGCAAGTTTTTCTACAACTACAAAGAGCTTTCCAACGGCACCCCAAAAGACCCGAACGGCAAATGTCTTTCTGACGATGAGCAGATTGCATATCTTGAAGAGCTTATCACAAAGTATCCGATTGACTCGATTGAAGACGGACTCGACGAGAACGACTGGGAAGGCTGGAAGAAGCTCACTGCGAAGATTGGCGACCGCTGTCAGCTTGTCGGCGATGACCTTTTTGTAACAAACGTGAAGTTTCTTGAAAAAGGTATCAAACTCGGCGCAGGAAATGCAATTCTCATCAAGGTGAACCAAATCGGTTCTCTTACCGAAACGCTTGAAGCAATCGAAATGGCGCACCGCCATGGTTATACAACGGTAACAAGCCACCGCTCTGGCGAGACCGAAGACACCACGATTGCGGACATCGCAGTTGCGACGAACTCAGGACAGATTAAGACAGGTTCAATGAGCCGCACTGACCGCATGGCAAAGTATAACCAGCTTATTCGCATTGAAGAAGAGCTTGGCGACACCGCAGTTTACGGCTACAACAAACTGAAGTAATTTTCTTCTATAAAATATACAATAAACCGCAGAGAAGAATATATTTCTCCCTGCGGTTTGATTAGGCTTTTAGCAAGTTTTTAGTATTTTGCCTACTAGTCAAGAGCCTAAATAATTAACCATTTTCACTCCATATCTTTCGCGTAACACCTTTTAAAAACACCCGTAATTTTATAGAAATGTATTTCATAACATAGTTAAAGACTTGTCAAAAATGCCGCTTGACGGCGGCATTTTTTTTCGCACTCATTAGACAAATTGTATTTTCAGCCATTGTGTGCTATACTTGTTGCAGGAGGAATGCAAGGGAAGATGAGCGAACGAGAGATATTTGAAACAGATGAAAACATACGGGAGCAAGCGCGGCAAGCGGTAGCAGAAGGACGGCTTCTTGACCTCAAAAACGACGTTGTTTTCAAGTCGTATTTTTCTAAGGAAACACCCGCGGGGATTTATTGTCGCACGAAAATGCTCGGTTCAATCATCGGACAACGCGTTGAAACTGCGACCGTACTCAATCCTGATATTCTTCCCGATTTTGTGTTGGGAAAATTTCCAAGACTTGATATTCATTGCATACTCGACGACGGAAGCGAAGTTGACGTAGAAATGCAAGGCACAAAGCAACACGATGACCAAATAAAGCGCAGTATTTATTATGGCGCAGTGCTTGCGAAAAATGCGGTGAAAACGGGCGTGCTGTATTCGCAAATGCCGAAAGTGTATCAAATTATGTTTATGGATTGCACTGTAATCAAAGAGGAAAAAGGCAAAGAGCGATTTCACCACAGCTACAAATTCCGCGATGATGAGAATGGAGCGCAGTTATCAGATGTGCTGCAAATACATTTTATCGAGTTGCCGAAGTTAAAGCGAAACATTGAAACGATGAGTGAACTGGAGTTTTGGGCATTGATGATAAAGTCGGGCGGAAGCGAAAAGACGCAGGAGCTTTTTCGGAAGTTTGACGACAGACAGGAGGATTTGAAAATGGCGAATACACTGTTGCGCGATATAAGCAAAGACGAAAAGGAATGGTGGGCAAAGTTCTCGTATGAAACCGCCGAGCGCGAACGCAATGCAATACAGAACGCCGCACTTTTACAAGCTGAACAGCGCGGAGCTTTTCAATCTAGCATAACGACCGCACATAATTTGTTTAAGCTAGGGTTATCAGATGAACAGATTGCAAGCGCAGTGAATCTGCCTATTGGCGAAATAGAAAAACTTCACAATTCTATATGAGCTATGCAAATGATGTCGCAATGCAGATTAACGGGCGCATTGTTGAAGAGTTGCTAAAGAATTGCGCCGTCTTAAAGCAGTATTCAGAGCTGATTGATTTAATTCGGTACTCAAAAGAGCACTCAGAGGAACTTGAAGAGCCGTTCAAATGGGCGATACAGGAAGCGAAGAAGCGCGATATTTTGAGTGATTACTTAGAGCGAAAAGCATCGGAGGTGATAAATATGTTCGATATGGAATACGATTACGATACAGACATCGCCGTACAGCGCGAAGAAGCTATGCGCTACGGACTGCAGCAAGGTATGCAGCAAGCTAGTATGATGACAGCTCATAATTTGTTCAAACTAGGTTTGTCTGATGAGCAGATTGCGCTTGCAGTGAACTTGCCGATTTCGGAAATCAAAAGCATACACACCAACGCATACTAGCATTATGCTTCATAAAGCTTTCTCACTTTTTCCGCTTCCTCTTTTACTGCGTCGATGAGTTCTTCTGGCTCTAAGACGCGGACTGTGCTCCCTTGCGACAGAACAAATCGCAATATTTCAGAAAACTGCGTTGTTGCAAAACTCACTTCAACGCTTCCGTCTGCTTTCTCTTCTACACTCTGATTTTCTGTAAATTTTTCAGAAAGCGCAAATGCCCCTACCTCGCGCGCAAACAAAAGCCGCACTTTGTACACATCTTGCTCACTTGCATACACACCAAAATTTTCATCTATCCAATCTCGATAATCAAAATCTTCAGGAACTGTAAACGTTTTATCTAAAATGTGGGAGTCTTTCATTCTGGCAAACGAAAACAGTCGAATCGCCTCTTTATAGTAATCAAAACCGATAACGTACCAATTTCCACGCTGACAAACAACGTGATAAGGCTGTATTTTTCGCTCTAAAAACGTTTGCTTCTGAAGCGGACGATAGGCAAAAGAAATTTCCTTTTGTTCTTTCAATGCCAGAAAAACATCGCTAAAGACCGTATTGCAGATATTGCTTTGCGGAGCTGAAATATAGGTGATTTTGCGCGAGAGTGTGTTTTTCTGTGAATAAGAATCAAGCGAGGCGATGAGTTTTTGAAATATCGAGTGCAATACATTTTCGGCAATGGTGTTTTTCCACAAAGCAATCGACGATTCTAAAAGCCCGATTGCATCAATTTCGCTTTCATTGAAAAACATATCCTTTATATAGAAAGAATCTTCGGTGTAATAGTAGCCGTTTTTTACCTTGTCAAACGCAATCGGCGCATTATAAAACAATTTCAACTCTTCAATATCGCGTCGAACAGTGCGCGAACTGACCTCTAAAAGATGAGATAAAACAACTGCATTAGGATATGTTTTCGACCTTATTTCTGCATCAATAAAGCGCAAGCGGCGAGAGAGTGTTTTCTGCTCAAGATTTTTTGCCCCCCCCCCTGTAATTACAACCGTATTATTTTGTTTCATACCTAGTATTATATCTGGTATTACAAAGAAATCAATTTTCAAGGATTTACAAGAAAATGATTTACAAATCATTTTGACGGTTTAACATTCAAAATGTATGCCAGAGTTCTTTTTTGCGCAGAAAAATAATTTTGCTTTTGTTTTCCATCATTTACTGCTATAATTATAGGTAAATCTTATAAGAGGAATCACGAAATGCAAGACACAACACCGCAAAGAAAAAAAAGAACGCATTTTTGGCAAATACTTTCCGCAAGTTTAGGCGTTATATTGGTCGGCTTAATAGCCGTTTCAATCACGGGTATTTCAATGCCAGAAAAGAACTTGACGCTTTTCAGTCCAGATACAAAAAACGACGCATCAAAAGCAGTTTGCATAACGTTTGAACGAAACGCCGAAAAGCATTGGGTTGACGAAGAAGACCCCGACCGCACAGGCGCACAGTATGACGGCGTTATTTTCAACAATATGAAAAGCACCATCATCACAGATTGGTCATTCTCTATTTTCGTTCCCAACGGCTCTTCCGTTGACCCAGGACCGTGGAACGGCACATTCTCGCTTTATCGCAATACCTTAGCCGTTAAAAAGCCGCAAAAAGACGACAAAGAGAACATTCACGGCGTAGACTTTTACCGCATTACGCCGCTCAAGACGCTCGGTTTTGGCTGTATTATGTACACGCCGCACGATTACGACCCGCATGCACAACACGTTACATTTACTTATTCCAGCGTATTAAAGCCGCTGACGAACCGCATTTTTGATGTGTTCCTCGGCAGCATTTTCGCTATTTTCATCATCTCAACCACGATAATGCTTTTTGAAAAAAAACTGATTCACATCGAGGAAGAGAACAGGCGGCTTGAAGAAACCGTAAAAGAAAGAACCAAAGAGCTGGAAGCCGAAAAGAACCGTTCAGAAAAACTGCTTCTGAATATTCTCCCGATGGAAATCGCGCAGGAGCTCACTTCGCACCCAGACAGCACGATTGCGAAAGAATACCCGAATGTTACGGTGCTCTTTACCGACATCGTGGGCTTTACCAAGGTGAGCGGAGAAATGCGGGCGAAAGAAGTCGTTACAATGCTGAATAAGATGTTCACGATGTTCGACGAGCGCGCGCAAAGGGAGGGCATAGAAAAAATCAAGACCATCGGCGATGCGTATATGGCGGCAACGGGACTCACACAAGAGAAGAAAAATGACGGCGCAATAAAAATGCTTAAGTTTGCGCAAGGACTCTTAGACGATGTTCGCACCTTCAACAGAACGTCGCCCGTGAAACTGCAAATCAGGCTCGGCATAAACTCTGGCGCGCTTGTTGCAGGTGTCATCGGTAAGAACAAATTTATTTATGACATTTGGGGCGACACGGTGAATGTTGCAAGCCGAATGGAAAGCACGGGAATGCCGATGAAAATCCACGTTACCGAGGCGACAAAAGCGCAGACAGA
>CALDID010000135.1 GCA_937901865.1 uncultured Treponema sp.
TGTGCCAGCCGATACAGTTTTTGTAATCGTCTTTTCCTCAAGTTTATTACAAATACTCATTGTATCATTAGTATCGCTCCATTCAGCAAACTTGCAATCTTTCTTGCTTGTATGCTGATAAGTATCAAACCAAATACCACGATAAGATACAGCGGCACCTGTTGGAGTTGCAGTAATCGACACAGTAGAATTATCCTGAGCCACAGTCAAAATAAAGTATTGACAAGCTCTCATATTTTTATCATCACCTTTGCAGTTACCATTTGCTCCTATCACAAGTGCATTATTTGAATATGCAATAGAGCCTTTTTTAGAGTTGTTTACATCTCCGCAGAATTCCAAAGTTGTTTCAGACTCAGAATCACTTGCAATAGCAACAGAACCAACAGTTGTATCAGGGTTTATTCCTGTTGAATCAAGAGTTGAAGTAGTGCCGTTATATGTTACACTTGGCGCACTCGTTAAACTCCATTGTGCAAGGATAACAATTTCACCTACAGTAATATCCAATGTTTGATTAAAATATCCTGCACAGCTAGCTGTTATTGTTACACTTCCTTTTTTTACACCTGTTAAAATCCAGTTTCCAGAGCTATCTTTTTCTATTGTTGCCACACTTGTATCATTTACAGTAAGAACTGCATTTTCAACATCGCTTGTAATAGTGATTGAGCTTCCAACAGTTACAGTTTCTGCTGAAGGAGTAAGAGTGATTGAAAGAGGCTTTACAGAAAGGCTTTTAGTAGTTTCGTTATACTTATTTGCTGTTAAGGTAAATATTACAGTCTTTGTTTCTGTAATGCCACAATTTGCCACACCTGTTACAGTGTAAACATCACCCGCAGAAGAACTTGAAGCTTTTTCAAATGTTGCATAAGTTGTGCTGTCCGCAGTTACAGTTGCGCCTACAGGAAGAACTGTGAGTGTTGTAGAATTGTTATCACCACTTATAAAAATAGTATCAGAAGCAAGTGTTGCACTAGCAGTTGGTAAACTGAACTCGTATGTAGTTGTGCTAGAAGCATAGCCGTCGGCTGTTGCAGTAACTTCGACTTCGCCTGCCGCCGTACCTGTGAGTATCCAAGAGTCTGAGCCTTTCGTAAGCGTTGCATAATCTTCGCCGTCCGTCAATACAAGTTTCGCATTCGCAGGGCTTGTCGTGATAGTAATAGCATTCTCTCTACCAATAAGAGCAGAGGTTGCGCTAGAAGTAACTGTAATAAGTTTCTCGTCCGTTGTTACCGTGATATTTGAGATATATACACTATTGATATAAATGTAGTATGTACCTTTATTTACAGTCTTTGTAACAGTTGTTTCTTCTGCTGTGTTATAAACACTCATTGTCGAAGATGTATCTGTCCAAGTATCAAATGTGCAATCATTAGAGCTTGTGTGCTGATGGTCATCGAACCACATACCACGATAAAGAGCTGCAGCTTCTGGCTTTGCAGTAATCGACACAGTAGAATTATCTGAAGCAACATTCAAAACAAGATACTGAGCAGCTCTAATTGCCATTGTATCAACAGAAGCAGAACCATTCTTTCCTGTATAAAGCGCATTGTTTTTATATGAAATGCCACCTTTTGAGTTTGCTAAAGATGAATAGAACTGCAAAGTTGTCTGCGACTTAGAATCACTTGAGATATATACAGGAGTTGTATTATCGCTTGGAATAATTCCTGTTGAATCTAATGTAGATACAGTGCCGTTATATGTTACGCTTGGCGCACTCTTCATACTCCACACAGCCGCCGCTGGAAGAGTACCGCCGACTTTTACTTTGATTGTCGCGCTCACTCCGTCCGCAGTTGCGGTAACGGTTGCCGTTCCTGTGCCGACTGCGGTCAATGTTGCTGTTGCCTTTGCATACTCCTCAGCAGCACTTCTTGTCAAAGTTCCTGCCTCTACCGTTACAATGCTTGTGTCGCTTGATGTCCAAGTCGGTTCTGTAGAAGCATTATACGGCGAAAGAAGCACTGTAATTGCCTGCGTTTCCCCTACCGACAATTTGATATAGTCTTTGCCGTCTTCGTATACGTCCGTGTCCACTTCTGCACTTGTGGCGCGAGTTTCAATAACGTCGTCGTCTTCGCTTTCGAGCGCGTCGCCTAGCATAGAACAGCCCGTGAACACACTTGCAAAAAGCAATGCGCCCGCCGCAAATGCCCTCAATATATTTTTGTATTTCATAAGCAAACTTTCTCCCCGCTTTTATCGCGGAATTCTTATCCAATCTTACAGGCGGTAAGGTGTACATCTTACTGCCTGTAACGTGTACATCTTACTGCCTGTAAGATTCATATCTTACCATTGATAAGCTGTACACTTTTTTTCTCAATGCCATCAGCGGCTCACAAATCACCCTATGGGTGCAAATCACCCTGTGAGTGCAAAACACGCTATGCGTGCAAAGCCGCCTGTGGCTCTACAAATCAGCCTGTGGCTGTTAGAGAGAGACCTTCATATACATTGGAACAGTTACAACCACAGTTCCTGGGTAAACTGTTGCAGCATCTGTTGAGTTCTTGTTGTTGTTGAGCCAAATGTTCTTTCCCTCGTCCTCGCTAGAGAAGTTCTGGAACAAGCAGTTCAAGCCCAAGTTAAGAGCTGTACCCTTTGCAATGTTGAAGCAAACGCCAGCTTCTGCACCAATAGCAGACACCTGCATCATATCTTTGTCGCCCTTTGAGTTGCGGTTATTCAAGTTCACACATCGGAAACCTGTATCAAAGTCGAGTGTGATGAGGTCTGAAAGGTCATAGCTTGCTGAAAGACCTGCATTGAATCCGATAAAATCATCAATGTCTGTATCATTTGCCTTTGCATACTCTTTGATATAATCGCTCTGTGCAATCATAGAAAGATTACCGTTAAAGCCGATTCTGAAATTATCTGCAAGTTCATAAATTGCGCGGAGGTCGATTGCGTGGAAGCCAAGCATATCGCTGTTTCCGTCCTCGTCTTCCATTCCCACGAATGTCGCGGCAAACATATAATCTGCATACAACTTCAAGTTATAGAAGTAATCGCTAGAAACTGCGAGCATAGCCTGCAAGTCGCTTCCTGCACTCTGCAAAAGCGCATCGCCGTCTGTGTAGATACCAGAAACAATATCGCTCATCTTGAACGTTAACGCAGCTTTGAATACGTCCTGCATAGTGTAGTTAGCCTGCAAGTTGAAGTTTGTGAATGTCTTTTCACCGAAATAGTTGTTCACATAACTCGCCTGCTCACTCCAAGCAGAACCGAATGTCTGCACAAAGCGGAAAAGCCACTCATCGCCGAGCGCATACTCCAAGCCGTAGCCGCCGCGATTGCCGAAATACGTTGTGTCATAATCGATACACGCGCCTGCATTGTTTGCGTCGTAGAAATACCAGTTGTTACTCTCAAGGTCGAGTGAAACTTGAGTATTCACATTTGCCTTAGCTGTTGAAGCAATACGGCTGTTCTCGTGGCGTAAGAATCCCTCTTCTCTCAAGAAAAGGCTCATTACCTGCGGGTCAAAGCCTGGCTGATACTGTGCCGCATAGCTGTTGAAGTGATAGCCTGCTGTTGCGTCGGTGATGATGTCTACCACAGGATATGCGTCAAAGCGACCTGCGATGAGCTTCAAATTGCCGAAAGTGATATAGCCATTGTAAAGGCGCATACCCAACTCTTTGCTCATAACCTTGAACCGAGCTTCAACGCCAGCTCTTGCACCGTCTGCCTTGAATGTCATAAAGTCGTAGCAGCCGCGAGATGTATACTGTGCGCCGACCTTGTTGTTAAAATAATCATCTGCAAAGAAAAGACCGTCATCAACTTCTGCATCGTTGTCTGTCTGTGCATACGTCAAAAGGTTTGTGCCATAACGTGAAGAAATGTTCACGCTTGCCGCATAAGTGCTTGTTGCTAAAAGTGTTGCAGCTACTGCCGCTCCGAATATCTTTTTCATAATTCTCATAGCCTCTCGTTTACAATGTGATGTTGAAAGTTACAGGAACTTGTATAGTGAATGTGTGTGGGTATGTGTACGCATACACTCTTGCTGTTGTGTTAGCCCACAAAGCTCTTGGTTCGTCTGAAAAGTTCTCAAAGCCCATATCTAAGCCTACTGTGAGATTACAGCTTCTCTGCGGTGTGAATGTTACTGTTGGAGTGAGGTATATTGCACTTTCTGCCTTGCCCTCTGTTTCGCTGTTCATATTGTAGCAGCGGAATGTGAACGGTACATTCATACTCATTGTGTCGCTCAATTTTTTGCCTGCGCTCAAAGTAACGATGTCGCCAAGATATGGAGCCCACCCGTATTTGTTCGCATTAGAAAGAGCTTTAGAATACTCGCTCAAGAAAATAAGTGTTGCTTGATTTGTAAGTGTGAATGTCCAATCAGTCCATTTGTAGCTTGCAGCAGCGTTTACACCATATCCCCAATATGCTGTTGAGAATGTGTCGCTTGTGTCAAACAATCCGTCTTTGTTATCGTCTGTAGCCGCTGTGCTTGTAAGATTGCCGCCGAGGTTTTTGCCCATTGCAGAAAGACCGAGCGCAAATCGCCAATCTTTCACCGCTGATGTAGAAAATGCTGCACAGATTCCGATGTCAATTCCTTTTGTTTGGTTTGCATCATCGGTATCGCTAGATGCACTATACCACGTTGTCAACCCTTCTGTTTTGAATGTAAGTGAAGCCTTTGTTTTTTTATCGTTGCTTGTCCAGTTTGCCTGTAAATTGCCGTCCACAAAGTTCCGCCAACCGAAGTAGTTATCGTTTGTCTTCGTAGAAGTGCGGTCATTGATTAAGACAGCTTTGAATAATAAATCACCCCCCCCCCGTATTGTTACTGGATATGAGAGTCCGAACTCGTGTCCGCCGTCTTTGTTTGCCAAAGGCACACCCGCATTTGTCATATTGTATCCGTTGTAGGTGTAGTTGTCATACGCTCGGTTTGTACGTCTACTATCTGGTGCATTACCGTCTAACACTTCCCACTGATACAAAGATTCTGTGTAATACCACAAGCCATACAACTCACCGCCAACGTGGTCAGTTACATCTCCAAAGCCGCCCAAACCGTTTCCAGCAAATGCAACGTGCAGTTTACCGATGTCCCAATATCCTGCATATCCGTTTGAAGTTGCTGTGTTTCTGTTGAGTTTAAAGCTCATGCTTGCACCGTAGTTATCACCCTTCACAGAAAAACCAGAATAACGGTTCTTTGAGTAATCATCGTTAAACCACCCCAGTCCCGTCTGTGAACCTAGCGTATCGCCCACTTCTTCCTGCTTGTCAGTGTCAGCAGTGCGATATGTTACGATGTCTTGTCCTTGCAGGATTGTAACGCCAGTTCTTAAATCAGCGTATGCAATACCGCTCAGAAATGCCGCTATCGCAGCAGCACTTACGACTTTCTTCATAAGTTCATTTCTCCTTATGTCAAAATTTACTTTTGCTATAGCAATTCTATAATCAACCCGAATTCCGTTTCTCGCCTAGACAAATTCGTCAAATGTCTGTCTTAAAACGTCTTTATCCTGTAACCTTTGAATTTTTGCTAAAAATCTCCATTTTATCTAAACAAGATTTTTATACTATAAATCTGTTTTTGTGCTATGTTTATATTTCATTCAATTCGCTCTTTAGCGCACACTATAGACCGACCAATCCGTACGCTCAACAGCCCCTCATCGCTACGCTAAAGAGCAAGCAATCGCTACAGTAAAGAGCAATTAAACCGTACGCTAAAGAGCGAATTCACTAAAAATAAAAAAGAGTGCCCGATTTCTCTAGCACTCTTATTCAACACGCATATATAATTTTAGCTATTTATATTTTGCCCCACTCGACTGCGTATCATATTCATTTGCCGCTTATCAAATTGAAATATCGACTGCACTTTCTCCTCCGACATCTCTCCCAGTGTAATAAGCCGTGTCGCCATATCTATTTGACCTTGCTGCCACCCTTCTTCACGATATTCTTCTCTCAGTTCGTCTAAAACACCCATTCTCTCCTCCTCACTGCCTTTCAGCATACTCACTTTTTCTGCAAGAATCTCGTTTCTCATCTCCCTCGAATCTGTGCAAGAAAAATCGTGCATTAAATCTCCTATCGCATCATTTCCGCGATACTCACCATTCACATAAACAATATGTGAGTCATCATTAAACAGCTCTGCTCCGTTTATATGCCGCTCTACAACATACAACGGTAAGCCCTGCTTGTATAAATCGTGTTCAGTAATAAATATGACGTAACTGTCAGGCAGGTTGTCAGATTTATCGCCCGCCACCGTTTCGTCAGCGTCCATCAAAGCACTGTTCAATCTAGCTCTTTTAGGCTTTGCGCCTTCGCTCGCCCTTTGTATCTCTATGTCATACGGGCTACCTGCGCTATCCCTTGCAAACACGTCAAGGCGAACTGAACGACCGCGTAGATTTTTTATTACTTTCTGTCCAACAACCTTTATCACTTTCAAATCAGGCTTTGACAGTATTATCCGCAAAATAAACTCCGTGCGAACTGTGTCCCCGTCAAAGAATATCGTCATAAAGTCGTCGTCTATCAACCGCAGCTGCCCTATCCTCTCCAAATCACGCTGTAACTTTTCTTCTCGTGTTAAGTTTTTCTTGCTTTCGCTCATACACCTTTTATTTTAATGCAAAAACGCCCTCTAGTAAACTACCAAAGGGCGCGAAGGAGTGTGTTATTTGTATAGCTATGAATCTGCTAAACAACTATTCTAGCTTGACAAGCTCGTCAAGGACATACCCTGCGATAATCTTGCCAAGAGGCTCGCGATAGTGATTGTGGTCAAGATACCAGCTCTGCACCATCTCCAATACGCTCGTAAATGCTGTGCCGTTCTCTTTGTTGTACTTTTCCACGTCGTCCATCGTCAGCGCATTCATATAATCTTCGCCAATCTGCCCCGTCGCAATAAGAGGCAAGCCCATCTCTTCCGCCAACTTCTTCAGCTCGCCGTTTCTTGCGCCGTCGCCACGATTGTTCTTGAACTTGTTTGTTTCAAAATCAAAGTCGCTTGTCCAGTTCGTCCAGTTGCCCGCTTCGTCGCGATACGGACCGTCAGGCGTTGCAAGAAGGATTACAGGCTTTCCGCCGCGCTGCTGAATGCCCTTGATGTAGTAATCACGCATTACCGTGTAATATGACGGGATTTCCCCTGCCTCTCGCGAGTTAATGCCCATATTCACCGTAACATAATCACCTGGAGCTATCGCTAAAAGCACCGTTTCAAGTCGCGCTTGATTATAATACTGTACGCTGTCGCGCCCTGCCATTGCGTTATTGCTGAATGAACCGAACTTTTCAGGCAGCTTTACTTTGCCGTCCGCAACGACATTCCCCCACGAACAAGCTCCGTTCGCCGTGTTTTTCGCTGTAGAATCGCCTATGACAAAGAGCGAAGGTTTGGCGTTTGGTTTCTTTTCCGCTTCCGCCTTGATTTTCACGCTCTTCACTTCGGCAGGCTCGCTAAATGTGAGGTCAAGCACGCCGTCGCATACCGCCACTTTAAAGCTCTTGCCATCTTTCTTTATCCCTGCATTCGCTTCGATTCCGTCGATATGCTCGCTAATCACGCTCGAAGCAGACGAATCTATCTCTACATCGTAATTTCCCGACGGCACTTCAAGCGCAAATCGAATCGAATCAGCCGCTGTAGTGAAATGTGCCTCCTCTGCACTATATCTAAATGCCCATTCTGACATTTTCTCTTCTCCTTTCAAGGCAGTCTGCTCTACTCCACTGTTAGACGCACAGCCTACCAAGCCAATGACAGACAATGCCGTCAATCCTAACATAACCTTTGAAAACATAATATTCCCCCGTTTTTATTGTAATTCAGGAAGCTCATTGCTCACGAATTTCGCCAATGTGTCTGCAAGAGCAGGAGATAAGTGCATTGTGTCCACTCCCTTAGAAGCGTCTTTCACGTCTTTCGGTGCGTACAAAGCCATTGTTGCATCTGCTCCGATTGACTCGTAGTAATCAAGCGCAATCTTAAAAAGTTTTACGAGCTTTACGCCCTTTTCTGCCGCGACCTGCTCCATCTTTGGACCAAACCAACGAGATTTTAAGCCCTGTCCTACGTCCTGCGCTCTTCCCTGCTGATACACAAGAACAGGAATTGCGCCCTTTGCCCGTGTTTCGTCAATCATCTTGCAAAGAGTGTCGTAGTATTCGTCTTCGTTAGAATAATTCTTGTCGTTGATACCAATCGCAATGAGGTAATAATCGCCCGCCTTGATATAGTTCATCACAGATTCGTGCTGACCTGATGTATAGAAGCCTTTTGCGAACTGTCCGCCTGTTGCAAGGTTGCGCACCTGCCACTTAGGATTTATGTACTTTGCAAAATGCTGACCCCAACCGTTTCTGCCATACTGATAGGTGTTTTCATCATCTGGCAACTTGTAATAATTACATACCGTAGAATCGCCGCAAAGCCACACTGTAGGCGCACTTTCGGTTGTATAGAGTTTTGAAATCGTCAAAGAAGACAGGGCAAAACGAGTCCCCTTCTTTCCTGCCATAACCAAAAGATTAAGCTGTCCGTCAGTTATAGGCATTTGCCAAGTGTCCTCTCCGTTAATACCGCCCGTCAAATCCATAACATGAAAGAAGCCCTCTGCAACAACACTTTCACGGAACATAGGTCCGCCAGCATTCACAGAGATTTCATAAATGCCGTTTTCAAGGTCTACATTAAACGTGTTACCGCTCTTCATTCCCTCTTCGTCGGCAAGCCATTCCACAGCGTCCGCTTTTTCTGCACTACCTGCGCTCTCTACATCTTGCACGCCGTCGATATTTGCAAATCCATAGCCTTTTTCTTTGGAATATGCGTCTTTAGCACTCACGGCAGTAAAGCCTTCGGCTGCTCCATTTCCGCCAAAATCAAACTTATAGCACAAGGTCTTTTTTGGTGCAACATAAGGAGTTGTATCCTTTGCTACAGGCTCTGAAGCACTAGAAACGTTCTGCTCTGATTTTGTTTCGGCAACATTTGCATTTGTTGCGCAAGAAAAAGAAACACCAGCCAAAACAGAAGACATACAAAACATAAGAAAAGAACTCTTTTTCATTATAGAATCTCCCTAACGTTTTTCAGTATACCACTGATTTTGAAAACGTGGGAAAAAATTTCTATCACCTTTGACGGTATTGTCCTATATTGAAGTTTTTATCTTTGTCATTTTGTAACGTTTTAGCAATTAGCACAAAAACAGCAAATACTGTTTATAGAATTGTTAGCAAAGAAATTGAGTATTTCTTACAAATCGATTACTTCCCTTATACGCATATATAAGAGAAGTAATCGATTACCAAAGAGGAGTATAAACGGCTTTTAGAGTGATAACATTTTAAGATAATTGCTCAAAAGAATAGCGCATTAAGTTAAGATACTGACTTTTCAGCATAGGAGGAAGAATAAACGATTTTTGCTCAAATGAAGAGAGTATTTCATTCGTTTTTCGTGATAAATCCTCTATTTGCCTATCGCTCAACGGTAAGCGTAAGCCTTGCATTATGTTTTCAAGCTCTTTATTGCGAAAACACACCGCGCCCGCAAAAGCGATTGCTATTTTTGAAATAACGTCTTTCTCCATTTTTGCAAGGAATGTGAACGACGCAGATTTCTCATTTAATACGCCTTCGCTCCCGACTCTGCGAAAAATCGATACATTCCAATCTTCTAGCGGAATACGGATTTTTGTAAGCAAAAACTTTTCAGGAAACACCGTCAATCGCGACAAAGGGATATTATGAGGAAGTTCGG
>CALDID010000136.1 GCA_937901865.1 uncultured Treponema sp.
TGAAGCTGAAAAATCCTGCCGAAGTTTTTTGTTGCACTTGACTTTGCATTTTAATAACGGGCGTTCAAGATTTCGAGCAGTGAAGAGCCTGTAAAAGCTACGTGAAGCTCTGGATAATCATCGTAAATGTTTTTTATCACACGCGACCAATCGGGATATTTATGCACTTCGTCAAGAAAGAGATACTTTCCGCCTCGCTTGGTAAACGTGTCAACAAAATCAAGTAGCGAATTGTCAGCAAAATAAAGGTTATCCAAACTCACATAAATAACAGTACTAAGCTTGTCGGTAAAAGTTTTTTTTATGTGCTGAAGCAAAAGAGTTGTTTTTCCTGTTCCGCGAGAGCCACGAATGAAAACAAGCCTTGCGTTCCAGTTTATCTGGCTTTCTAAACTTCTCACAAAACGTAAATCTGTTGCAGCAATCTTCTTTCTAAACCGTTCAATTAGCTTTTCCATAACTACAGTTTACAAAATAAAGCCGATTTTGTTAAGCAGAGTTTACAAAAATAGTGGAATTTTGTTAAGTGTAGTTAACAATTAGCTATTTATTCTTCTTTCAGTAGCCATTCTCTGAGGTTCTTTCGGATAATGCCGTTTTCGTTCGATTCGGGAAGCTCGTCTAAGGTCAGAATCAGCTTTGGAAAGTTGTCTTTTATTTCGCACAGCGGACGATATTCCCTTTCTCTTGTTTCTTCACTGCTTAATAAATAGGAAACTTGCATATAGAGCATTTCACCGCCTTTTTTCGCAATGAAGTCAATTTCCCATTCACCATTTTTCCCAATATACACTTCGTAGCCCCTGCGCAAAAGTTCAATATACACAATGTTCTCAAGAATTGCGTTTATGTATGTATCTTTGTAGCCGTGCAAAAAGAAGAGCAGTCCTTGGTCGGCAAAATAGTATTTCTCCATTGTTTCCAGAATCTTTTTTCCGCGAATATCATACCGCTGTACTTTGTGCAGAACAAACGCATTTTGCAGATACTGCAAGTCATTATAAACGGTTTCTACAGAAAGTGTTCTGCCGTTTGCTTTCATAAAATCAGAAATACGCTTTGCCGAAAAAATATTTCCCACATTATCCGCAACATACAGAATGACTTTTTCAAGCAATGCACTTTCTCTTATTTTGTTTCTCGAAATAATGTCTTTTAAAAGCACAGTGGAATAAATCCCTTCAAGATACGCTCTGATTTGATTTTCGCTGTTCATCATATCTTTTAAGCCTGGAAAACCGCCGATAGTCATAAATCTTGAAAATGATTGTGAAGAATCTTCAAGAGCATTGAAATATAAAAACTCTTTGTATGAAAGCGGACGCATAGTTATAACAACATAGCGACCACTTAAATAGGTGGCAAGCTCGGAAGAAAGCAAATGCGCATTGCTTCCCGTAATGTAAATGTCGCAGTCGAGCGTACGGGAAGAATAAAGGCTGTTTATGCACTTTTCCCAATCAGTACATTCTTGAATTTCGTCAAACAGCAGATACATTTTTTCCCCGCTGCACTTTTCACTTCTCTTTTTAATCTCTGCATAAAGAGCTTTTGCGTCTTGTAAATCAGAGTTTTCAAAATCTTCAAAGTTCACGCTGAATATATGCGATTGCTCTATTCCGCTTTGCACGATTTTTTCCTCAAGCAGCGAAAGTAAAAAAGATTTTCCGCAGCGTCTTATTCCTTGAATAACTTTGATGACAGGTTTGTCTTTGTATTGCGAAATAAGTTCGTCTGTTCCAATTCTCTCTAAGATTTCTTGCTTCATTTGTTTCTAGTATAATCGAAACTTTTTGCAAAAACAACAAAAGTTTCAGTTATACCCGAAACTTTCTTTCTTTTCTCTGCTTTCTCCTATTATTGATATAAATAAAAAAAATCTATTGCTTTATATTGTAAAATAAAAGGCAATTCGCTATAATCCTTATTCATATTACGTTTTTGAACAAAGAGGTTCTTTTTATGAAAGCTATTGAACTGGAAAAAGCATATAATCCAAAAGATTTTGAAGACCGTCTCTACAAAGAATGGGTGGAGAAAGGGTATTTTTTGCCGCAATCAGATGAGGCTTCTCCAGTTCACGTCAAAGACGCTCTGTCTAAAGCTAATTTCACGGTCGTTATTCCGCCGCCGAACGTTACGGGCATTTTGCACATCGGACACGCATTGAACAACACGTTGCAGGACATCGTCGTCCGCTATCACCGAATGAAAGGCGATAACACGCTGTGGCTCACTGGAACAGACCACGCAGGCATTGCGACACAAAACGTCGTTGAGCGCGCGCTCAAAAAAGAAGGGCTTCGCCGTCAGGATTTGGGACGAGAGAAGTTCTTGGAGCGCACATGGGCGGTGTCGAATGACCATCATGACACAATCGTAAAACAGCAGAAAAAACTCGGCAACTCTGTCGATTGGAAGCGAGAGCGTTTCACTCTTGACGAAGGACTTTCAAAGGCGGTTCGCGATGTTTTCGTAACGCTTTACGAGCGCGGACTTATCTATAAAGGTCATTACCTTGTGAACTGGTGTCCTCGCTGCGGCACGGCGTTGGCAGATGATGAAGTTGACCACACAGACACTGCGGGCGCGATGTATCATCTTTACTATGAGTACGCGGACGGCAGCGGCAAGATTGAAGTTGCAACAACGCGACCAGAAACGTTCTTCGGTGATACTGCGGTTGCCGTAAACCCTGAGGACGAGCGATATAAGGACTTAATCGGCAAAAAGGTGCGTCTGCCGCTCATCAATAAGGAAATCCCGATTATCGCCGATGCGTATGTTGATAAAGAGTTCGGAACAGGTATGGTGAAAATCACGCCTGCTCACGACCCGAACGACTGGGAAGTGGGAAAGCGTCATAATCTTGAAGTCATCAATTTGTTGAACCCTGACGGCACATTGAACGAGAATGTTCCTGAAAAATACCGCGGACTCACCTGCGACAAGGCGCGCGCCCTCGTTATCGAGGATTTGAAAGCGGTGGGGCTTTTCAAAGACGAAGAGAAAATCACGCACTCCGTTGGTCATTGCTATCGCTGTAAAACCGTTGTTGAGCCGTATTTAAGCGACCAGTGGTTTGTAAAGATGAAGCCTTTGGCAGATAAGGCGATGGCTGCGTGGAAAAATGAAGAGTTCGTCTTCTATCCGAGAAAGTGGGAAAACACGTTTACGCACTGGATGGAAAATATCCGCGATTGGTGTATCAGCCGTCAGCTGTGGTGGGGACACAGAATTCCTGTGTGGTACTGCCAAAAATGCGGAGAAACAATCGTATCTCGCGAAGACCCGTGTAAGTGTCCGAAGTGTAACGCTGGCAAAGAGGATTTACAGCAAGACCCTGATGTAATGGATACTTGGTTTAGCTCATGGCTCTGGCCGTTTAGTACACTCGGCTGGCCAGAAGAAACGGCGGATTTCAAGAAGTTCTATCCGACAACAACGCTTGTTACGGCGTATGATATTATTTTCTTCTGGGTCAGCCGTATGATTATGGCGGGCTTGGAGTTTACGGGAAAATCTCCGTTCCACGATATTTACATTCACGGACTGGTGCGCGACAAGCAGGGCAGAAAGATGAGCAAATCGCTCGGCAACGGAATCGACCCGCTTGAAATCATCGATGAATACGGTTCAGACGCGCTCAAGTTCACTCTTGGCTATATGTGCGCACAGGGGCAGGACGTTCTTGTGGATAAAGAGAGCTTCAAGCTCGGCAGCCGCTTCTGCAACAAGATTTGGAACGCAAGCCGCTATATTTTGGGCAATCTCGAAGGACGCACGCTTATTCCTGTAACAGATAACGATTTGACAGAACTTGACAAGTGGATTTATGCCGAACTCAATGCGGCGGTAAAAGCAGAGCGTTCTGCGCTTGAGGGATACCGCTACAACGACGGTGCAAGCGCGCTGTATGAGTTCTTCTGGACAAAGTTCTGCGATTGGTACGTTGAGGCGACAAAGCTTAGCTTCAAGAATGGCGATGAAAGAGAAAAAGACCGCGCTGTTTCTGTGTTGCTTAACGTTATGGAAGAAAGTTTGAGACTTTTGCACCCGTTCCTGCCGTTTGTTACCGAAGAGATTTACGGCAAGTTGCCACTTTCTGAAATCATCGAAAACAGAAAGAAGGCTGGAGAGCAGAAGATTATCACAAACGCTCTTTATACTGGTATGCTTGTTTGTGCTCCTTTCCCTGTTGTTGCAGAGAAAAGAGATGACGATACTATTTCTAAACGCTTTGAAGTGTTGCAGGATTTAATCCGCAATGTTCGCACGCTGCGTGCAGAATGTGGCATTGACCCTGCGGCAAAGATTCACATCGCGCTTTTGCTCACTCCGAACAGTGCGGCTGAAGTGTGCAAAGAAAAGACTGATATGATTCAGCTTTTGGCTGGTGTGAGTACAGTTGATTTCGTGGGCGCGAAGCCTGAAAAGTCAATCGGTGCGGTCGGCGATGGTTACGAAGTGTTTATCATCGTTGATGAGAACATCAATAAAGAGCAGTTGCTCGCTCGCTTCCAAAAAGAGATAACAAAGGAAGAGGGATATATCAAGAACTCTGAAAAGAAGTTGTCTAATTCAAAGTTTGTTGAACACGCTTCCGCCGAAGTTGTGCAAGCGGAAAAAGATAAACTCGAATTGAGCCGTCGCAGAGTTGAGAAGCTCAACAGCTATATCAAGAGCCTTTAATCAAATACGCAATGCGCAGGGAGATAATACTATGGGCAAATATGTAATGCAGACAGAAAAGCCAGAGAAGATGGATACACAGCACATGCTACAGCTCAAAGGGATTTCCCTTGCGCCATACTTGCAGCTTTCGACTATGCTTATCGGAAAGCGTCGTAGGGCGGGCGGCAATATGTTTCGCCACCAAATAGACACGTTTTCTATTCTTATGGATTACGGCTATATCGACAGTGTGCTGCTCAAGGCGAGTGTAATCCACGACGTAGTTGAAGATATTCCTGGCTTTGACACGAACCTTATTTTGAACGCGGACGACGAGGGAACAAAGGTCTTAGAACTCGTTATGGAAGTAACGAAAAGGGACGGGCAGAAGAAGAACGATTATCTCAAGCACATCGTTGCAAACGGCAGCCACAAAGCGAAAGTGTTGAAGTGCGCCGACCGAATCAGCAATATGATAAGTTTGGGCTTTGTTACCGACGCGGCATTTATCGAACGCTATTGCGACGAAACGGAGTATTTCATTTTCCCGATTGCTTTGGAAGTGGATTACAATATGTATCAAGAGCTTATCGACCTCGTTATGACTCGCCGCGCATATCTTGAAAACATCAATTACTGGGACGAAAAAAAGCGAAAAGAAGCCGAATCCGCAAAGTAAAAATATGTGGGATAAATCGGATATTCTCATTCTCCAGCAATCCCCTTTGTTTTCTCATTTTACTTCGCTTACAGAAATCGAAGATGCCTTACATCTTCTAAAAGCCAAGCGAAAGGCTTTCCAAAAAGACGAGTGTGTTTGGAGAGCTGGCGAGAAAGTTCGTGAAATCGGCGTTGTGTTTTTTGGTGCTGTGCATATAAAGCAAACGGATTGGTGGGGAAACCAAAACATTCTAAACGAGATAAAAGCGCGCGACATTTTCGGCGAGGCTTTTGCCACTATAAACGATATGCCTTTGTCATCGGACGTGATTTCTGCCACAGAGACCGTGATAATTTTTTTGAATGTGAGAGAGCTTTTAGAAAGCGATGACTGCGATAATATGCTCTCTCTTCGCTTCATAAAAAATCTGTACAAAATTAGCTCTTCTCGGAATCGCTATTTAACAAAGAAACTCCGCTATCTTTCTTGCCGCACAACTCGCGATAAATTGCTCTCGTATTTTTCTGAACAGGCAAGAGTAAAGAAATCTCCCTCGTTCGATATTCCTTTTGACCGCCAACAGCTTGCAGATTATCTTTCTGTGGAACGGAGTGCGATGAGCGCGGAACTTGGGAGAATGAAAAAAGATGGGCTTTTGGACTTCAAGAAAAATCATTTCACGCTTCTTAAAGAATAGCGTATTTTTTTGTACTCTCGCACAATAGGAATAATAAAACACAGCGAAAAAGAAGTATGTTGCAACAACAAAAAAAACACTAGAGAAATAATCCCTAGTGTTTTATAAGCTCTTTATTTAGAACTTATTTATAGCTCGTAGTACACATAGAAACCGCAATAGCCGTTTGTTGATGATGAACTATATTTTTTCACTCCAATGTATGTTGTAGAACCTGTTGCAGTGAAAGTAAAAGAAGCATTTGTATCAGATGTATTAAGCTGTATATATGAAGAATCATACACAGTTATTACGCCGTCTTTAAGTGTGTATGAAGATGTATTTGTAAAGCTACTAGATGTGTTTGAATCGCACCACTTTACAGTATAAGTTCTTCCTGCTACTGTAGCCAATTCATAAAACTTTTCAGAAGTTGATGCCAAATATACTTTTGTGAAGTCTGAAAAGTCTGTGCTTGAAGTTGAGTAAGCATAAACGGTTTCAATATTTTCAGTATCAATAGCATAAGATGACGCATATTCTGACAAACTTACGCTAGAAGATGTAGACTTTAGCGTGAGCGTGAAAGAGCCTGTGTAGCTAGAAGAGTAAGGCTGAACCTTGATGTAAACAGTGCCACTTGAAGACGGTGTGAAAACCTGTCCGCTTGTGGTAGTTTCATAGAAATAAGTAGACGGAGAAGAAGATGATGTTCCTGCAGAAACTTTCATTCTTGCACCACTTCCGTTAGTCCATTCTACTTTATAAGAAGATGATGAGTAAGCATAGAAGCTATATGTTATATATCCAGAACTGCTGCTAATTGCGCCGCTTGCACTGTCGTTGTAGTTATAGGTAAGAGAAGAGCTATCTGAATATTTTGAAAGCGATAGGCTAGAAGATGTAGACTTTACAGTGAGGGTGAAAGAGCCTGTGTAGCTAGAAGTGTAAGGCTGTACCTTGATGTAGACATAGCCACTTGATGACGGAGAGAAAGTCTGTCCGCTTGTGGTAGTTGAATCGAAGTATGAATAAAGATATGTTAATGAGCTTCCTGCACAAACTTCCATCTCAGCTCCTGTTCCGTTAGTCCATTCGACTTTGTAAGAAGAGCTTGAATAAGCATAGAATCTATAGATGAGATAATCAGAGCCACTTGAGATTGTGCCAGAAACGCTATCATTATAGTTGTAGGTGTAATCATAGCCAGAGCTTTCTTTACTTAAACTTACCTTATTCTTGTTGTTGCCCACTGTCAAAGAATAGCTTTTTGAATAGGAGCCTGTGTTTCTTGCCTTGATGTAAACATATCCTGTAGTAGACGGCGTAAATGACTTACTGCTATAAGACGTTGAAGCAAAATAGCTTGTGTAGTCAGATGTGCTATTTCCTGCTGAAACATAAATATCGTAGCTTGAGTTATCTGACCAAGAAACAGTGTATTCTGTTCCTGCATATCCATAGAAAGAATATGTTTGATAGTAGTTAGACGAAAGTGAATCGTAAACAGTGTCTGTATATGAATAAACATATTCAGTTTCTGTTTCCACTTCGTTGTTACAAGATGTAAATATAGATGCAAAACTTATTGCAGCTATAGCCAAAAGAAGATTGGAAAAAAACTTTTTCATAGCTTTTCTTCCCTCCAGGTAAAAAAATAAAAGTATCTTTATTATATTACTGTGCAAAAAAAAACAAGTATTTTTAATAACAAAGTTCAAAAAAGGTGAAATAAAGAAGCGAATTTTAGTAAATGAAGCTGAAAAATTGGAGATACAGAACAGAAGAGAATATTTTTTCTATCGAAACCAGCTTAATTCAGACTTTGAAGTTAAGCTAGTTTCGACTCCGAACTTAAGCTGATTTTTCTTTCGATAATAGCTTTTATCAACTTCGACAAAAGTAATCATCAAGTTTGACAAAAGCTATTATCGACTTTGATAAAAGCTATCATCGACTTTGACAAAAGCTATTGTCAACTTCTATAAAAGCTAGTATCGCATTTGGAAAAACATTGCGTTGATTTCAATAAAACAGGCTGTGCCTGCAAAACAGGATGTGCCTGTATGAAATTGTTGAGAAAATATGACAAAACTGACTTTTTTTATTGATTTATTTGAAAAAAAGGGGTAAAGTATAAGTAGAATATTTCGTTTAAGGAGATTTTCCATGAGCGTTAAGGTAGCTATCAATGGTTTCGGTCGTATTGGCCGCTTGGCTTTCCGCCAGATGTTCGATGCTGAGGGTTATGAAGTTGTTGCAATCAATGATTTGACAAGCCCAAAGATGCTTGCACACCTTTTGAAGTATGATACTGCACAGGGTGGCTATGCAGGAAAAATCGGTGAGGGAAAGCACACAGTGGAAGCTCACGATGGTGAAGGCGAAGACAACTACATCGTAGTAGACGGCAAGAAGATTGTTATCTACAAGTGCAAGGGACCAGATGCAGCTAATCTCCCAGCTTGGGGAAAGATTGGTGTTGATGTTGTTCTTGAGTGCACAGGTTTCTATGTTTCTAAAGCTAAGAGCGAAGAGCATATCAAGGCTGGTGCAAAGAAGGTTGTTATTTCAGCTCCTGCTGGAAATGACCTCCCAACAATCGTTTACAACGTTAACCACAACACTCTCAAGAAGGGCGACACAGTTATTTCTGCAGCTTCTTGTACAACAAACTGCTTGGCTCCAATGGCTAAGGCACTCAATGATTTCGCTCCAATCCAGAGCGGTATCATGAGCACAATTCACGCTTACACAGGCGACCAGATGATTCTTGACGGTCCACAGCGCAAGGGCGACCTCCGCCGCTCAAGAGCTGGTGCTCAGAACATCGTTCCTAACTCAACAGGTGCTGCAAAGGCTATCGGTCTTGTTATCCCTGAGTTGAACGGCAAGCTCATCGGTTCTGCTCAGCGTGTTCCTGTTCCAACAGGTTCTACAACTATCCTTACTGCTGTTATCAAGACAAATAAGGAAGTTACAAAGGAAGCTATTAACGCTGCAATGAAGGCAGAGGCAACTGAGTCTTTCGGTTACAACGAGGACGAGATTGTTTCTTCTGATGTTATCGGTATGCGCTATGGCTCACTCTTTGATGCTACTCAGACTATGGTATCAAAGGTAGCTGATGACACATATCAGGTACAGGTTGTTTCTTGGTACGACAACGAGAACAGCTACACATCACAGATGGTTCGCACAATCAAGTACTTCGCAGAGAACTGCTAAGTTTTGACAGAATAATCTGTTGATTAAAGACCCTTGAACTTTTAGAGTTTGAGGGTCTTTTTTTATTACTAAACTTGTTCGATAACTGTCATTGTCTTACCTTGAGGCGATAATCTGAGGCTCAGCCTCTTTCTTAAAAACGCTCGATTGCTATAGATTGCCGTATCAAGTACGGCAATGACATAAGGTTTCCGAAGAAATTTAAGAAAAGAGAAAAAACGAGTGTATGATAGTTGAAATTGGGTAAAAAATGCGTTATTATGAAAAATGGGGATAAAAAAGAGTAAATGAATGAAAAACTGCTTGCTGGTATTGTTATACATGATATGCCTTTCTCATCTTTTTGCACAGAAAATGTCTGGCAATTACCTTGCAAAGTATTCTATGGCGGTAAAATCTGTCGCGTGGAGAGCTGACGGAAAGTATTTCGCGGCGTGCGGCGACAGCTTTGTAGTTCTTTGGCGAGCCGATACAAACACTATCGCGACCGTGTATGACGGCTCTAAAGCTCTTGATAAAAAGGGATTAGACAAAGAGGGGGCTTTAGAGAGCGAAAGTGCGGCGTATTTTGTGTCGGTGAGCTTCAGCGATAACGGAAAATGGCTTTTAGGCGTAAGAAGCGACAATTCTGCTTTTGTCTGGAACTTAGAAGATGATTTTAAGATAGAAACAATACATCAAGACGGGCTTTTTATTGATGATGCGGCGTTTTTGGGCAACGGATACAGAATTGTTATGCTCGGCGAGGGCAGTGAGCTGACGGAATATTTTAAGCTCGTGCAGACTGGCGAAGTGTTGATAGACAAAAGAGTTTCTTTTCCTATAAAAGTGAACTCGCTTGACGTGAGCCGCGACAAAAAAAAAGTGCTTAGTGTATGCGATGACGGCGTAATTGCGCTTATCGATACAAAAGATTGGAATGTGTCTATGCCGTTTGACTGGGAAGTGTCGAAAGAAATGAAAGCACGATTCAGCGCGGACGGCGAGTATTTTTTAGGCAAGGTGTCGCAGTCTACGATACGAATTGCGGCGGTTGAGGGCGGAAAGAAGAGCATAAACATTACTGACGAAGACGGATTTAGCAATGTGGCGGTTTTTTCTGACGATAGCAAGTTTATTGCAGCAGGAACGAAGAATTCTTTAGTGCGCATTTACACGGTCAGTTCATTGAGCACGGTGAAGAGAGAGCTGAAACTGGCAAAAGGCGACACTGCGACCGCGATAGAATATAGCCCCGACGGCGAGTATTTGATTGTAGGAACGGAAAAAGGCTATGTGCTTCGTATGCGAAAGGACGGAAAGCTCTATTCATACCGAGAAAAGCGATACAAGGATTCTGACCTTGTGGGCTTGGGCGAGGGATTAGGGGCAGGAGAAGGAGGAGAGGGAACTGGCAGGTTTAAGATAGGCGATTCGATAGATTTGCTTGCTTCTTATTCGACGCTTAGCGAAAGCTATTACATCGGCAGCTTTGGAGTTGAGGGCGAATATAGAAACAGAAAGCTCATTCCCGACGCTATTGAAAAGATTTTGCCTAATTCGTATTGGGGGGTGAGCGTTGCTTGTAGCATTGGCGTGCCGTCTTATGATTTTCCGTATTATTATAAATCGGATAATGTGGTGTTAAATCCGCCGTATGTGTATTGTACAGGGTTGTATTTTTTAGTTGGTTATGAATATGTTTTTGGTTCAGAGGGCGATTTTTCGCTGTTTGCAGAAGTAAAAAGCGGCGGCGCGTTTCGGGTGCTGTGTAATAATAATATTCGGTATTTGCATACAGGAAAAGTATATCCGAGTGTATCGGAAGAGTTAATAGTAGGACTGCAATATAAAATGCTTGTCTTATCGGGCGGGGCAAACTTCGATAGCAATGTAGGCTTGCTGTGGAATTGTTCCGCAGGGCTATCAATAGGGCTGTGAAATGAGGTGGTTATTTATTGTTATAACTGTGCTTCTTATGTCGTGCTCTCATTCGCTAGATGATATGGTAGAAAACTATAACGGGGCGTTTAGCTCGGAAGAAGAGGAGGAAACGGAGGAAGAGAAAAAGGCTGATTTCGCGGAAAGCGATATGCTGTATGAAAAATATTTTGTTGCCGATAACGAAACATTGAACTTGAGTGCTCCGAGCGGTTGTTCAGAGTGTTCGTGGACGCTGACAGACCCGACAGATTCGTCGAAGGGCGAGAATTTTGCAACGTTGTTTGAGGGGAGCGGAATCGGCTACAGCGAAAAGAGGTTTGTTTTGTATGTGCCAAATAGCAATTTGGAGACGGGGAAAACATACAAACTTGTTTTAAGCGTGAGCTTAAACGGAAACACGTATACAGATACTTGTGCTGTGGTAATTTATGCGGCACTTGAAAATTTATAAAGCATTACAAATGCTTATAACTTTAGTGAATTATTATAGGAGGAAAACCTATGAAGAAGAAACAATGGCTTTTAGCTTTATTTATGGCTTTGTCGTTTGTTTTTGCGAGCTGTTCGGGCTTGATAGACGGCATTATGGGCAGTAACGACGATGACGACGATGATTCATCTAGCTCTCGCACGCTCACGATTACGGTAGACAACTATGCCGACGTAATCGACACGTCAAGCAGCACCGCGCGCCTTGCAAGAATGATTGCACCTGAATCATATAAGAATACAGATGTTACTGCTTTTTGGGTCTATGGTTCATCGTCAGATGGGGAAACTCTTTCCCCTAAGAGTGTTTCATTCACCAAATATGATGAAAATGACAATACAACATCTGAGTATTCTGGAGATGTAACACTTGATATTTCTAATTCTAACTGGAATCTTACATTGGTTGCGGTCGTCGAATCTCTCACAAATCCAACAGAAGCGGATGTTCTTGCAGCAGCAGTTCTTATTGGACGGGCTAATGTGGATTTGCGCACTGGTTCTTCTGCAACGTTTACTCTCGTGCCTGATGGACTGACAAAAGAAGCTAACGTGACACTTTCTTTAAGCTCTAAAGAAAATTGGTTTACGACTAAAGATTATCCAGTTTCTGATTGGACAGTTACAGCAGGTATATATGATAGAGTAACAGGCGAAGTAATTAACGATTCTAATTCAAATAAATCTGTAGTCACTCTTTATGACAGCGGAAAAGATGTATTTGCGTATGATTCCGAAAATAATAGTTCCAAAGCTACTGTAAATAACTATTCTGTTACAATGAATCCTGGAACATATTTGTTTAGGGTCATTTTTGCAAATAATAAAACTAAAAAGAATTTTGTATGGAATGATACTATTCGCATTTTGCCAGGCAAAGATTTTTCAGATACGATAGCAATTAGGAATCTCATTGGAATTGCTCCAGTTTCACCTGCAAGTTTCTATGCATAGTATACAGAATCACTCGTAGAAAAACCGTATGCAGATAGCTATATAGTAGACTTCAACTGGACGGCAGCATCTAATGATTTGAAGAACGAACAGTATTTTGAGATTCAGCTTGCAGAATTGGATGCTGATTATGAAGAAAGTGCATTTGCGAGTGATACAGCTTCTGATTGGACTACAACGGCTGATAAGTATACTGTAACTTCTTATACAGGCACGTCGTTCTTTGCAACATCGGCAACAAGTCCATACTATAATTCTGGAGTTACAGAC
>CALDID010000137.1 GCA_937901865.1 uncultured Treponema sp.
GCAGCGTATTTGGCACTTCAACGCCTTTTGTCGTTTCAATCACGCTTGAAAGCAAAATATTGATGTCGCGAATAATTTTGTCTGCGTCTTTCACTGCCCACGATTTTGAGCTTCCATCTCCGTCCGCAGGCAACGTACTTTCCGTTAATCCTGGAAAATCAAGAAGCCCATACGTTCCCGTTTCTTTGTTTGACACAAGCGTCAATTCATTGAGCTTTCGGTCAATCGCATTGCGAACCGTCGTTGCACGTCTTTGGTCAAGCCTCTTTCCCGTAAGAGCACTTTCGCGGATTTCTTTGATGTTGTAACCGTAATATGCCCCGATGTCGTAGACCTTGACCGTATCCTCTTCTCCGTACACATCAACGCGCGGAAAATCCTTTGCATAATTTGCGATAATCTTAGCCTGTCCCGCTTCAGCATAACGGCGGTAAGTAATTTCGCTAGTTCCGAGCGGAATTCCCGTAGCCTGCGGAATAAGCTCCAAGCCTTTCAAAGCTGGAGTTTTCTGGTCATAAGTGCGAGTTTTCACATACTCGCATTCACGCTGAAAAAACGCAGATTCTTTTGAATCCAATCTTGCAAATCTACTGCCCATTTTCTCCCCCTCTTTTTATTTCAATCCGTTCACTTCAATGAGTGCAAGCCCATTCTGTTCGTCAGAGCGGAACACACAGCCTGTGTCATAGTTCCCAGAAGCTTCATCTGTAAACTTTCCCTTGTCTTCTCCCGAAAGCACAACATAAGCCGCCTTTTTGTCCGCCACATCTGCGCTGTCTGCAACTTCCACATAGATTTTCCCGTGTGTCATCACGTTCACAGCGGTATTCTTTGCATAGTAGCCAGTACCTTCTCTGTACGCTCTTTCTTCGTGAACAGCCACACCCACAAATTTCATTCCGTTCGTTGCTGTTGCCACAAAAGTCGCTTGACTTGCGCCACCTGTTACCGCAATTTCAGCCGATACATCGCTATCACCCGCGATTGTAATCATCTTTGTTCCTGCAACAACACTTGCGCCAATTCCTGCTTCCGAAAGCTCATCATTAGCATTGATAGCCTCCGCCAAAGTCGAAAGAGTGGTGTCCGTATCGGTAACAAAATCAACAGCGTCAAGCTCAACTCCGTTCACAGTTGCAGAGAGCTTATTGCTTGCCACAAGGTCAGCAGAAGCCAAAAGAGCCACAACATTCTGATGAGTTCCAAAAACTCTGTCGTCGCCAACCTTACCAAAAAGAGCTGCGCCCATCTCGATATTTTCACCTGCAATGTGGCTCTCAGTAACACCTTGCAAACCACCTTTTTGCCCTGCAATAGCACAAACTGGATTTCCGTAAAGATTCATTTTAAGCCTCCTCTCCTCGTGAACGGCGCACATTGTATTCAATCATTCTCTGACGAGCCGCTGTAGAATCATAATTATCCGCACTGCCAGAAAGCGTATCAGAACCAACTGTGCGATTTACCGCGTCGCCACGTTTCTCAAGTTCCGCCTTTGCACTGTCAAAGCAAGCTGAAACATAATCATCGTTTTTGCCGTCAAGTTTGACAGACGGAAATACCGAAGCAATAACGGCTCTCTTGATACCGTCCATCTTCATATCCGCCGTAACCTTAACACCCGCTTTGTCCGCCGCGTCCAAAACCGCAAGCCGCTCCTGTACAACCGCGTCGATTTTCTTTTCGTCCATTGCGTCGGCTCTAGCCTTTTCAAGTTCCGCATTTGCACTATCCGCCTTGGATTTTTCCGCGTCGCGCTCTGCTTCCAGTTTTGAAACAGACTTTTTCAACTCGTCGATTTCTTTTTCCAAATCGCGCTTTTTGTTCTCAGCCTCGTCAATTCGCTTGTTCTGGCTCGCGATGTGTGAAGCCACGCTATCGTCAACTTCAACATCAACCCCGTCAATTCTCACAGTCTTTTTCATAGACCCCTCCTGTTCTTTGTGGTCTTTGTTTGTAGTTTGATTTTGCACGGAAACGGACAGAATAGCGTCCGCACTGTCAAGATGAATTTGCGCCATATCTCCAGCCCGTGCCGCGTCCACGATTGCGCAATGGTTATAGCGGATTTTTCGCTGAATACAGTCATACTCAACACCCATATACACGCCCGCACTCTCTTCAATCTCGCAGGTGTACCCCATTGAAAGCGCACGCCGACCGTTCAAAACATCGTCTATCGCGTCCGCCCTGTTGATTGTCATATCAATCGCAACGTGAATTCCGTCTGTAATTTTCTCGCTATCTGTCCAACCGCTTCCCTCTCTGAATTGTGTGGTGGTAGTAACATTGCTTCCAAGGCTTCCGACTTGTAATTCTTTTTGATTTTCGGGCGTAACAAAGCCGTCTGGGTGCTCATTGGTAACAGGTTTAAGCTTCATCGTTTCAAGACTTTCAGGCGCAAAAACCTCTTCGGGAAGACGCAGTTCACGCAAAACCGTGCCGTCAGAATATTTGTAAGTGAAAACGCCGATACTCGTTACAATGGCACGTCCCGTTAAAAATCCCTCCGCAGTTCGAGTAAACGGTGTTGCCAACCACCGAGAAGCGTCCAATGTGTCAAATCGTTTAACCGTCGTTCCCATATTTTTCCTTCGGGCATAAAAAAATCTGCCCGCAATTTTTTCAAGAAGACACAATTCACCGTCTTCAAAAATTACCAGCAGATAAATTTTATGCGCCGCCATTATCAAGAGCGACGTTTTCGTATAACTATCTAAAATTTTAGCGCATAATCTCAATTTTTGTCAAGTCAATTTTTCTAATCACAAAAAAATAAACGCCGTCAAAAAAAATATTCAAAATTCGCGTATAGAGTATAGAGTATAAGTATAGAGTATAAGTATAGAGTATAAGTATAGAGTATAGAGTATAAGTATAGA